>JBBAUC010000123.1:0-9787 GCA_040398485.1 Roseomonas sp. | reverse complement strand
CAGCACGCTTTCCTTGCGCTGATCAGCGGTTGGGTTCAGCACATAGGCGCCATTGATATAGCCAACGCGCGCCGCGCCGACCGGACCGAAAAAGGGAATGCCGGAAAGCGTCAGCGCGGCGGAGCAACCCACCAGGGCGACGATATCGGGATCATTTTCCAGATCATGCGACAGGACGGTAGCAACCACCTGGACTTCATTGCGGAAGCCTTCGGGGAAAAGCGGGCGGATCGGGCGGTCAATCAGGCGCGACGTCAGGGTTTCGAATTCGGAAGGCCGGCCTTCACGCTTGAAGAAGCCGCCCGGGATCTTGCCGGCGGCGAAGGTCTTTTCCTGGTAATGCACGGTCAGCGGGAAGAAATCCTGCCCCGGCTTCGCAGAACGCGCGCCAACGGCGGTGCAAAGCACAATGGTGTCACCCAAACGGGCCATCACGGCACCATCGGCCTGGCGGGCGATCTTGCCGCTTTCCAGAACCAGGGTCTTGCCGCCCCAGGCGATTTCCTTGCGGAAGTAATTGTCGAACATCGTCATCCTCTCGGGCGCTGGCCCATGCCAGCGCGAACCACGCCGCATCCCCTTTGGGCGACAGCGCGGCAGAAGGGGCCTGGTGGCCCCGGAATGCGACGCAAAGGGTAAAGACAGGAAAGCGCCGAGGATACTCGGTGGCGGGGCCGTTTTATCGGCGTCTCGGGCGGCATGGGGTGGGCCCATCGCGGAAAGGCGCGACGGGAAGGCCGCCCATGTGGCCGGAAACGCCGCGGTGGTCCCTATCCGAAGCCACGACTTGAAGAACTGTCCTAACCCGCAGCGTGCGCGGCGGTTGGCGCCCCGGCTTCCGGCCGGGCAGCACCAGGGGCGCATATGGCGCGGATTGAGGGAAAATACCACAGGAAACTTGCGGGATTGGCCAGCAAAGCGGCGGAAAGGCCCAAAAACTTTACCTTCCCGAAAGAACAGGGGTAGCCTTTGCCCGGGGCTTGACCCGGACATGATGAAAGATGCTGCCATGCGGAAGTTTTTGATTGCTCTACTCTTGCTGTCGGGCTGCGCCTCTGTCGAGCAGCAGGGCAGCCCGCCGGCCATCAGCCCGCCCTACCGGGCCGTACTTGTGGCGGGTGATGGCAGCCTGCCCGTCTGGGACAATGCGGTTGAGGCGTTGCAAGAGATCATGGCCCCCAACCTTGTCCGAGGCCAGACCAAGCGCTTCAGCGCCGCCCAACCCGTCATTGATCAGGGAAAGGCGCAATTGGCGACGCGGCAGGCTGTGGTTTCCGCCATATCTGCGCTGCGCCCGGCATCGGGTGAAGGTTGTCTGGTCTATGTCACGGCCCATGGGGCGCAGCAGCAGGGGATTTTCCTGGCCGCGAGCCGCCAAATCCTTTCACCCGCCATTCTGAATCGGGCCTTGGAAAGCGGCTGCGGTGATGCGCCCACGATTGTGCTTGTCTCCGGCTGCTATTCGGGGATTTTCACCGAAGCCCCGATGACAAAGCCCAACCGGGTGATACTGACCGCTGCGAGCGCGGATCGCCCGAGTTTCGGCTGCGGCCCTGGTTTTCAATATACCGTTTATGACCGGTGCCTTCTGGAAGCATCCCGCAGCGCGACTGATTGGCGAAGCCTGGCGCAATCCACCATGGCCTGTGTGCGGCGGCGCGAAACGACAGATGGCTTCCAGGCATCCAACCCGCGTTACTTTGAAGGTGAGAATTTGCCCCGGCGGGCAATGCCCTGAACTTGCCGCGCTGGCGCCTTAAATAAACACCGCCCGAACGCATGTTATGAAGTGTCGGCTCATGCCTTTTGGCGTGCCGTTCAGGAGGACCCCATGCGGTCAGTTTTTCTCGCCATCACCGCCCTTGCCTTCAGCCCGCCCGCTTTGGCGCAGGAAGCGCCGCGGCTATTCCCAAGCCGCGATGTGGCCGTGACCTATCGTGTTTCGGGCGCCGGCCCCATGCAGGAAGTGACCATGGCCTGGGCAGCAGCACCGCGCCTGATGCGCGTGGAACTGCCGGGCATGGGTTACACCATCGCCGATTTCGCCGGGCAGAAGGGTTTTATGGTCATGCAAATGCCCCAGCCCATGGTGATGGATATCCCCATGGCCCAGGCGGCGAGCCATGTGCGCGCGCTTGAATCCGCGCGCTTCACCAAGCTTGGCGCGGATCGTGTGGCAGGTGTTGCTTGCACGAACTGGCGGCATGAGGGGCCGCAAGGTTCCGGCACCGGTTGCTTTACCGATGATGGGGTGATGTTGCGCTCCCAAGGCAGTGCGCCTGGTGTGCAGGGCGCGCTTGAGGCTTTGCGCGTGACCTATGGAACGCAGGATGTCGCGCGTTTCCAGCGCCCCGCTGGTGCGCCTTCCATGCAAATGCCAGGGGGTATGCTGCCGGGTATGCCGCCGGCGGCGAAGAAGTAAGCGGGTAGAAAAACAAAAAGGGGGCCGAAACCCCCTTTTTTCTGGTCGGCGCAAGGCGCCAAACAGAACGCCTTACCGGCGCAGCCCAAGCCGGCCAATCAGCGTCTCATAGCGCTTCTGGTCCGTCTTCTTCACGTAACCCAGCCAGCCACGGCGCTGCCCCACCCGCCCGAGCAAGCCGCGCCGGGAATGGAAGTCCTTGGCATGGGTCTTCAGATGCTCGGTCAGGTTGACAATGCGCTCAGACAGCAGGGCTACCTGCACTTCCGGGCTGCCGGTATCGCCCGGCTTGATGGCGTATTCGGAAATAAGCGTCGTACGACGCTCCGCGGTGATCGACATCGGATTTCTCCTCTCGTCCGGGCATGGCCCGGCAATGGTTCAAGAATCGCCCTGACCCAACCACCGCTCTGGCTTCAATAAGCCTTCTTCCAAGCGGGCCAGACCCATCAGGCGCCCCCCCACCATCGCTCTGGCCAAGCCCCCATCGGGGTTGGCCTCACGCGGTACGCGGCCCATGAAATCAACCAGCGGGATATGCTGGCCGAATGAGAGCCGCGCGGCTTCCGCTTCGGTGAGGGCCAGCGCCGGGATGTCGGCCAGCGCGGTCGTCACCGGCAGCAGAAGCGCCGGGGAAGGGGGGGGCGTATCGCCGGAAACGGCGATCTTGTCCAGGGCCACGGCATCTTTTTCGTGAAAAGGCCCAACACGCATGCGCCGCAGCGCCGTGATATGCCCAACCGTGCCGCAGGCCCGCGCGATGTCGCGCGCCAGGCTTCGCATGTAAACGCCCTTGCCGGATTCAACGAAAAACACGGCGGTATCGGCATCGGGCCGTTCAATCAGTTCAAACCGATCAACCCGGGCCGGGCGCGGCGCCAATTCCGGAATCTCACCCGCGCGTGCCAAATCATAGGCGCGTTCACCAGCGACCTTGATGGCCGAGAATATCGGCGGCACCTGCATGATATCGCCGATGAATTGCGGCAGCGCGGCTTGGATGGTCGCGTCATCGGGCCGCGCATCTGACGTGGCGATCACCTTGCCATCGGCATCATCGGAATCCCGCGCTTCGCCGAATGTCAGCGTGAAGCGATAGGTTTTCGTACCATCCATCACATAAGGCACGGTCTTCGTCGCCGCGCCAAAGGCAATTGGCAGCACGCCCGTTGCCAGCGGATCAAGCGTGCCGCCATGCCCGCATTTCTGCGCATTGAAACCGCGCTTGCACAGCGTGACCACATCGGTCGAACCCACGCCCGTTGGCTTGTCAATGATCAGCCATCCATCCAGCGCAAGACCTTTCGGCTTCTTGTGCTGGCGGTGTTTGCCGCGCGGTGGACCAGGGCGCTTTTCGCGAGCCTCGCTCATGCCTTGTCATCCTCATCGGGCTTGGCTTGCAGGTCGCGCTGCACTTCCGGCCGGCGCATCACTTCATCAATATGCATGGCGTAATCAAGCGCGGTATCAGGCTGGAAATGCAGATTAGGCGCGAATTTCAGCCGCACGCTATGGGAAACCTCCCGCCGCAGGAAGGAACTGACACGCCTGAGGCCGCCCAATTCTTCCTTTGTGACTTCGCGCCCGAGTGCTGCAACAAACGCTGTCATATGCTTCAAATCCGGTGAGGCGCGCACTTCCGTGACCGTCAGATGCACGCCCAGCAAGGCAGGATCGCGGAATTCCTCACGCGCGAAGACGGCGGAAAGCGCATGGCGCACTTCTTCCGCCACGCGCAATTGCCGCTGGGAAGGGCCTTCCGCCCGGCCTTGATGCTGATGCTTGCTCATGAATGATTTCCCTGCCTGGGCCTTATGGTCCAGGCTTGCCAGAAAGGCGGCACGGCTTCGGGCTTCTGATCAGCCCGCTACCGTCTCCGTCTCATAGCATTCGATCTGATCGCCAACGCGGATATCATCGTAATTGGCAAAGGACATGCCGCATTCCAGGCCATTGCCCACTTCGCGCACATCATCCTTGAAGCGCCGCAGCGTGGACAATTCGCCCTGATGGATCACGACGCCATCGCGTAGCAACCGCACCCCGGCACCGCGCTTGACCTGGCCTTCCGTGATACGGCAGCCGGCAACCTTGCCGATGCGCTTGACTTCGAAGACCTGCAAAATCTGCGCATAGCCCAGGAACTTCTCGCGCTGCACGGGCGCCAACTTGCCCTTGACCAGCTTTTCAATGTCATCGGCGACTTCGTAGATGATGGAGTAATAGCGAATCTCCACCCCCTCGCGGGTCGCCAGATCACGCGCTTGCGATGTGGCGCGCACATTGAAGGCAACGATCACCGCATCCGATGCCTTGGCCAACTGGATATCAGATTCAGTGATCTGACCCACGGCACTATGCAGCACGCGCACGCGCACTTCTTCATTGCCAAGCTTGCCGAGCGTAACACCAATGGCTTCCGAGCTACCCTGCACATCGGCCTTCACCACAACGGCCACTTCCTTCTGCTCACCCGCCTGGATGCGGGCCAGCATATCGGTCAGGCTCCCACGGCCGGCACCTGCGGTGGCAGTCGCCTTGTCACGCAGCTTGCGCTGACGGAATTCGGAAATTTCCCGCGCGCGGGCTTCATTTTCCACCGCGATGAAATTCTCGCCCGCTGTCGGCACACCGGACAGGCCCAGGATTTCGACGGGCAAGGAAGGCCCGGCATCTTTCAGCGGTCGGCCCTTATCATCCAGCATGGCGCGCACCCGGCCCCATTCGGCGCCGGCCACCACGATATCGCCTTGCTTGAGTGTACCCTTCTGCACCAGCACCGTCGCCACCGGACCCCGGCCGCGATCGAGCTTGCTTTCAATGACCGTGCCTTCCGCAGCACGGTCCGGATTGGCGCGCAGATCCAAGATTTCTGCTTGCAGCGAAATCGCTTCCAGCAGCTTGTCCAGATTGATCTTCTGGGTTGCCGAAACCTCGATTTCCTGGGTTTCGCCGCCCAGGCTTTCCACCACGATTTCGTGTTGCAGCAATTCCTGCTTCACGCGTTCGGGCTTCACGCCGGGCTTATCAATCTTATTGACCGCGACAATCAACGGCACCTTGGCCGCGCGGGCATGGCGGATGGCTTCCACCGTTTGCGGCATGACACCATCATCAGCGGCGACAACCAGCACCACCATATCGGTCACCGATGCGCCGCGCGCGCGCATGGCGGTGAAGGCTTCATGGCCAGGCGTATCAATGAAGGTCACGCGATCCCCGGCGGGGACCGTGATTTGATAGGCGCCAATATGCTGGGTGATGCCACCCGCTTCATGGGCGACAACATCGGTCTTGCGCAGCGCGTCCAAAAGGCTGGTTTTGCCGTGATCCACATGGCCCATGATGGTCACCACGGGCGGACGCGGCAGCAATTCCGTATCAGCGTCCTGCGCACCTTCCAGGCCGATTTCGACATCAGCTTCGCTGACGCGCTTCACCCGATGGCCGAATTCCTGGACTACGAGTTCCGCCGTATCGGCATCAATGTTTTGCGTCAGCGTCGCCATGACGCCCATGCGGAAGAGGCTTTTCACCACATCCCCACCACGGGCAGCCATACGATTGGCCAATTCCTGCACGGTGATGCTTTCCGGCACCACCACATCGCGCACCACGCGTTCCGTACCGGAACGCAGACGCGCCAATTCCTGCTGGCGCCGTTCACGTTCACGCGCACGCCGGACAGAGGCGATGGAACGCGTACGTTCATCCTCACCTTCCAGCGCTGCCGCCACATCAATGCGGCCTTCGCGGCGCCGATCCGCCCCGGGCGGGGGCTTCTTCACGGGCGCAGGCGCCAAGCGCTTGGCGGGTCCTGCCGGCGCGCCGGGGCGTCGCATGGCAGGGCGGCGTGGCCCATCCTCATCCTCATCGGATGGCGAGCGCGCCTTGAGCGTCAGCTTGACCGGTGGCTCTGAAGGCGTGGTTGGCCTGCGCGCGGGCGCACCAGCCGGCGCGCGACCAGGCGCGGCGGCAGGTGCTGCGGCGGCTTGCGGCGCGGGGGCGGGGCGGCGCGCAGCTTCCACCGCAGCGCGGGCTTCTTCCTCAGCACGGCGGGCGGCGTCTTCCTTGGCGCGGGCTTCTTCTTCCACACGGCGCGCAGCTTCTTCGGCAGCCGAACGCACCATCAGCGCCTGGCGTTCACGGTCGTCGCGTTGGCGCTGCGCTTCCACGCGGCGGTTTTCTTCCAGCACGCGCTGACGGGTGGCGAGTTCTGACTGGGTCAGAGGCCGGCCCGTGCTGGTGGTGCGGCCTGCTTGGCCACCTGCGCCTTGGCGGCCTGCGCCCCCTGCGGCGGGGCGCCCAGATGCCGCACCGGGCCGGCCGGAAGGGGGCGGCGCCATCGCTACGCGGGTTGCGCTTGGCGCCGGGGCCGGTGCGGGCGTGGGGGCTGGTGCGGGCGCCGGGGCTGCCGGCGCTGCTGCCATGGGTTCGGGGGCAGGCGCAGGTGTCTCCGGGACAACCGCCGGCGGCGGATCAGCGGGCGCTGCCACGGCTGGGCTTGGCTCAGGCGCAGCAACGGGTGCTGGCGCAGGTGCCAGAGGCGCCTCGGTCACTGGTGCCGCCGGCGGGGGCGGCGCCGCGGCGGGTGTTGGCGCTTCGACTGGTGCTGGCGCTGCCGCGACTGGTGCGGGTGCGGGCGCGGCGGGTGCCGGGCCAAGGGTGCGCGCGGCGGGAACACCGATCCCGGGCCGAACCGGGCTTGGCGCCACCACGCGTTTCTTCACAACCTCTACCTGTACGGTCTTGGATCGGCCATGGCTGAAGGATTGGCGGACGCTGCCCGCATCCACCGTCTTGCCAAGCTCGAGGCGTCCGCCGGGCCGAAGGCTCAGCCTGCTTTTACCCGCGTCCTGCTCGTTCTGGTCACTCATTCGCCGCTTCGAACCCGATCATATGTTACGCATGGAACCGCCGAAACATCCGGCAGCCCTTAGGATTTAGCCACTTCCAACGCGCCAAGGCCCGAAAGCCTGGTCGCCTCGCACCGGATGGCTTCCGCCAAACGGCCCGGCGCAACCGCCACATGAACAATGTGGTCACGCCCAAAAACGCGCCCCAATTCAGCGGCGGTCAAGGGCATTACTGCCGCAATACCACCGCCCGAGAGGCGTTCACGCTCTGCCGGGCTGCCATCACTGGCCTGCACCAACAGGGCAATACGATCAGCGCTACGCCATTCCCGCGCCGCCTGCCAGCCCGCCACCGCCTGCCCTGCCCGGCGTGCAAGCCCCAGCAGATCAGCAATCCTAGTGCGGAGGCCCCGTTGCAGTAACGCCGTAAGACCGGGCGGAACAACCACAGGACCGCGCGCTGCGCGCGTAAAAGCCCCCCGGCTGATGGCGCTTTCTAGCACATCGCCCCGCGCGCTCAACCACATTCCCCGCCCGGGGAGCCTTTCGGCCAAATCCGGCACGATTTCCCGCCCCGGGCCAAGCACAAAACGGATCATTTCCGCTTTGGGCAGGCTTTCGCGCGAAACAATGCAACGGCGAAGCGGGCCCTTTTCGGGCTCATCTTCCTCCGGCAGGGCGAGGGCTTCGGCCAGGGCTATGCCTCATGCCTCATCGCCGAGCCAACCGGCACGACGACGAGCTTCCATGACGATGGCATTGGCCGTTTCCTCATCCAACGCTTCGGCGCCGAGGATTTCCACCAGCTCATCACCAGCAAGATC
Source organism: Roseomonas sp. (assembly GCA_040398485.1). GTDB lineage: Bacteria > Pseudomonadota > Alphaproteobacteria > Acetobacterales > Acetobacteraceae > Neoroseomonas. Next base: position 1,685 of record JBBAUC010000123.1, on the reverse strand, counting down.
GGCCAGATCTTCTAGGGACTTAACGCCCTTTTCGCCAAGCGTGACCATCATGGCCGGCGTGAAGCCGCCCACATCCATCAGCACATCATCCACACCCAGGCTGCGGCGCTTTTCATCCATTTCCGCATCCCGCTTTTCAATGAAGGTTTCAGCGCGGCGCTTCAATTCTGCGGCGACACTTTCATCAAAGCCTTCGATTTCGGCCAATTCCTCATCCGGTGCCTGCACGATGTCTTCGATGGAACCGAAGCCTTCCTGCACCAGAAGCCCCGCAATCACATCATCCACATCCAGCGCTTCCACAAAAAGCCCGGTGCGGCGGCGGAATTCTTCCTGGCGGCGTTCGCTTTCCTCGGCTTCCGTCAGAATATCCACATCATAACGCGTAAGCTGCGACGCCAGGCGCACATTCTGCCCGCGACGACCAATGGCCAAGCTCAGCTGATCATCCGGCACCACCACTTCCACGCGGCGGCCTTCATCATCCAGCACTACCTTGCTGACTTCAGCGGGGGCGAGCGCATTCACGATGAAGGTGGCCTGGTCCTGTGACCAGGGGATGATGTCAATTTTCTCACCTTGCAATTCAGCAACCACCGCCTGCACGCGCGAACCACGCATACCAACACAGGCGCCGACGGGGTCAATGGAACTGTCGCGGCTGATCACCGCCATCTTGGCGCGGCTGCCAGGGTCGCGCGCCACGGCCTTGATTTCGATGATGCCATCATAAATCTCCGGCACTTCCTGCGCGAATAGCTTCGCCAGAAACCCAGGATGGGTGCGAGAGAGGAAAATCTGCGGCCCGCGCGGTTCTTCGCGCACATCGTAGATATAGGCGCGCACACGATCACCATTGCGGAAGGCTTCGCGGGGGATGGTTTCATCACGCCGCAGCAGCGCTTCGGCGCGGCCCAGTTCCACCATCAGGTTCCCGTATTCGGTGCGCTTGACCGTGCCATTGATGATTTCACCAACGCGGTCCTTGTATTCTTCGAATTGCTTGCGGCGTTCCACTTCACGCACGCGCTGGACAATCACCTGCTTCGCGGTTTGCGCGGCGATGCGGCCGAAATCAATCGGCGGCAACGGGTCCACGATGAATTCGCCAAGCTGAATGCCAGGCTTGATTTTTAGCGCGATGCGCAGCGGGATTTGCGTGGCTTCGCTTTCAACCGGTTCGGCTTCCACCACTTCGGTGAAGCGTTCCAGCTTCACGCGGCCATCCTTGCGGTCAATGGTGGCGCGGATATCTTTCTCAAGCCCGTATTTGGCGCGGCCAGCTTTCTGGATCGCCTGTTCCATGGCTTCCAGCACTTCCTCACGCTCGATCATTTTTTCGCGCGCGACGGCTTCGGCCACTTGCAGCAATTCTGGACGGGCAATGGCGATGTCAACGGCCATGGCGCATTCTCCTTAATGGGTCATCGTTGTTGGGTCAGCGGCTTTCGCCGTCGCCGCGATCAATTCGTCGGTCAGCACCAGCTTGGCGCGGCGGATATTGCCGCGCGGCAGCGCCAATTCAGTACCATCATCCAGCCTGAGCCGCGCTTCCTGGTCATCAGCACCAAGTGCTGTGCCACGGAAACGCTTGCGGCCATCAAACGGGATGGAGAGTTCCACCGTGGCCACATGGCCGGCAAAGCGGTTCCAATCCTTGGTCCGCGTCAGCGGGCGATCAATGC
>JBBAUC010000122.1:0-9941 GCA_040398485.1 Roseomonas sp. | reverse complement strand
TTCAGCAAGCAGCCGGTTGAAAGCCTGAAACTTCTCGCCGGGCTTGGCGTGGAAGGCGATGCCCATGCTGGGGTCACGGTGAAGCATCGCTCCCGCGTCGCGCGTGATCCTTCGCAGCCCAATCTGCGCCAGATTCATCTGCTGCACGCGGAAATCTTCGAAGAACTCGCGCCACATGGCTTCACGCTCAAGCCCGGCGATATCGGGGAGAATGTGACGACGCGCGGCATTGACCTACTGTGCCTTGGCACCGGCACGCAGCTTTGCCTGGGCACTGAGGCGATTGTGGAAATAACGGGGCTCCGCAATCCCTGCGCCCAGCTAGATCATTTCCAGCCGGGGCTGATGGCGGCAATGCTCGGGCGCGATTCCGCGGGCGGGCTGATCCGCAAATCAGGCGTCATGGCGATTGTGCTGCAAGGCGGGGGGCTGCGTGCGGGTGATCCCATCATCATCCTGCCACCCGCCGGGCCGCATCGCGCTTTGCAGCCGGTGTGACGTGGCCGCAAAAAAATGATGCGCCCCAGCAGTAAGCCAGGGCGCATCGGCGGAGACAGGCCAGGGTAGTTTCGGGGGCAAGTCAAGCGCTGTTCCGTTACGCAATATCTTGGTGCGCGAATATTGCTGGCAAAAGGCCTGGGGCATGGCAAAGTGAAACGAACAGCAACAGGCGCCGCGCCAGACACACTTCGCAACATCGGCTGATGCATGGCGCGCCAGAAACACTAATGTAACAGGACATGGAAAACGCACCGCATATCCTGATTGTTGATGATGATCGCGAAATCCGCGACCTTCTCTCCCGCTTCCTGGAAAAACAGGGCTTGCGGGTGAGTTCTGCGCGGGATGCGCGCGAAGCCCGCCGGCTTTGGCCGCTTGGGCGGTATCATCTTGTGGTGCTCGATCTCATGATGCCGGGCGAACCTGGGCTTGATTTCGCGCGCTGGCTCCGCACGCAATCCGATGTGCCGATCGTGATCCTGACCGCGATGGGGGAAGAAACGGACCGCATCGTGGGGCTTGAACTCGGCGCCGATGACTACTTGGCAAAGCCGTTCAACCCGCGTGAGTTACTGGCGCGCATTCGCGCCGTGCTGCGCCGCGCGTCTGGCGATGGCGCCGCCGCCAAGGAACCGCCCGCCAAGGCGATCAGTTTTTCCGGCTGGACTTTGGAGCCTTCGCGCCGACGCCTGCTCAATCCCGATGGGGTAGAAGTGCCCTTGACCGGGGGGGAATATGAATTGTTGCTGGTGCTGCTGGACCGGCCCAATCGCGTGCTGACGCGCGATATGCTGATGGATTTGCTGCGTGGGCGGCAAGCGGGCCCTTATGATCGCGCCATTGATGTCGCGGTTTCGCGCCTGCGCCGCCGTCTGGAAGATGATGGCCGCAACCCCGCCTTGATCAAGACCGTGCGCGGCGGCGGCTACGTGCTGGCAACCACGGTAGATCGTGGCTGAAGCCGCCCCTGTCGCCGCGCCCGCGCGGCGGCGCTGGTGGCCAGGCAGCCTTGGTGGGCGCACCGCCGTTGCGCTGATTGTAGCACTCATGCTGGTGCAGGCGGCGGGGCTGACCATCCATGCCTTGGACCGCGTGGATTTGCAGCGCTTTGTGCAGGCGCGCGAAATCGCGGGGCGCAGCCTGGGCGCCTGGCGCACTGCTGTGCTGACAGCGCCGGATCGGCGCGCGCAGATCATCGCTGATCTTGACCTGCCCGAAGGGCTCACGGTGGATTTGGATTTGGCGCCGATTGTGCGTGTGGGCGCGCCGCCGGTCTCCCCGCAGATCTTGCGGCTGTTCAGGCTTGATCTGCTGTCTTCCGGCCCGCCGCGGCTGCGCCCGCGCGAAATACGGATTGCGGAATTAGGCTCAGCCGGTTTTGCCGCTTCGCTCAGGCTGCCGGATGGGCCTTGGCTTAATCTGCGCGCTTCATTACCAACGCCGCGGCCATGGCATTCGGATACTTTCCTCGCCGCGTTTTTCGGTATGACCTTGGCGGCTATTCTGCTGATCCTGTGGGCCGTCGCGCGCCTCATGCGACCAGTGCGGCTTTTGGCGGAGGCCGCGAATAGGCTCGGGCGCGATGTGAACGCGCCGCCCTTGTCCGAAGATGGCCCGACCGAGGTTGCGACCGCCGCCCGCGCCTTCAATGAAATGGCTGCCCGCATCAGGCTTTTTGTGGCGGACCGCACGCAAATGCTGGCCGCGATCGGCCATGATCTGCGCACCCCGATCACGCGGCTGAAACTGCGCGCCGAATTCATGGAAGATGACGAACAACGGCGCAAAATGCTGGCCGATTTGGATGAGATGGAAGCGATGATCGGCGCAACACTCGCCTTCGCCCGCGATGATGCCGCGACAGAACCCGCGACCCAGATGGATATCGCGGCGCTGTGCTGCACGGTGGCTGATGAGGCGAGTGATGCGCGTCCCGATCAGGCGGAAAAGATCAGCTATGATGGGCCGGAAAAACTGGTCATTCGCGCGAGGCCCTTGGCGCTGAAACGCGCCATCGCAAATCTGGTCGCGAATGCGCTGAATTACGGGGGTGCTGCACGCCTTGTGTTGGCGCAAGATGGTGCTGGCCTGGTGCGCCTGACCGTCGCCGATGAAGGCCCCGGTATTCCGGAAGCGGAGCTGGAGGCGGTTTTCACCCCCTTCCGCCGGCTGGAAGCCAGCCGCAATCGCGAAACCGGCGGCACGGGTCTTGGGCTTACCATCGCGCGCAATATCCTGCGCGGGCATGGCGGCGATGTGGTGCTGCAGAACAGGCCAGAAGGCGGCTTGATTGCGGTGGCGAGCCTGCCGGTTTGAGCATTTTCAAGCCAAGTGGGAACACTTGGCGACTCGGAAAATGCGACCAAACAAGGATTTAGAGCGGTTGCCGTGAACAAATGTGCACGGCAACCGCTTTACGCCTTATGCGCCCAGCAAACGCTTCAATTTCACCACCGCACTATCCGGCGTGGTCAGCACGGGCTTGCCCGTTGCCTGCTCCACCACGGATTTGGCGCGCGCCAGGCTGAATTGGCCAAGCGCAATCGCATCACAATCTGCCAAATCCCGCGCGGCTTCAGCGGCCAGCCTATCATGCGTTGCGAAATCGCCCGCATCCAAAGCGGCCAGCGCGCCTTCGGCCAATTTTGGTACCACGGTAATGCCCGGCGGGAATTCCGGGATCATGGAAGGGATGGTGCCAGCAAAGGTCACTAAAAGCCCGATGCGCTTGCCCTTGGTGATTGCTTCTTCGATCATCGCCTCATTCGGCTTCAGCACGGGCATCGGCGCCAAATCCTGCGCGCAGGCTTCAATGCAAGGTCCGAAGGCGGAACAGGTGAACAATATGCCATCCGCGCCCGTGCCGGCGGCATAGCGCGCCAAGGTAAGGAAGCGCTCTGTCATGCGGGGCGTGAGCTTGCCCTCACGCGCCAGATCGGCGGAAAGGCTGTCATCCAGCAAATTCATCAGCGTCTGGCCGGGCCAAAGCCGCGCGAAGGCTTCTTCAATCGGCGGCGGCGAATGGCGGAGCGCATGGATCAAGGCAAGGCGCATGACAAAACCTTTCGAATGAAATCAGGCCGTGGCGGGCTGAACACGCGGCCCATCGCGCATCGGCATGTGAATCACGGCGGCAAAGACGGCGGCCAGAATGCCGATCACCCACATCAGATCATAGGACCCAGTGCGATCAAAAATAATGCCGCCCAGAAAGGCGCCGGTGAAGCCGCCAATCTGATGGCTGACAAAGACCATGCCGAAAATCGTGGCGAGCCACCTGAGGCCCCAATTGCGCGCACACAAGGCAAGGCTCGGCGGCACCGTGGAAAGCCAGAGCAGGCCCATGAGCGCGGAGAAGATCAGCACGGTCGTGGTGGTTTTCTCCGACAGCAAAAACACCGTCATCAGCACGGCGCGCGCGGCGAAAATCCCCACGAGCAATTCGCGCCGCTTCCAGCGTTGGGAAAGCTCACCCGCCGTCAATGAACCGATGATGTTGAACAGCCCAATCATGGAAATGGCGCCGGCGCCCACATAAAGCGGCAGGCCGCAGCTATGCACAAAGCCCGGCAAATGCACGGTCAGGAAGGAAACATGCAGGCCGCAGACGAAATTGCCGGAGGAAAGATACCAGAAACTCGGATCGCGCAGCGCACGGCCCATGGCTGAACGCGCCGTCTCATTATCCGCCGCAACACCAGGCGTGGCTGCCAGCTGCTTATCCGCCAAAGGCAGGGCGAGCGGGATCATGAACAAAGTCGCCATCGCCATGGCGAAAAGCGCGCCCTGCCAGCCAAAGCCCTGAATGGCGATACCAGCCAGCGGCACCACCAGGAATTGCCCCGCGGAAGACCCCGCTGTGCCAAGCCCTGTCGCCCGTCCGCGCATTTCCGGCGGCAACATACGCGTCAGGCTTGCAATAATCGTCGGCATCCCGGCGGCTGAGACCGCCATGCCCATGATGAAGCCGGCAAAGAAGGTGAAGGGCACCACGGATTCTGAAAGCGCCATGCCCAGAATGCCGATGCAATAAAGCAGCGCACCGCCCATCACCACGCGCCGGCCACCGAAGCGATCCGCAAGCTGGCCCATAAAGGGCTGGCTGATGCCATTCACCAGCACTTGCAGACCAATAGCAAAGGCGAAATCCCGCGCGGCCCAGCCATGTTCCGCTGTCATGGGCGCCAAGAACAGGCCGAAGGATTGGCGCAAGCCCATGGCGAGCATGGCGCCGCAAACGGCGCAGGTAATCACCAGCGCAATGGGAAGGGCCAGGGAACGGCCAGGAACAGCGGAAGACATTGACCCATAGTGTCATTTTGCACTGTCCCCGCGCAACCCAAGGCTTCGCGGTTGACTGAGCCGGGCGGGCGGGCCTATTTCAGCGCCGCTGATGGCGGCCATAGCTCAGTTGGTAGAGCGCCAGGTTGTGGTCTTGGATGTCGCGGGTTCGAGTCCCGTTGGTCGCCCCAGCTTCCCCCCTTCCCTTCCGGTTTGCGTCCTGGCCGTCTTGCGGCAGGATAAGCACCTTCATTGGGGGAGAGAGATCCATGAATATCACCTTGAACGGGCGCGCGGCGCTGATCACTGGCGGGTCCAAGGGGCTTGGGCTGGCTATTGCGAAGATGTTCGCTGAATCCGGCGGGCATGTCGCCATTGTCGCACGCGGGGCAGATAGCCTTACCACGGCTGAAGCCGAAATCCGCGCCGCCGCGCCGGGCGCCAAGGTGGTCGCTATCGCCGCCGATATCCGCTCCGCTGAGGGCTGCGAAGCTGCCTATGCGGCGGCGGTAAAGGGCCTCGGTCAGGTTGATATCCTGATCAATAACGCCGGCACATCGCAGCGCGGTGGGTTTCTGGAGGTATCGGACGCGCTTTGGCAGGATGATCTGGACCTGAAGCTTTTTGCCGCCATCCGGCTGTGCCGCCTGGCGCTGCCTGCCATGCGGGACCGCAAATGGGGCCGCGTCATCAATGTGCTGAATATCGGCGCCAAGGCGCCATTGGCGGGGTCCACGCCAACATCCGTTTCGCGTGCCGCCGGCATGGCTTTGACCAAGGCGATGGCGAGCGAATTCGCCCCCCATAATGTGCTGGTTAATGCCATGCTGGTCGGCATTATCGAAAGCGACCAATGGGTGCGCAGGCATGCGGCTGAAAAGCGCAACATTACGTGGGATGAGTGGAAGGCCGAACAGGGCAAGGCTGTCCCCCTCGGGCGCATCGGCAAGGCCGAGGAATTTGCCTCCCTGGCCTTGCTGCTGGCGAGCGAACAGGGCGGCTTCATCAGCGGCACCGCGATCAATGTGGATGGCGGCAAAAGCCCGGTGGTTTGAGCGCCTGTGGCTATCCCTGCCAAGCCTTTACCCGACTTGGCAGGGTATATTTGCACATAATTTAATCTTTTTGCTTTCTTGGTTGGCAGTTACTCCACCGAAACCCCTCCCATCCGCCCAAAAACGCGGCATGCGCCTTGCTAACTCTCCTCCGTCATCGCGTTGCGCTGACAAGAACCGGGAGATGCTTCATGGCCTTTCATCGCCGCAATTCCACACATGCCCCAGGCCCTTGCGGCTGTGGCGCTACGCATACAGGCTTCGCTTGTGATGCGGCGCCAGCAGATGGCACCGGGGCCTTCGGGGAAGTCGCTCAGGAAGCGGTGTTGCGCGCTGCCTTCCCGCAGGCCGCGACGCGGCGCGCGCTGATCAATGTGCTTGGCGCCGGCACGCTGTTTGCCGCGCTTGATAGTGTGTTTCCGCTGGCCGGCGCGCGCGAAGCCTTGGCGCAGGCCAGCGGTGCTCCTGAAAAGCGCGACCTTAAAATCGGCTTCATTCCCATCACCTGCGCCACACCAATCATCATGGCCGATCCCATGGGCTTTTATAAGCGCAACGGCCTGAATGTTGAGGTCATCCGCACAGCCGGGTGGGCCGTGATCCGCGATAAATCGATCGCGCGCGAATATGACGCGGCGCATATGCTCTCCCCCATGCCGCTGGCGATGTCGCTTGGCGTTGGCGTGGCGCAGCCGGTGCCTTGGGCGGTGGCGGCGATTGAAAACACGAATGGGCAAGCGATTACGCTTGCGAATAAGCACAAGGAAAAGCGTGATCCGAAGGATTGGAAGGGCTTCCGCTTCGCCGTGCCGTTCGATTTTTCCATGCATAACTATTTGCTTCGCGCCTATGTCGCTGAAGCCGGGCTTGACCCTGACCGCGATATTCAAATCCGTTCGGTGCCGCCGCCCGAGATGGTCGCCAATCTGCGCGCTGATAATATTGATGGCTTCCTGGGCCCCGATCCCTTCAATCAGCGCGCTGTCTTTGATGGAATTGGCTTCATTCATGTGCTGACCAAGGAATTTTGGGATGGTCACCCTTGCTGTGCCTTCGCCGTGCCGCGCGGCATGATGACCGAAACGCCCAATACCTTTGCCGCGCTGATGCGTTCCATTGTTGAAGCCACGGCCTATGCTTCCAAGGCTGAAAACCGGCGCGAAGTGGCGCAGGCGATTTCTGGGCAGAATTACCTGAACCAGCCGCCAACGGTGGTGGAACAGGTGCTGACCGGCACCTTCGCCGATGGGCTTGGCCGCGTGCAGCGGGTGCCGGACCGGATCAATTTCGATCCCTTCCCCTGGCATTCCATGGCGGTGTGGATTCTGACGCAAATGAAGCGCTGGGGACAAATCCGCGGGGATGTGGATTACGCGGGCGTCGCGCAGCAGGTGTTTCTGGCGACAGATGCGGCGAAGGCGATGCGCGAGCTTGGCATGACAGTGCCGGCGAGTGCTTCGCGCACGCATCGCATTTTCGGGCGCGATTTTGATCCCGCGCAGCCCGAAGCCTATCTAAACAGCTTCGCCATTCGTCGTTCGTAATGACTGCAAACGTATCCTTCTGGCGATCTGCCGGGCTTTCCTTGCTGATCCTGGCGATCTTCCTGGGCGCCTGGGAAATCGCCGTCATGCCCAAGGCTGGCGGCGGGGGTGCCGCGCTTGACCCTGAATATGCCGCGCTGCTGGGGCAGGCAGCGGCGCAGGGCAGCACAACGCCCATGCCGGGGCCAAGCGCCATCGGCAAGCGGCTTTTGGAATTGCTGGCCGATCCCTTCTATGTGCGCGGGCCGAATGATCAGGGCATTGGCGTACAAATCGCCTATTCGCTGCTGCGTGTTGGCGCGGGCTTCGGGCTTGCTGCCATTGTGGCCATTCCGCTTGGCTTTGTCATTGGCATGTCGCCGCTGTTGAACGCCGCGCTTAATCCCTTCATTCAGGTGCTGCGCCCGGTCTCACCGCTCGCCTGGATGCCGTTGGCACTTTATTCCATCAAGGATAGCGCGATTTCAGCAGTTTTCGTTATTTTCATCTGTTCCATCTGGCCCATGCTGCTGAATACGGCTTTCGGTGTGGCATCGGTGCGGCGCGAATGGCTGAATGTTGCGCGCACCTTGGAAGCAGGGCGCTGGCGCACCGCCATTCGCGTGATCCTGCCCGCCGCGGCACCCACCATTGTGACGGGCATGCGTATTTCAATCGGCATTGCCTGGTTGGTGATTGTCGCGGCTGAGATGTTGGTCGGCGGCACGGGCATTGGCTATTGGGTCTGGAACCAATGGAATAATCTTTCCATCGCCGATATCGTGATTGCCATTCTCATGATCGGCCTGGTGGGGCTTGCGCTGGACCGCTTGCTCGGCCTAGGCGCGCGTGCCGTGGCCTGGCGGGAATAAAGCCATGACAGCTTATGTTTCCATCGAAGGTGTCGCGCGCCGCTATGGCCCGACCACTATTTTCCAGGATGTCTGGTTCGGCATTGCACGCGGCGAATTCGTCTGCCTGGTTGGGCATTCGGGCTGCGGCAAGACCACCATTCTGAATATCCTGGCCGGGCTTGAAGCGCCCGATGATGGCGCGGTGATTGTGGATGGCCAGGCCATCACCGGCCCATCGCTGGATCGCGCCGTTGTCTTTCAGGGCCATGCGCTGATGCCTTGGATGACGGCCGCCGGCAATGTCGCCTTCGCCATTTCCTGCCGCCATCGCGATTGGTCGCGCGCCGCCTGCGATGCCGCTGCGCGTGAAGCCTTGAAACGTGTTGGCCTGGACCACGCCGCGGACCGGAAACCGGCCGAGCTTTCCGGCGGCATGAAGCAGCGCGTTGGCATTGCCCGCGCACTCGCCATTAATCCAAAAATGCTGCTGATGGATGAGCCCTTCTCGGCGCTTGATGCGCTGACGCGCGGCGCGCTTCAGGATGAGGTCGCGCGGCTGGTCAGTGAAACCGAGCAAACCGGCTTCATGATCACGCATGATGTGGATGAGGCAATCTTGCTCGCGGACCGCATTCTGCTCATGTCCAATGGGCCGGAGGCACGCATTGCCGAGGTTGTGTTGAACACGCTGCCCAAGCCACGCACCCGGGCCAATCTGCATCACATGCCGGGCTATCATTCGCTGCGGGATCATATCCTGGATTTCCTGATTGCGCGGTCACGCGCCTTCAAGGCCGATGCGCCACCGGCCGGCTGGTCAGCGCGTGCCGTGCCGGAAGTCAGCCCCGCCCTTTCCCCACCGCCGCTTGCGGCGGAGTGATCCTTCCCAAACCAAAGCTGGAGAAACGCGATGACGCGCGCCCAACTCACTGAAAAAATCCTCGACATCAAGCGCGAGAAAGGCTGGACCTGGAAGTATATCTGCGAGGAAATCGGCGGCATGTCGCCAACCCTCGTGGTCGGCGCGCTGCTTGGGCAGATGAAATTCGTAAAGCCGCTCGCTGCCAAGGCCGCGAAGCTGTTTGGCCTTTCCGAGGTTGAACAGCGCATGCTGAATGAAGTGCCCTATCGCGGCACGCAAATGCCGCCTACGGACCCGCTGATCTATCGCTTCTATGAAATGGTGATGGTGAATGGCCCGGCCTGGAAGGCGCTGATTGAGGAAGAATTCGGCGATGGCATCATGTCCGCCATTGATTTCGATTTCGATTTCGAGCGGGTCGCGAACCCCAAGGGCGATCGCGTGAAGATCACCATGTCCGGCAAATTCCTGCCCTATAAGTATTACGGCAATGAACAGGGCATCCCGGATTACGGGTTCAAGGAAGAATAGGCGCTGGCTTTGCCAAAGCCTCATTTTGCCTTATGGCCCGGCCCTCTCATTGAACGGAGGCTCCCATGGCGCAGGATTTGACGGTTGGCATTGCAGGCTTGGGTGCGATTGGGCTGCATTTGGCCCGCGCCTTGGACAAGGGCGTGCCGGGGCTGAAGCTCGCCGCTGCATCCGCGCGTGATCACGCCAAGGCCACCGCGAATGTGGCGGGGTTCAAGCACCCGCCGCGCATTGTCTCCAACGCCGAACTCGCCGCTTGCGATATCGTGGTGGAAGCGGCGCCGGCGGCGGTGTTTGAGGAAATCGCCATGGCCGCCATCGAAGCGGGGCGGAT
>JBBAUC010000121.1:0-10045 GCA_040398485.1 Roseomonas sp. | reverse complement strand
GATGATTTTACCTTCACGGATCGTGGCGTATTGCTGAATGGCGGGCGAGGGCTTGGCTTTGTGGTGGATACCCGCAACTGCCGCGAATTCGCCCTTGCCGTGGATGCGGATGGCGCGCGCCTGGTGGTGATGTGTTTCGACCAGGATCGCTATTTGATCAGCGAAGGCACGACGCCCGTGGTACGCGCTTCCGGTCAATCCCTGATGTGGAATGCAACCGCGCGTTGGTGGCAAAGCTCGGCTGATATGGATGACGAAACATTCACGCGCCCGCAGGTCATTCGGCTTGGGGATCAGGTCGCCTATGCCATCATCGGTGTGGCGCGCATCGCGCGGGATTATGAAGTGCGTTCGCTGCGCTTGGCTTGTGATCCGCTTTACGCTCCACCCCTGTTGTATGGCCTGCCAGATCTGCCGCATGGCGCGCGCGAATTGGCCGCTGAATCGCCCTGGGATCCTGGCTCCATCGCGGCTGGTGCTTCGGCGCAAATCAATGTGCCGCTGCAAGGCGCACGGCCTGGTGATTTCGCCACCGCCGCCTTCAGCCTGGCCACTTCCGGCATTGTCATGCTGGCGCAAGTCGGTGCCACCAATATCGTCACCGTCACCGCATGGAATCGCAGTGGCATCGCCATCAACCTTGCCGCCGGTACCGTGCGCGCCCGGGTCACCAAGGCATGAGGCGGCGCAAGAACACCATTGACCTCGGGTTTGATCTGCGTGAGGCCATCAAGCGCGTGAGTGCCAGCTATGAAGCGGTGCTCAGCCTTGATCCGCTGGTGGAAGATGAGGCACTGATGCGCGCCCATCGCAACCATATCCAACTCTGCCGTGCTGCGCTTGGTCATTTGGAAGCGCTGCTGCGCTTGGCGCGTGCCACGCATCAGGCCGATCAGCGGGAAGTGACTGAAGCCGAACGTCTGCTGGCCGAGGCCCGCCAAGCCTTGGCCAACGCACCCATGCCCGATGATGTCCTGCATGAGGAATGATCCAGATTTTCTCGAATTTCTCTGGCTTTGGAATCAACGCAGCGCGCAGGAAACGCCCGCCATTCATCGGCGCATCGCGCGCTGGCTGATGGCGCGGCGCGAAGCCGGCGATCGGCGCCTGCTGCTTATGGCCTTTCGCGGCTGCGGCAAATCAACGCTGATCGGGCTTTGGTGCGCTTGGCTTTTGCTCAACAATCCTTCAACGCGCATCCTGGTGGTGGCGGCCGATGCGCAGCTTGCCACGCGCATGGTCGCAACCGTGCGGCGCATTCTGGAATCCCACCCGCTTTGCGCCGAATTGCTGCCCGAGGTGCCAGAGAATTGGGCGGCGGATCGCTTCACCGTCGCCCGCCCCGGCGCTTTGCGAGACCCATCCATGCTGGCGCAGGGCATATCGGGCAATATCACCGGCGCCCGCGCCGATGTCATCATTTGCGATGATGTCGAAGTTGCCGGCAATTGCGACACACCGGGCAAGCGTGATGCGCTGCGCGAACGCCTGGCAGAACTTGAATTCATCCTGACGCCGGGCGGCACCATTCTGTTCGTCGGCACGCCGCATTGTGAGGAAAGCCTCTACCGCGATCCGAAGCATGAGGACGGCTTCCTGCGATCCTATCGCCGGCTGACGCTGCCCATCATGAATGCAGCGGGTGCGAGCGCCTGGCCGGAACGCTTCCCGAAGGAAGCGATTGCGGCACTCCGCCAACGTGTCGGTGCGCTGCATTTTGAACGGCAGATGATGCTGAAGGCGCTGCCGGCGGAAGCCGCGCGGCTCGATCCCGCAGCGCTCATTCGTTATGCAGAGGAACCGGAATATCGCGAAGCAGGCGGGCGGGCGGAACTCAGCCTGCTTGGTCGGCGGCTGGTGTCCGGCGGCGGCTATTGGGACCCTGCCTATGGCCGGCCTGGCAGCGGTGATTCTTCCGTGCTGGCGGCCTGTTATGCGGATCAGGAAGGCAATCACTTCCTGCATCGGCTGCGCTATCTGACGCATGACCCAGATGCGGCGGAAGACCCCGCGACACAGCAATGCCGGCAAGTCGCGCATATCGCGCGGGATTTGCTGCTGCCGGTTATTCGCGTGGAAACCAATGGCATTGGCCGCTTTTTGCCCGCGCTGCTCAGGCGCGAATTGGCCAAGGCGGGCGCGGCCTGTGCAGTAGTGGAACAGAATAACCATCGCGCCAAGGCGGATCGTATTCTGGGTGCCTTGGAACCGGCGCTGGCCGCACGTCGACTGCATGCGCATGAAACTGTGTTTCGCACCCGTTTCCCGTCCGAAATGGCGGAATGGGCGCCTGGGGTCAGCGGCGCACGTGATGACGCTTTGGATGCGCTGGCAGGTTGTTTGCTGGCCGAACCAGTGCGGCTGGCTCGCGCCGGACCACCACCGCAGGCTGCCTATTGGCGTGGAAACTAAGTCGCAGTCGCCTTCAGGATTTCCAAGGCATGCCGCGCGCGGCCCGCATCGGTAATCTCAAACCGACCATCCGCGCGTTGCTGCGCCAAGGCCATGCCGGTCAGGCGCAGCAGGCAGGGGCCATCCTTCAGCCCCTCGGGCCGCCCATGCGGGCCCACCAGCGTCAGCCGATGCAGCGCCGAACGGCAGCAGGTTTCCAGATACGGCTCATTCCACATGGGCCCGGCTTTCCTTTCCGGCGTCTCGCCGCCCCTTTTCTGGGGTGGACGCGCCTGTTCTTCAAGCTTTCAGCACAAGGCCAAGCAGCATGTCCATGCAGATTGACCCCCAATGGTGGTTCACCGCCATCGAAGCGCCGGTGGTCGCCGCGCTTTTTTGGATGATCCACGGCCTCCGGCGCGAATTGCACGCGCGCATTCAGCGCGGCGATGAACGCGATTCGGATGCGCTGACCCGCACGCGGGAAGACTTGGCGCAATTCAAACTGGAAGTCGCGCGCACCTATGTGCCGCCCTCGCTCATTCGCGATCTGGACCGAAGAATCTCAGATCATTTGGTGCGGATCGAGGAGAAATTGGAAGACGTCTCACGCACCGGCATTGCCGCGGTACAAGCCGTGCGCCGGATGGAGGAACGCGAATGACCAAGCTACCCCCGCCGCGCGCGATTGACATCGAAATCCTCGCCATGACGCTCTGGGCCGAAGCGGCCGACAAGCCCGTGCGCGCCATTGAAGCCCTGGCTGCTTTGGTGATGAACCGTCTGCGCCAAGGCCGAGATCCCAATGCGCGCCACATCGCCGCGATCTGCCGCGCGCCTTTCCTATTTTCCTGCTGGAATAAGCGGGACCCGCGCCATGCCGCGCTGCGCGCCATCCCGCCCGGCGATCCGGCACTCGCCATCTGTCGCCGCATCGCGCAACGCGCCGCTTCCGGCCTGCTGCCAGACCCAACCAGTGGTGCCACGCTTTGGCATGATACCGCGCATCTGCCCGCCTGGGCGGTGGGGCAAGCGAGCATTACGGAAATCGGTGGCCTTTGTTTCTATCGTGCCGAGGACATCACCGCGCCGCCGCCACTTGCCGCGCGGCCAAATCTTGTGCTTGCGCAAGCAGTTTAGCGCTTAGCCGACCCGTACCACTTCACGCGGCGCGGCGTTCACTTCCGCGCTCTCACCAAGCCGATGCCAGGCGCCGCTGATAAGAATTTCACTCGGCCGGAAGCGCGCCTTATAGGCCATCTTCCGGCTTTCCGGGACCCAATAGCCCAAATAGACATAGGGCAGGCCAAGCGATCGCGCGCGCCCAATCAGCCACAGCACCGCAAAAGTGCCGAGTGATCGCTTATCCTCATCCGTATCGAAGAAGGAATAAACCGCTGATAGCCCATCCGCCAGCCAATCCGTGAGGCAAGCACCCACAAGCCGGTCCTGCGCATCGCGGAATTCAAGAATGCCGGTGCTGATCGGTGTATCCTCGATCATGGCGCGATAATCGTAATAGCCCATCGCAGCCATATCGCCATCGGCATGGCGATTTTTCTGATAGCGCTGGAACAGGGTGAATTGTTCCGCCGTGGCGCGGGCCGGCATTTCGGAAATGGTCAAATCAGCATTGGCGCGCAGGATGCGCCGCTGCGTACGGTCTGGCGTGAATTCCTCGCTCACCACGCGGATCGGCACGCAGGCCTGGCAGCCGGGACAAACTGGCGCATAGGCAATATTGTGGCTGCGGCGAAAGCCAGCGCGCGAAAGGCGTTCATGCAAAGCTTCCGCTTCCGTGCCGGAAAGCTCGGTCACGATCTTCCGCTCCGTCCGGCCCGGCAAATAGGGGCAGGGCAGCGGCGCGGTCGTATAGAAGAATTGCGGACGGCGGGGCGGGCGATGCAGCATGCGGCGCCATTTTCGCCTCAGAGCGCTTTGGAATCAACCACCTTGCAAAATCGCGTCAGGGAGCAGGGTTCAGACGGATACGCCCGGTCACTTCACGCGGGGCAGCCAGCGGCAAAAGCGCGCCATCGCGCCAAAGCGGCAGCATATCGCCCCAATGCCGGCTGAAGGGGTGGCCGGATTGGCCCGTGGCTATCACGGCAAAGGCGCCATCCGGCTGGGCCAAATCCATCACACCGCGAAAGCCGGCGCCATGCACTGCGGCAAAGCCCGAGCCCCTGAAGGCGGCGCGGGCCACGGTTTCGCCATCCCCACCTGGCGCGGCGCGCAAGCCCAGCCAATCGCGCAGAAAGGGGATGAAGCGCAGGATCGCGTGGTCGAATTGCGCGACATGGGCCGCGCCCCAGCGCCATTGGCGCGGATTGGCACCATGCTGAGGCGCCAGCGCCGCCACCGCTTCAGCCAAGGCCGCCGCCAGCAAGGGCGCGCAGCCATCTGCCCCGCACCAGCGCGCCGCCGCATCGCTCCCTTGCAGCAATGGCCGCAGGAATTCCGGGGATGGTGCGAAGCCATCCGGCGGGATGGCAGCGCGCTTCAGCAGCGCCTGGCCAAAGCCGCGCATGGTCGCGTGGAAGATCAGCGGTTCTGGCCGCGTCGCCGCCATTTCCCCATCCCAGGCTTGCAGGAGGGCAAGCGCTGCCCCAGCCGCGCCTTCCATGGGCGGCAGGGCGCGAAAGGCTGGCAGCGCTTCCGCAGCGAAAAGGCTGAAGCGATCCATCTGCAAGGCCGCGAAATCTGCCGCCGTGTATTGAGGCTGCGCGGCCAAGCCGGCACCAATGCGCCGGAAGCGCCAATCCCCATGCCAATCTCGGCTGAGAAAGGCCGGGTGATCCGCTGGCGCGACGCGGTTATTCGCGTTCACAATCACGCCGCTTGCTGGGTTTTCGACATGCGGCTTGGCGTCAAAAGGCAGAAACCCAACCCATCCCGCCGCACCATCCCAGCCGGGCCGAGGCAGCGTGCCATCCCCACCACGGCGCAGCGGCACACGCCCAACGATGAACATGGCAATCCCGCCCGCACGATCCGCGAGCATCAGGTTCTGCACGGGGCTGGTGATATCCTCGGCCGCCGCGCGGGCTTCCTTGATGTCGCGCGCGCCATTCAAGCGCAACAAGCCGCGCGCTGAAGTTTCGCCCGCCGAAAGGCTTGCCATGGCCAGCGCCAATACCGTGCCCGCCTTCCCTGCAAAACTTGGATCAAGATCGGATAGCACCGGCCCATGTCGCGTTTCGCGAAAGCGGAAGGCCACCGGCGCCGCACCGCGCACGGTAATCTGCGTTTCATGCCACATGAAATCGCTCGCGCCATCGGGCGTTTCATAGCGCCCGTCATCGGTAAGTCTTTCGATAAAAATATCCTGTGTATCCGCATGCGTGGTGGTGAAGCCCCAGGCCAAGCTTTCATTCCGCCCGATCACAATCCCCGGCACGCCAGGCGCGGTAGCACCCATCAGCATGCGCCCATCCGGCAGGGTGATGCGCGCCAGATACCAAAGAATGGGCGCGCTATGCGAAAGATGCGGATCGGCAGCGAGCAAAGGCGCGCCAGAGGCACTCCTCCCCGCATCCACTGCCCAGGCGTTGGAAGCAATTTCCGGCAAGGGCGCATCTTCCGGAAAACGTGGGAAGTGCTGGGCAAGTGCGGCCAATGCCGCGCCATTCAAACCCTGTCCATGCAGCGCACCGCTTGGCTTCGCTTCAGTCTGCATCAACGGTTCATCGGGGCGGCCCGCTGTTATATCTTCCGGCCATAAATCGCCAAGCTGTTCGGGCGAAAGCCGCTCCGCCAGCCGCGCGCGTTCCAATTCCATGCGCCAATTGCCGCCGAGCCAAAGCCCCATGATCTTGCCCCAAAGCAGGCTATCCACCGGCTGCCAAGGTTCCGGCGCACCGAGCGCGATGAATTCCGGCGCGGCAAAGCGCCCGCGTGATGCGATCCAGGCATTCACACCGCGCGCATAGGCATCAAGCATCGCGCGGGTTTCGGGATCAAGCGCGGCCAAGTCCGCCGCCGCGCGTTCTTCCAGCCGCAATAGCCGCATGAAGCGATCAAGGCGCAGCGCCGCCGTACCGGCCACCGCAGCACTTTGCCCGCGTGCGCCGCGGCGCATCATTTCCATCTGAAACATCCGGTCGCGTGCATGCAAAAAGCCCAGGGCGGCCCAGGCATCTGCTTCCGATTGCGCCTCAATATGCGGAATGCCGCGTGTATCGAGCGTAATGGCAAGCGGCGCAGCAAGTCCTGCCAGCGACAGTTCAGAATCACGCGCGGGCAGGCTCCACCACAGCGCGCCGGCAATGCCGCCCAGCAGCAGCAGGATCATCGCTGTCAGGAAAACGCCAAACCGCTTCGCCCAAAACCCAAAACCCCGGCGGCGTGGGTGGCGGCGTTTCATGCGGCGGGGGGGATATTGCCGGTGCGGATCATAAAGGCCGCGCGCGCCACCGCACCGCGCCAATCCGCATTGCCATCCGGGCAGCGCACCAAGCGGACGGAAGGATACCAGAGCGTATCTTCCCGCCCCTGTTGCCAGCGCCAATCGGAATTGCGCCCATGGGTCAGCATCAGCGCAGGCCGCCCGAGCGCGCCGGCCAAATGCAAGACGGCCGTATCCACCGTCACCACCAGGTCAAGCGCCATGATGGCGGCGGCGGTATCCAGGAACCAATCCGGGCCATTATCCATCTCAGGCCCCAAGCGATCCAAGGCGAAGGGCGCTTCGGTATCCTCGCCCGGTCCCTTTTGCAGCGCGAAAAGCCGCGCGCCACCCAGCGCTGCGATGGGTGCGAAGATGGCAAGAGGCACGGACCGATTACGATCCACCGGCGCCTTGGGATTGCCCTGCCAGACAATGCCTATGCGATAGCCCTGATTGCCAATGCGCTGGCGCCAACGGGCCACGCGTTCCGGTTCCGCCGCCAGATAGGGAATGCGCCCCTGATATTGCTGCGGGCGCAGCCCAAGCGCGCGTGGCAGATTGAGCAAGGGCAGCCAGGATTTAACGCCCTGTACCCTGCCCGCCGCACCACCGGGGCGCGCATCAATCCCCTCCAGTACGGGGGCGAGCAATTTCATCACACGCGGATCAAGCACTGCATGCACACGCACACCGCGCGCGCGCAGCAAGGGCAGGAAGCGCGCAAATTGGATGGTATCGCCAAGCCCCTGTTCGCCCATCACCAACAGCGATTCCGGCAAAGCCCAGCCACGCCACATCGGCATGGGTTCCGGACCATTCGGGCCGGGGCGCGTGACCTTGGTGAAAACCTCCGGCATCAAATCAAAGCGCACCTCATAGGCATCCCAGGCTTCCTGCCAAAGCCCAGCGCCGAACAGCGCGCGCGCGAGTGCTGCCTTTACATGCAGGTTTTCGGGCTGAAGCTGCGATAAAACGCGCAAAGCCGCGGCTGCTTCGGCACAGCGCCCGGCATCGCGCGCATCCTCAAGCAAGGCGAGGATTGGCGCGATATCGGGCGCTTCCGCCATGACCTAGCTTCTAACGCCGGCCCGAGGCGAAACGCACCGCTTCTTCCGCCGCACGAAACAGCGCGCGGGCCTTTTGGCGCGTTTCTTCATATTCTGCCTTGGGATCGCTATCGGCCACCACGCCCGCGCCGGCCTGCACATACATCACGCCATCTTTTACCAGTGCGGTACGCAGCGCGATGCAGGTATCCATGCCGCCATCGGCGCCGAAATAACCAACGCCACCGGCGTAAAGCCCACGGCGGGAAGGTTCCAATTCCTCGATGATTTCCATCGCACGAATTTTTGGTGCGCCCGTCAGCGTGCCCGCCGGGAAGCCAGCACAATAGGCATCCAAAGCATCCAGCCCTGCGCGCAAGCGCCCCTGCACTTCTGAGCCGATATGCATCACCTGCGAATACCGTTCCACCTGGAATTGCGCCGTGACCTTCACCGAGCCGATTTCAGAGACGCGGCCCACATCATTGCGCCCGAGATCGAGCAGCATCAGATGCTCAGCCCGTTCCTTCGGATCGGCCAGCAATTCCACTTCAAGCGCGCGATCCTCTTCTGGCGTGGCGCCACGCCGGCGCGTACCGGCCAGCGGGCGCACCGTGACAACGCCATCACGCGCGCGGACCAGAATTTCCGGGCTGGCGCCCACCGCAGCGAAACCACCGAAATCGCAGAAGAACAGGAAGGGCGCTGGGTTGATCCGCCGCAGCGCGCGATACAGCGCAAAGGGCGGCAGCGCGAAGGGCGCCGAAAACCGCTGCGCCGGCACGATCTGAAAGCAATCCCCCGCGCGAATGTAATCCTTCGCCCGCTCAACGGCCGCGATATAGCCAGCTTCGGTGAAATTGCTGTCGGGCTGTGGCAAAGCGGGCAGGTCAGCGGGCGGGGCCGGGCGCGGTACGGGGCGATCAAGTGCTGCTTCCGCCTCATCCAACCTAGCGTTGGCCGCTTCCCAGGCAGTTTGCGGATCGGCGCCGGGCCAGACCGGCGCGCAGAGCAGCAGCGTATCCCGCACATGGTCAAACACGGCCATCAGCGTCGGGCGCGTCATTACTGCATCGGGGATGCCAAGCACATCGGGCTTGGTGGAGGGGAGCTTTTCGATCAGCCGCACCAGATCGTAACCCAGATAGCCGAAAAGCCCCGCCGCAATCGGCGGCAAATTCGCGGGCACCACCATGCGACATTCATTGATGATGGCGCGCAGACTATCCAAGGCGGGTGCCGTTTCCGGCACGAAAGCATGCGGTGCAGACAGCGCATGGCGATTGAGTTCTGCCTTGCCATTGCGGCAACGCCAGATGAGGTCCGGCGCCATGCCGATGGCAGAATAGCGCCCGCGCGCGGCACCACCTTCAATGCTTTCCAGCAAAAACGCATTGGCCTGCGCGCCGCCTGTCAGTTTCAGGAAGGCGCCGACAGGTGTGTCCAGATCCGCGACGCGTTCACGAACCAGGATTTGCCCCCGTCCCGCTTCCAGCGCCGCGCGAAACGCTGCGAAACCGCCGCTACTCATCTGCCTGTCACCTGTTCCAGCACGCGTTCATTGATGCGCACATTGGCGCGCGCACGCAATGCCGCCTGGAATTGCTGTTCCAGATCGTCACCCACGGCCTGTTCGATTTCCACGCGCACACGGCCCATGCCAAGCGGATCGCTCGCCGGATCAATACGCAAAATATCGGCGACCGAGGCCACCGCAAAGCCGCCGCGAATTTCCGCCATGGTGGCCTCCCCGCGCTTGGCTTCAAACAAGGGCGGCAGCAATTCCGCCGGCACCGGGCTGCCCTGCGCCGGATCACGCCCGAAAGGCGCGGTGCGCGTGCTGACCAGGCCCAATTCCTGCGCGGCTTCAACCAAAGTCTTGCCGCCACGCTGCGCCGCCAAAAGCCCCGCCGCACGTGCCTCCGTGAAGCGCCGACGCGCCTCGGCAATCACGGCGCGGCGGAGGTCCTGTTCAACCTCAGCAAAGGGGCGAAGCTGAGATGGCGTAATGCCAGTCACTTCAATGGCTGCAAAAGCATCGCCGAATTCCTGCAAGCGCGGCGCCGCGCCCTGATCCTGTGCGAAGATCGCGCGCAACACGGCATTACGTTGATCCGCCGCCACCGGCAGCGCCACCGCTTCATTGGCGGGGCTGCGCCCACCAGGATCGAGCGTGGCATTCACCAGCGCCAGCCCAAAACGCGGCGCGGCTTCGGCC
>JBBAUC010000120.1:0-10050 GCA_040398485.1 Roseomonas sp. | reverse complement strand
CCGTGAGGGTGGAGACGAACCATTCCTCCACCTCACCCAAGGTGCCACCGCCACGAAACCGCACCTTGATCATGGGGGTTTCGACAATGGTGCCCAGATTCATGCGCAATTGCCGCGCCACGCGCGTATCGCGGACATGCAGCAAGCCTTCGGAATCACGAAACAGGCGGCTGAAACGCTCATAAGCCGCCAGCGCATAGCCGCCATCTTCCACAAAGCGGACTACATCATCGAAATCACGCCGTGTGAGTGCGGCATAGGGCGCGGCGCGGATCACCTCGGCGTAAAGCGCATCCGGATGAAAGGGCGCGTGGCAGGCCATGGCCAGCACATGCTGCGCCAGCACATCCAAGCCGCCAGGGCGTGGTGGGTCGCCATCCAATTCGCCCGCGGCGGCGGCTTCCATGGCGGCCACGCATTCAATCACCTCAAACCGATTAGCCGGCACCAGCACGGCATGAGAGGGCTCATCCATCCGGTGATTGGCGCGGCCCACGCGCTGCAATAGCCGCGCGACACCTTTGGGTGCGCCAATCTGGATCACCTGATCCACATCCCCCCAATCAATGCCGAGATCGAGTGAGGCGGTGGCCACCACCGCACGCAGCTTGCCCGCCGCCATGGCCGCTTCCACCTTGCGACGCTGATCAATTTCAAGGCTGCCATGATGCAGCGCGATGGGTAGCGCTGCATCATTGAGGCGCCAAAGAGCAGCGAAGCAAAGCTCTGCCTGGGCACGGGTATTGACGAAGACAATCGTGACCCGCGCGGCTTCGATGCGGCGATAGACTTCCGGCATGGAAGCCAGCCCCATATGCCCGCCCCAGGGCAAATGGCCTTCGGGCAATTGCAAATCAAATACCGGGGCGGCGCCACCTGCCGTCGTGATCAACCGGACAGACCCCGCCTGCGCATCCCGCGCCAACCAGGCGCGCAAGGCATCCGGCCCGGCCACCGTTGCGGAAAGCCCGATGCGCTTGGCGCCTGGCGCCAGCACCGCCAAACGAGACAGGCAAAGCGACAATTGATCACCGCGCTTGGTGCCGGCCAAAGCGTGTATTTCATCAATGATGATGCCGCCGAGGCCTGCGAAAATCTCCTGCGCATCAGGCAGTGAGAGTAAAAGCGTCAGGCTTTCCGGCGTGGTCAGCAGGATATGCGGCGGGGTGGCGCGCTGGCGTGCGCGACGATTGGCGGGTGTGTCACCCGTGCGGGTTTCAACGCGAATGGGCAGCGCCATATCCGCAATCGGTGCCATCAGATTGCGCGCAATATCCACCGCCAAGGCCTTCAAGGGCGAGATATACAGCGTATGCAGCCCCTCGCGTGGTGTTGCCGCCAGATCCAAAAGTGTCGGCAGGAAACCGGCCAAAGTCTTGCCCCCGCCGGTGGGTGCCACCAGCAGCGCGTGGTCGCCGCCTGCCACCGCCGCCAGAACATCAAGCTGGTGCGCCCGCGGCTGCCAGCCACGCGCCGCAAACCATCCGGCAAAAGGTTCTGGTAATGTTCGCATTCAGCGCTATCTATGGCGCGACACGCCGCCGACGCAA
Organism: Roseomonas sp.; assembly: GCA_040398485.1. Classification (GTDB taxonomy): domain Bacteria; phylum Pseudomonadota; class Alphaproteobacteria; order Acetobacterales; family Acetobacteraceae; genus Neoroseomonas. The sequence goes on along the minus strand of JBBAUC010000120.1, from coordinate 8,500 downwards.
GACCGGAACCGCATGGCCTTCACAACCGCCCCCCATCCCGAGACCTGGCTGAAAGTGACCCAAGCCGGGCTATTCTGCGAACCGGGTGGGTTTTTCATTGACCCGCTCCGCGCCGTGGATCGCGCCGTAATCAGCCATGGCCATTCGGATCACGCGCGCCCCGGCCATGCAGCGGTGCTGGCGACGCCGGAGACGCTGGCCATCATGACCGCGCGGCTTGGCGAAGGTCGTGCGGGGGCCACCCAACAGGCGCTGCGCTATGGGGAGGTGATTGCGATCAATGGCGTGAAGTTATGGCTGCGCCCTGCGGGGCATGTGCTGGGCTCGGCGCAGATTGCGATGGAATGGCAGGGCAGCCGCGTGGTGGTCTCGGGCGATTACAAGCGCCGCGCTGATCCAAGCTGCGCGGCTTTTGAAGTTGAACGCTGCGATATCTTCATTACGGAAGCGACCTTTGCTTTGCCCGTGTTTCGCCACCCGGATGCAATGGGGGAGATTGCGCGGTTGTTGCGATCAGCAGCATTGTTCCCCGAACGCACGCATGTGATTGGCTGCTATGCGCTTGGCAAATGCCAACGCCTGATCCGCATGTTGCGCGCGGCGGGCTATGACCAGCCCATCCATTTGCATGGCGCGCAGCAGGGGCTTTGCGCGGTTTATGAGGAATTGGGTGTGGCACTCGGCCCGCTACTGCCCGCAACGGCCGCACGCAAGGATGCGCTGAAAGGCGCGATTGTGCTGGCGCCGCCTTCCGCCATTGCCGATCGTTGGGCGCGGAGACTCGCGGAGCCGGTCGTCGCCAATGCCTCTGGCTGGATGGGCGTGCGGCAACGCGCGCGCCAGGGCGGTGTGGAATTGCCGCTGGTGATTTCCGATCACGCCGATTGGGATGAGCTGCTGGAAACTTGCGCCGAGACCGGCGCGCAGGAGGTTTGGGTGACGCATGGGCGCGAAGATGCGCTGATCCATGCGCTGGGCCTGCAGGGCATCAGGGGGCGGGCCTTGAACCTGATCGGGCGCGGCGAGGAAGATGAGGAAGCAGCCGCGTGAGGAGGGCTCATGAGCCTGCCCGCCTTCGCTGAACTGCTGGAAAGGCTGGTGTTTTCCCCTGGCCGCAACGCCAAGCTGGCACTTCTTGGCCAATGGTTTGCCGGGCAGCCAGACCCGGAACGCGGCCTGGGCCTGGCCGCCATTACGGAAAGCCTGAAGCTCGCCACCGCCAAGCCCGCCATGCTCAGGGAAATCACCATGGCGCGGGTGGACCCTGAATTGTTCCGGCTTTCCTATGATTATGTCGGCGATCTGGCGGAAACCATTGCGCTGATCTGGCCGAAACGCGCCGGCGTGAATGCGCCGCCGCCAGCATTATCCGATATCATCGGAGCGCTTGGGACTACGCCGAAGTCCGAAGTTCCGGCGCTGATCGCGGGCTGGCTCGATACGCTCGATTCCAGCGGGCGGCTCGCGCTGATCAAGCTGCTCACGGGCGGCTTGCGGGTTGGTGTTTCGGCCCGCCTTGCGCGTGTGGCACTCGCCGAATGGTCAGGGCAGGCGGTGGAGGCTATTGAGGAAGCTTGGCACGCCATCCCCGCGCCCTATGAACCGCTTTTCGCCTGGCTTGAGGGCCGCGCGCCGCAGCCTGACCCGCGCGCAGCGCCCATCTTCCGCCCGCTGATGCTGGCGCATCCTTTGGAAGAAGCCGATCTCGCCGCGCTTGATTCGGCTTCCTATTGCGCGGAATGGAAATGGGATGGCATTCGCGTGCAAGTCACGTCGGGGCCTGGCGGTGCCAGGGTCTGGAGCCGGGGGGCTGAGGATATTTCCGCGACCTTCCCCGAAATCATCGCGGGTCTGGATTTCCATGCCGTGCTGGATGGCGAATTGCTGGTGCTGCGGAATGGCGCAGTGGCACCCTTTGCCGATGTTCAGCAAAGGCTGAACCGCAAGACCGTCACCGCCAAGATGCAGCGCGATTACCCGGTAGCGATCAGGCTTTACGATATTCTGTTTGATGGCACCGAGGATTTGCGCCCCCTGCCCTTTTCCGAACGTCGTGCGCGGCTGGAAGCCTGGTATCAGCGCCAGCAGCCGCAGCGGATGGATCTTTCAGACATCATCACCTTCAAGCAGATCAGCGATTTGCAGGCGCTGCGTGATGGCGCGCGGGATGCGGCGATTGAAGGGCTGATGCTGAAGCGCATCGATGGCCCCTATCTGCCCGGGCGCGTCAAAGGGCAATGGTGGAAATGGAAGCGCGCTCCGCTCACGCTTGATACAGTGCTGATGTATGCGCAGCGCGGCCATGGCAAGCGCAGCAGCTTCTATTCGGATTATACTTTCGGCGTCTGGCGGGAAGACGGCGAATTGGTGCCGATCGGCAAGGCCTATTCCGGCTATACGGATGAGGAATTGGCGTGGCTTGATCGTTGGATCAGGAATCACACGGTGGATCGCTTCGGCCCGGTGCGGGAAGTGGAAAAGGCGCTGGTGCTGGAAGTGGCCTTTGATGCCGCGCAGCGCAGCAGCCGGCATAAATCGGGCGTCGCGCTGCGCTTTCCGCGCATTGCGCGCATCCGTCGCGACAAACCGGCAGAAGAAGCGGATCGGCTGGAAAATGTGATTTCCTTGATCACGGATGGCGCTTCAGCGTCTGATCAGGGCTGACTCCTCCCCTTCAGCGCTGCACGATCATCCTCCCTGAGCCGGTGGCACGCTGCCGGGCCGTGGCGCAATCGGCAAAAGCTTGTCGAGGCCAGTCATCTTCTCAAACAAAGCCGCCACCTGCAAAGCCCGCGCATCCTGCCGTGGGGGTGCGACAATATGCAGCCCAACCGGCCGGCCATATTGATCAAAGCCGCAAGGCACCGCGACAGCGGGGCAACCCGCCAGCGTGGCGAAGGCATTGATCAGCGACCCGCCCATATAATTGTCCAGCTTCTTGCCGCCAATGCTCTCGGGCGCGCGGAGCATCACATCAAAGGCGGGCGTGGCCGCACCCGGCGTGATCAGCACATCATAGCGCTTGAACAGATCGCGCATGCTGATGAAGAAGCGCCGGCGTTCATGTTCCGCCCAAGCAAGCCGCGATGCGGTTTCCTGCAAGCCGCGTTCGGTCTGCCAGATGATGTCTGGCTTCAGCTTATCGCGATGCTCCAGCAACATTTTTTCGCGGTCCACCACGAAATGCTGGCTGCGCAGCACCAGAAACGCCTCATTCAAATCGCCAATCTCGGGATGCGCTTCTTCCACCACGGCGCCGAGCGCTTCAAAGCGCCGCACTTCGCGCGCGCAAATTTCCTCGGTTTCCCGATCCATAGAAATGGCTCCACCGAAACGAGCGGTGAAGGCGATGCGCTTCGGTGCCTCGGCCTCGGCTGCTGCAACCGCCGCCACATAAGGGCGGGCCGGCGCTTCCCAAGTCAGCGGATCGGCCAAATCCCAACCTGCCATACTGTCCAAAAACAGCGCCAGATCAGGGATATTGCGCGCCATTGGCCCATTCACCGAAAGCGGCGAATAGAGATCATCCGCCGTCCCACGACTGACGCGCCCAGGCGAAGGGCGCAGTCCCACCACGGAACAATAGGTCGCGGGGCGGCGCAGAGACCCACCATGATCCGACCCATGCGAGAGCCATACCTGGCCTGTCGCCAAGGCAACCGCGCCACCCCCGGTGGAACCGCCGCAGGTGAGCGATGTATTCCAAGGATTGCGCGTGCGGCCAAACACCTCATTGAAGGTCGAACCACCCGCGCCGAATTCGGGCGTATTGGATTTGGCAATGACGATGCCGCCCTTGCGTTCGATGCGCTCCACCAAGGGATGACTTTCCTTCGGCACGTAATCGGCGAAGATCGGGCTGCCATAGGTGGTACGCACGCCGGCCACTTCCGCCAAATCCTTGATGGAGACTGGTATGCCGCCAAGCCAGCCGGCTTCACCTTCCGCTTCGCGCCGCTTGCCCGCCATCAGCGCGCGGGCATGCTCGCGCGCGCGGTCCAGGCACAGCGTGGGCAGGGCATTCACATCGCCATCCACCGCGGCAATGCGCGCCTCGGCGGCGTCAATCAGGTCAAGCGGCGTGATTTCGCCCGCCTTTAGCTTGGCAGCAGCTTCCGAGGCGCTAAGGCGGATCAATTCATCAGACATACGACTTTTCCCCAAAACCAGGACAGGCTAACAGCAATCCAAGTTTGGAGAAGACCCGGATGTACAACCCGCCCGCCTTTCGCGAAGACCGCCCGGAAATCCTGCACGCGATCATCCGCGAAGCGCGGCTTGCCATCCTGGTCAGCGCGGGGGCGGATGGCGTGCCGGAAGCCACCCATTTGCCGCTGCAACTCGCCGCCGATGAAGGCCCGCATGGCACGCTTTACGGGCATTTGGCCAAGGCCAATCCGCATTGGCGCGGGATTGCGGCGGCGGGCCGTGCGCGCGCCATTTTCATGGGGCCTGAGGCTTATGTCTCGCCGTCCTTTTATGCCTCCAAAAAGGAACACGGAAAGGTCGTGCCGACCTGGAATTATGTGGCCGTGCATGCCATTGGCGCGATTGAGGTGTTTGAGGATGCCGCGCGGCTGCATGCGCTGGTGGATCGGCTGACCAATCACCATGAAGCCCCGCGCGCCAAGCCTTGGGCGGTGGATGATGCGCCGGAGCCCTTCATCGCCTCACAGCTCAAAGGGATTGTTGGGCTACGCTTGGAAATCGAAACGCTGATTGGCAAGCGCAAGCTCAGCCAGAACAGGCCGGAACAGGATCAGCATGGCGTGATTGAGGGCCTGGGCAGCAGTGAGGATGCGCGGGACCGCGATGTGGCGGCCTTGATGCAGCGGGGCAGTTGACGCCCCCGCTACATCACCGCTTCCGCACTAAACCGTGGAATAAAAACGCGCCCGTCTGACCGCACACCCGGGTTTGGCTGAAGCCCGGCAGCGGCGCGGGTTACTTCGGCAATCAGCCGCGCCACTTCGCCTTCCAACTCGAAAAGCCGCCCTGAATCGCCTTCGCGAAAGGCGGCAGTGGCACGTATGCGCAATTCCTGGCCGCCAACACCGGTCGAACACGCCACATGCAGCAGGCCCTGCCCCTGCATGACGCTGCGCCCATTGACGCAACGCTGGGAAGGCGCATCGGGAATCCAAACCATGCGCATGCGCGCCACATTGCCTGGCGCATAGGTACGCACCGTTGCCTTGCTGGCATTGAAGCCGGCGGCGACAGCCGGTGAGGCCAAGCCATCCGGCAGCACCATGCCGTGATCATTCACCCCAACCGTCGCCCAGGTTGCATTGCCTGGGATCGTGTAGCGCACAAAAAGCTGAGTCAGGCCATTGCGTGCGATAACACTTTCATCCGGTGGGCCAACAGCGCGCACCCAGGGGCCAACGCGCAGCGGCAGCCGCGCCGCTACCGCCTTGGTGGTTTCCGTTGGTATCGAATACGGGAGTTCAACGCCCCCCGGTCCCGGCGGTCCAGGCAGGTTATTCGGGTAAAGCTGGGTCACCGTCACATCTGGGATCGGCGCCGTTGAAACCGGCTGCGCTTCAGGCGGTAGCGCCTGCTGCGCACAGCCGAGCGCCAAGGAAGCGCCTAGCAGGGCAAGGGCCGCACCGCGCATTACACGCGCTCACTGATTTTGATGGCGATTTTGCAACTGGTCTTGATCGCGGCACTCAGCAGCCGATAGGCCGGCGCCTGTTCCGCCTCATGCTCCAGGCCCGTGTCGCGATGTTCCAATTCCTCGGCGCGGAAGCGGGCGATATCGGCGCGGAGTTCCGCCTCATCATCGCCAAGCGTGTCTTCCTGGGCGCGGTAATGCTCATCAATCGCTTCTTCCACGGCAACCGTGCAGGCCATGGCGCCGCGATGGCCAAGCAGTGCGCTGGCAGCCCCAAGCGCGAATCCCGCGACATGCCAGAAGGGTAGAAGCGCAGTTGGGCGCACGCGGCGTTCGCCGATCAGGCGCGAGAATGTGTCCAAATGGACCTGTTCCTGCGCCTTCATATGTTCGATCAGCGGGCCGTATTTGGTGCGGCCCAGCACGGCAAGCTGGCCCTCATAAATACGCTTGGCGCCATATTCGCCGGCATGATCCACGCGGATGGTGCGTTCCACAACCTCACGCGCCGTGGGGTCGCCGGGCAGGCGGTATTCGGCGGTTTTATGCGTCATGCTCTGGCTCCTTGCCGGGCGAGGCCGAGGGAAAGCGCCCCAAGACCAAGACCATACAGCATATTCATGGCCGCCATTGAAATGGGAAGGCCGGAAATAAGAAAGGCGGGTGCGTCGCAGGGCTTATTTGGGATGGGGGCCAGGCTTTTCAGCATATCCTCGATGCTCATGGCCCCGCCGGCGGTGGCGGCCTTGCAGCCAGCCAAGGGAGATGGCCAGAAGCCTTGCTCCACCCCCAGATGAAACCCGCCCAAAACCCCGGAAGTGAGCGCGGCCAAGCCCGCCAGGCTCAACAGCACCCCGGCGAAACGCGGCAGCGGCAGCGCCAGCGCCGCGAAGCCCGCCGCAATCCAGTAAGGCCAGCGCTGCCACAGACAAAGCTCACACGGCGCCAGTCCCAGCCAGGTTTCGCTGGCTTGCGCCAAAAGCGGGGCTGCGGCGGCCAGGGCCAGAATGATCAAAGCGCGCTTCATGGGAAACAGATTGCGCGCCACGGCGCCGCTTGCAACTGGACCCATCACGCGGGGGGCTTTAGGCTCATCACCGACAAGGGAGAAAAGCGATGCGCAAGCTTTGGGGCCGGACCAGTTCCAGCAATGTGATGAAGGTGCTGTGGCTGATGGAAGAACTCGGCCTTTCCTATGAACGCATTGATGCCGGCGGCGCCTTTGGCCGCACCAAGGAACCGGAATACCGCGCCATGAACCCCATGGGCCTGGTGCCAACCTTGCAGGAAGAAGATGGCTGGGCACTGTGGGAGAGCAATACGATCTGCCGTTATTTGTGCAATACCGAAGCGCCGCATAGCGCGATCTACCCGCGCGATGCCCGCCAAAGGGCTGCGGCGGAAACCTGGATGGATTGGACCCTTGGCCATTTGACCGCGCCGATGGTGACGATCTTCTTCACCCATGTGCGCCTGCCGGAACCGGAACGCGATTGGAAGGCAGAGGCCAAGGCGCGCGAAGATGCGGGCCGACTTTGGAGCATTATCGAAAAACAGCTTGAAGGGCAGCGCTTTCTCTGTGGTGATGATCTCACCTTGGCTGACCTCACGCTTGGCTGCTGGGTGCATCGCTGGCATGTGCTGCCGATTGAACGCCCAAGCCTGCCCAATCTGCGCCGCTATTATGATACGCTGCTGACGCGCCCGGGCTTCACCCGCCATGTTGCTCTTCCCCTAGCTTGAAGGAAAAACGCCATGACCACCACCACAACCAGCCATGCCGAAACGTCTGAATTCATCCGCGGGCTGCGCCCGTTTTTCGAGTATCGTGATCTTGGCATCAATGGCGCCACTGGCGGCGCCTTTGGCGCGCATGTCATCCGCGCCATTCCGGGCGCCCATGCCACTGGCCAATGGCACACGCATAATCTGAAATTCCAGATGTTCTTCGTGTTGAAGGGCTGGGTGCGCTTCGAGTATGAGGATATCGGCGTGAAGGAATTTCGCGCCGGCGATAGCTGCTATCAGCCACCCTTGGTGAAGCATCGCGAAGTTGCCCATTCGGAAGATTTGGAATTGATCGAAATCACGGGTCCGGCAGAATTCGAAACCAAGAATGTATGAACCACGCCTATAAGGGCGGGTGAGACAGGAAGAAGCATCATGTCGCGATCTGTGATCGTGCTCGGCGCCGGCATGGTCGGCATCTCCATAGCACTCCATTTGCAACGCCGCGGCGCGCAAGTGGTGGTGCTGGACCGTGCGCCGCCGGGCGAAGGTGCGTCCTTTGGAAATGCCGGCTTGATCCAGCGGGAAGCGGTGCATCCGCATCCCTTCCCGCGCGATATCGCAACGCTGTGGCGCATGGCGCAGAACCGATCGGTGGATGCTTCCTATCATCCTTCTGCCTTGCTCAGCCTGGCGGGGCCCTTGTTCAAATATTGGTGGCATTCGGCGCCTTCACGCTATCGGCCCATTGCGGAAGCCTATGCGCGGCTGATTGTGACCTGCATTGATGAACATGTGGCACTCACACGCGGGACCGAGGCCGAAGCATTGCTTCGCCCCATTGGCTGGATGCGGCTTTACAACAAGCAGCCAGAATTGAACGCCGCCATTGCTGAAGCCGAAATGCTGAAGCGCGCGCATGGCGTGAATTACGCGCTGCTGGATGAAGCGGGCCTTGAAGCGGCTGAACCGCATCTGCTGGTGAAACGCCTCGGCGCCATTCATTGGACCGATCCGCTTTCCGTGAGTGATCCGCAGGCGCTCACGCTGTTTTATGCGCGGCGCTTCACCGAAGCCGGCGGTGAAATCCTGCGCGGTGATGCACTCAGCCTTGAACGCCACAGCGCTGGCTGGCGCGTGCAAGCCAGTGAT
>JBBAUC010000119.1:0-10084 GCA_040398485.1 Roseomonas sp. | reverse complement strand
GGCGAGATTGCCATGGATATCGGAAATCACCGCAAGGCGCATGGGTTGGGCTTCCAGGTTCTGGGGGGCAGGATGGCATGGCCGGGCGCTGTCTTGAAGGGGCGCCGCATGAGGCATTCAATCTGGGCGACAGAGCGAAGAAAGGCGCTGTGCTTTCAATCCCTCCACCAAGCGCTTGATCAAGCGCAAGAAGGCCCCGCGCGATCTGGGGCAATAGGGCTTTGTTGTTTTTTAGGGAGCCCCGCGATGCCCACGACATCCAGCAACGCCGATCCAAGCAGGCATTGGTTTCTTTTGGCCAATGGCAGCCGTGCCCAAGCCTATGTGAAGCGCCAGCAGGATTCGGGGTATGATCAGCTCCGCGTCTGGGACGCGCCCGAAGCGCGGATGCGTGATGCTGAATTGGGTGAAGACAAGCCCGGCCGCGCCTTTGCCGCTGCTGGGACCACGCAGCGCAGCGCCATGGAACGCGATGGCAAGGATGACGGCCCGAAGGAACACGCCAGGCGCGATTTCCTGGAAGGTCTGGCGCATGACCTGGCTGCGGCACTCTCGGCCAAGGAAATGGACAGCATCGCCATCATCGCCCCGGCCCCGGTGGCGCAGGCCATCATCGCGCATCTGCCGGGCCCTGCCCGGAAAGCGGTGACAGGTGAGGAGCATCACGACCTGACCAGCCTGCCCCATAGCGATATCTATGCCCGGCTGGATGCCTTCCGACACCGTATGTAACAAAACAAGGCTTGACCCAGGGGCAGGCTGCACCCCATGTCTCAGTGCATGAGCGAAAAACGCCCGCCCATCATCATTGACATGACGCCCGAGGGCGAATTCCGCGACCCGCCACCGCCCCCAGCGCCGCGCGGGTTTGAGGGCTTCCTCTCGCGGCTTGGCGGGGTGGCGATACTGGTGGCGCTTTCGGCCGGCGGCTTGCTGCTGGCCGCGCTTGCCGTGCTGGCCATTGGGGTTTTGCTGCCGATTGTCCTCGCCGCCGGCGCGATTGGCGCCATCACCATCTGGTGGCGGCTGCGCAAGGCGCGCGCACGCGGGGAGAGCGCCATCATCATCACCCAGTTTGATCGGCGAGACGTGTAAGGCCTACTCCGCCGCCAATGCCGGGGTGATTTCGCCCCTCATGCCGAATGCCTCAGCCAGCAGCGTATAGGAACGCTGCCGCGCTGCCGCGTCATGGCAATGGGTGATAACAGCGAATTCAGAAATACCGCCATGCGCCGCTGAAAGTGCCTCCAGCTTGGCGCGCACCTGTTCTGGCGTGCCCACCATGGCCTGGGCGCGGATTTGCTCCAGCCGCGCCAATTCCAGATCGGAATAGGGGTAGGCTTCGGCTTCTTCCACGCTTGGTAGGGGCAGGAACATGCCGCGGTCGCGCTTCAGCCGCCATAACTCACGGGAACGGAACAGGCGCCGTGCCTCGGCTTCTGTATCGGCCACCAGGCAAAACACAGCAAGCGCAGGGTAGGGGGCCGTCAGGCGCGCGGGCAGGTCTGGCTTGGGTTGGAAGCTTTGGCGATAGATGTCGATCACCTGTTCGCTGCCGCCGCCATCGGAAAAGAAATGCGCGAAGCAATAGGGCAGGCCGAAATAGCCAGCGACCTGCGCGCCGTAATCCGAACTGCCAAGCACCCACATTTGCGGGCGCGTGGTGGTGACAGGCTGGGCGATGATGCTGGCGAAGGGGTGGCCTTCCGGCAGGCCATCGCCATGCCAGCCGAGAATTTCCATGATCTGATTGGGGAAGCGTTCCGCCGCCCGCGCCGCATCGGGGTTGAGCGCGAAGGCCGTGCGCCCATCAGACCCAGGTGCGCGGCCAACGCCCAAATCCACGCGGCCGGGTGCGATGGCTTCCAGCATGCGGAATTGCTCGGCCACTTTCAGCGCGCTGTAATGCGGCAGCATGATGCCGGCGGAACCGATGCGAATGCGGCTGGTGGTCGCACCAATGGCGGCCAACAGGATTTCCGGCGCGCTGCCGGCATGGTATGCGCAGTTGTGATGTTCCGCACACCAGTAGCGGTTGAAGCCCAACGCCTCCACATGACGGGCGAGGGCCAGGGTTTCCTGCACGGCCGCCGCCGGGCTGCGGCCTGAGGCGACCGAGGATTGATCAAGGACGGAAAGGATGAAGCCGGACATGCCACATAGCTTACCGCAAACCGCGCCAAGGACAAAAGCAGATGTATGAAAACTTCATGCGCCGCGCCATCGCCCTGTCCTGCCAAGGGGTGGAAACAGGCGGCGGCCCCTTCGGCGCCGTGGTGGTGAAGGATGGTGAGATTATTGGGGAGGGCATGAACCAGGTGGTCCCCCATGCCGACCCCACGGCGCATGCCGAAATTGTGGCGATTCGCGCTGCCTGCGCCAAGCTTGGCACGCATGATCTGACCGGTGCGGTGATTATCTCATCCTGTGAGCCCTGCCCGATGTGCCTCGGTGCTATCTGGTGGTCGCGTATTGGCCTGGTGGTCTATGGGAATGACCGGGCAGATGCGGCGACGATTGGCTTTGATGATGCGGCGATTTACGCCGAGGTGGCGGCACCCACGGAAGCGCGCAGCCTGCCGCTGCGGCGTGTTTTGGCGGAAGAAGCGCTTGCCGCCTTTCAGCTTTGGCAGGCCAAGCCGGATAAGATCCCCTATTGAGTTAGTGTGCCACCCGCCCGAATAGCGCGGTCAGCGCGGCAAACAGCACCCCGCCCGCCAGAAAGCCCACCAGCGTGCCATTGATGCGGACATATTGCAGATCGCGCCCCACGCGTAGTTCGATCTTTTCGGTCACCGTTGCCGCGTCCCAATTCGTCACCACGCCGGCGATGAAATCTGAAAGCTGCGCCTGGGCTGAGGGCAAAAGCGTCATCAGCACGCCCTCAGCCGCGCGATTAAGCCTCTCCCGCGCGCCCTGATCTTCCGCGAGCAAGGTGCCGGCATTGGCAAAAATGCCGGATAACAAAGCGACGCTGCGCCCATCGGGCCGCGCGGCATCGGCGGCGAGTGCGATTTTCAGCCTGTCCCAAACATCCATCAGCCAGGCGGCGACGGAAGGATGTGCAAGCGCTTCGCGCATCAGGCGGCCAATCGCCGCGGCGCGTTCAGGGTCCGTTTCCAGCTTTTCGATCTCTCGCGCCAGCCATTCGGCAAAAGCGGCGCGCAAATCTGAATCATCGGGGCCGATCTTTTCCAATTCAGTATTGATAGAACTCAATATCCGCCGCGCAATCGCAGCGCCGGCAAACCAGCCGACCAGCGCGCCACCTTCGGCACGCACGCGCGCTTCAATGGCGCCGCGCAGGTTTTCTTCGCGCGCGGCCAGCAGTACTTTCAATTGGCCGATCGCCAGGCTGAAGACTTCCTGATGCTGGCCTGATGCAACGGCGGCGCGCAGAATCCGCGCCAGCAAACGCGCGCCGGCGGGGCCGGAGACGATCCTTGGCAGCAGCCGTGCCAGCAGGCGCCGCGCGCGGCCATCTTCAAGGCTCGCCAGGATGCGGGGCAGGCTTTCGGAAAGCGCCATGGCGGCGCGGCGCGAAGCCTCGGGGTCGCGCAGAAAGCCTTCCAGAATGCGCGCCAGATCAAGCTTCGCCAGCACGCGGCGCACTTCGCCTTCGGTGAAGACATGGCCTGCGATGAAGCGCCCAAGCCCGCGGCCCAACCTATCCTTCTGATTGGGGATGATCGCGGTGTGCGGAATGGGCAGGCCAAGCGGGCGACGAAACAGCGCGGTGACCGCGAACCAATCCGCGATCCCGCCGACCAGCCCCGCCTTGGCAGAGGCCTGCAACAGATCAGTCCAATAGCCAGGCGGCAGGCGATAGCTGAACAGAATGAGCCCGGCCATCGCCACCAGCAAGCCGGTCGCGAAGGCGCGATGGCGCTTGAGCGTCAGGCGAAGGGCAGCATCCCGATCATGATCCGACATGGGCCGTGCATAGCGCGGAAGACCCAGGCGCGGGAAGCATTATGGGATGGTCACTCCACCTTGATGGCGGCATCGCGCAATAATTTGCGCAGCTCCTCGGTGGCCGGCGTCATTTCCGCCATGAAGGCTTCCGGCGGGCCGGGGCGCGGGGGCACGCCTTCATTCGTCAGCCATTCGCGCATGGCGGGTTGGTTCAACACGTCCTGAAGCGCGCGATTGGCCCGCGCGATGATCGGCGCCGGCGTCGCGGCAGGCGCCAGCACGGCCAGCCCATCGGTCAGTTTGGCGCCGGGAATCACCTCCTGCACTGCGGGCACATTGGGCAGCACGGGGGAGCGTTCGGCATTGCCGACGGCCACGCCAATGCCTCGGTTGTCCTGCATATAAGGTCGCGCGAATAGCAAAGTGGCGAGCGTTGCATCCACCCGGCCGGCCAGGAAATCCGTCATGGCCGCCGCGCCGCCACGATAGGGCACATGGGTCATGTTGAGCTTGCCATAAACCATCATCTGTTCGATCAGCAGGTGATAGGAACTGCCGACGCCGACACTCGCGAAATTCACGCGGCCCGGATTGGCGGCAATGTGGCGGACGAAATCCTGCAAGGTGTTCGCTTGCAGCCCGGGGCGCACCAGCAGCACCACCGTCATGGGGCCGATCATGCCAACCGGCGCCAGGTCTCGCCACGGGTGAAAGCCGACATTCAGGTCAGCGGCGGCGGCGATGATCAAATTCCCGTAGGAGGTGAATAGCAGCGTATAGCCATCCGGTTGCGCACGAGAGACAAAGGCCGCCGCGACATTGCCGCCGGCGCCGGCGCGGTTTTCCACCACCACCTGCACATTGAGCGCCTGGGAAAGCCGTTCTGCCACGCGGCGCCCGACCGTGTCGGTAATGGCGCCAGGTGGATAGGCGACAACCATGGTGATGGGCCGCGTTGGCCAATTGGTGTCCGCGCTTTGTGCGCTGGCCGTGATGGTGAAGCCGCATAGGCAGCCAAGAGCCAGCAGGGCAGCAAGCAATTTCTGGCGCATTTCCTTCCCCCAATTCCTGTTGGGCGAAGCTAATCACGCAAGGGAGGGGCGCGCCAGGGGCCTACCAGGGTGGCCGATCATCCAGCCCGGGCGGCGGCTGGGCCAGGGGATCGCGTTCCAATAGCGCCGCATCATCTTCCGCGACGCGATTGACGCGTGCGGAGACGGGCCATACCGCCAGCCCCTTGCGCGGGAAGGGCCGCAGCAGTGCCTGAAGCCGCGCGGGTTCGGCGGGTGTTTCACCCAACCATTCATCCCAATCCTCAGGCGGCAGGATCACCGGCATGCGGTCATGCAAAGGCGATAATTCCGGCGCGGCATTGGTGGTGATGATGGTGTAGCTGCGGATGATGTCGCCATCCTTGCCGCGCCAGCCTTCCCAAAGTGCCGCGAGCGGCATGGGCGCGCCATCGGCCATGGCGACAGCGAAGGCTTGCTTGGGCGCTTTCGGGCCTTCGCCCAGGCGCTGCCATTCATAGAAACCATCGGCAAAGGCGATGGCACGGCGCTTCACGAATGCCTCGCGGAAGGATGGTTTTTCGGCAATGGATTCAGACCGCGCATTCATCATGCGGCTACCGATGGAAGGATCATCCGCCCAGCGCGGGATCAAGCCCCAGCGCAAAGCATCCACATGCCGCGCACCAGTTTCGGGGTGGCGGCGCAGCACCAGCCCATCCTGTGTCGGTGCGCGGTTGAAGGAAGGCACCAGATTGGGCGGCGCATTCACCGCGCGGGCATAGCGCGCGATCTCTCCGCTGGAGCGATGCTGGAAATAGCGCCCGCACATGGCGGCTAACTTGCGACTTTTTCCGGATAGAGCGCGGCGAGTGCGGCTTCTGTCGCTGCGACCCTTCCGCGTTCAGTAATCAGGCCCGTCACCAGCCGCGCAGGCGTGACATCAAAGGCGGGATTGGCAGCATGGCTGCCAGCCGCTGCCACCCTGATGCGCGTGATGCGGCCTTCAGCATCCTGGCCGGTGATGTCGGTCACTTCCTCAGGCGCGCGTTCTTCAATCGGGATGTCCCGCACACCATCCGCCACCCGCATATCCAGCGTGGAATGCGGCAGCGCGACCCAAAACGGCACGCCATTATCCTGCGCGGCGAGGGCCTTCAGATAGGTGCCGATCTTATTCGCGACATCGCCGCGGCGCGTGACGCGATCCGTACCCACAATCACGATATCCACTTCGCCATGCTGCATCAGATGGCCGCCGGCATTATCGGCAATCACGGTATGCGGCACGCCATGCGCGCCCAATTCCCAGGCCGTCAGCGCCGCCCCTTGATTGCGCGGGCGGGTTTCATCCACCCAGACATGCACGGGAATGCCGGCATCATGCGCCATGTAAATCGGCGCGAGTGCGGTGCCCCAATCCACCGTCGCGATCCAGCCGGCATTGCAATGGGTGAGTATATTCACGGGCTTTCCTGGCTTACGTGCCGCGATGTCCTGCAACAGCGGCAACCCGTGGCGGCCAATGGCTTCGCAGGTTGCGGCATCATCATCGCAAATCGCGGCGGCTTCGGCATAGGCGGCGGCTTCGCGCGCGGCGGCAGGCAGCGGGCGCAGCACGCCAAGCATTTTCTCAAGCGCCCAGCGCAGATTGATCGCGGTGGGGCGGGTTTCGCCAAGCATCGCCGCCACGGGTTCGAGTGCCTCGGGATTACGCCGCATGGCCAGCGCCAGGCCATAGGCCGCAACCGCACCAATCAGCGGCGCGCCGCGCACCTGCATGGAACGGATGGCATGCGCCACCTGGTCTTCATCAATCAGCCTCAGCCATTCCACCTGCCAGGGCAGCTTGGTCTGATCGAGGATACGGATGGACCAGCCATCGGCCTCATCAAGGCGGATGCTGCGGAAGGGGATGCCGTTGATCTTCATGGCGTGGCTAATAGATCGGTTTGCGCCGCGACGAAACAACCCGTTTCGCGCAAGTGATTGACAGGTCCTGCCCCGCCTTGCTCAATGCACCCCTGCAACAAGAAGGGCTTGGCCATGGCGCCGCTTCAGGGTTCAGGGCAAGGCAGTCTGGCGGATGAGGGCCGCCGGCGTTGGGCCATCCTCGCGCTGCTGTTTTTCTGCCGCACCAGCCTTGGGTTTCAATTTCAGACCATGGGCTCTGCGGCGCCGGGCATCACGGCGGAGATCGGCCTCAGCCTCACGGAAATCGGCACGCTGATCGGGCTGTTCATGCTGCCGGGCGTGTTTCTTTCGATCCCAAGCGGCTATGCGGCGCGCTACATGAGCGACAAGGGCTTGCTCGTGCTCGGCCTATTGGTGATGGGGCTTGGTGGTGCGACGGCAGCAATTGCGGCGGGGTTCGGGATGCTGGCGCTGGCGCGCATTCTGTGCGGCATCGGCTTTGTCATTGGCACGATCTACTTCGCCAAAATGGTGCAGGATTGGTTCGCCGGGAAGGAATTGGCGACCGCCATGAGCATATTGGTCGTCAGTTGGCCCCTCGGCATCGCCATTGGCCAGGTGGCGCATGATTGGTTGATGACTCAATTCCATTGGCGCCTGCCTTTTGCCATTGCCAGCGCCTATTGCATCACGGCGGCGCTGGCACTTTGGCTTGGCTATCGCGCCCCGCCTGGCATTGCCGCCCCGCGCGGCGCCGCTGCGCCGATGGGTCTGCCGCGGCGGGAATTGTGGCTCACGCTGCTCGCTTCCAGCGTCTGGGCGTTTTTCAATGCGGGCTATCTGGTGTTTTTGAGCTTCGCGCCCCAGGCGTTGCAAGACAGCGGCTTTGCGGCGCATCAAGCGATTCCGATGGTGAGTGCCGCGAGCGCGCTGATGATGATTTCCATTCCCTTGAGCGGGATTATCGCAGACCGTACTGGCCGGCCGGATGCGGTACTTTATCTGTGCAGCGCGGTTGCGGTGGCCTGCCTTTTGGCGCTGCCCTATGCGCCCTTCGCCATTCTGGCCTGTGTGCTGTTCGGGCTGATTGGTATGGGGCCGGCGGGGGTGATCATGGCCCTGACGGGTCAGGCCATGTCGCCCGCGCGGCGCGCCTTTGGCATGGGGGTGTTTTCGACGACGTATTACGCCATCACCGCGCCAGCCCCGGCGCTGGCGGGGTGGCTCGTGGATCGGTCAGGCAAGCCGCAGGATGCGCTTATTCTCGCGGCGGTGCTGTTCGGCCTGACCATGGCGGGCAATCTTGCCTTTCGCGTTGCGGTCAAGCGGCTGCGGTGAAGAATCAGAAAGCCGCGCAGCCCGCGCGAAACACCGTCAGCACCGATTCCTGCGCAAAGCGTGCCTTCCAGGCCGCAGTCACCGGGGCAAGGCGCGCGGCAGCCGCTGCCTGATCCTGCCCTGGCAGCACCAGCAGCAAAACCTTGCTGTCTTCCCGGCTGATCTGGCCCGCCGCATTGCGCCATTGCCCAGCGCCATCCAGCACGGTCAGGCCATCGGGGAAGGCGGGCGTCACGGTGTCTGCCATGAAGCGCGCCCATTCGGCCTCAGTCACCGGCGCGCGGGTTTTCACGTTCCGCCCGAAATAGGCTTCCGCAATGGTGACCGAGCTTGCACCCACGGGGCAGGGTTGCGGTGCGGCAGCGCAGCCTGCCAGCAACAACAAAATGCCAAGCGCAGCCTTCACGCCGTGGTCGCCAGCAGCGCCACACCAGCCGCAATCAGCGCAATGGCAGCGATTTTTTGCGCACCCAAGCTCTCACCGAATATCGCCCAGCCAATGATGGCAATCACGATATAGGAAGCCGCTGTGCAGGGCAGCGCGACGCTCATCGGAATACGACGGAGCGCGATGATATAGAGCAACGCCGCGCCGCCGTAGCAGACCAGCCCCACCATGGTCGGCCAGCGAAACAACTGATCGAAAAACCCGCCCTCGGAAGCCACTGAACTGGCCGCGCCGGATTTGAGCAACACCTGCCCGATGAGGGAGGTGGAAATCGCCGCCACAAGCACCAGCCAGTATATCGTCATGGCGCGCGCCCCTCATCCCGCGCCGGCAGAATCTCGCGCACCACGCCTTGCGGCTTGCCATTGGCGGACATGAAGGATCGCCCGACATATTCGCCAAGCACGCCAAGGATCAGGAATTGTACGCCGGCAATCAGCAGCGTGACGGTCATGAGCGAGGCCCAACCCGAAGGCGTGTGCCCCATCAGCCCTTCAATCACCACATAAAGCGCAGCCAGCAGCCCCAGCACGCCCATGCCCGCACCGGCGATGATCGCCAGCCGCAAGGGCAGCACAGAGAAATTCGTCGCCAAATTCATCCAAAGCCGGATGAGGCGGCGCATGGTGTAGTTGGAACGACCCTCAGCGCGCGCAAAGTGCTTCACCTCGATCGAATCAAGCCTTTGCGTTACCTGCATCAGCAGGCCATCCACGTAAGGGTAGGGGCCGCGATACTTCACAACCTCGGAAACCGCCAAGGCCGACATGCAGCGGAAGGAAGACAAATATAGCCCCTTCGGCTTGTCCATCAATTGATCCGCGACCCAATTGGCGAAGGCGCTGCCCAGATTGCGCCAGCCTTCATGTTCCTTCACCGCGTAGCGTGTGTAGACCACATCAAAATTGCCAAGCCGCGCGTGATCATAAAGCCGGATCACTTCTTCCGGTGGGTTCTGCAAATCATCATCCATGGTGATGATGTAGGCGCCGCGCGCATGGCGCAGCCCGGACATCACCGCATTATGCTCCCCAAAATTGCGCGCATGTTCGATATAGGTCAGCGGCACGGAGGCACTTTGCTGCAAGGCACGGCAGACATCGCCGGAATTATCCGGGCTGCCATCATTCACCAGCACAATTTCGATCCCGCCTTCGGGGCGCAGCGCCGATAGCGCTTCCACCAGCGCGCCCACCGTGGCCGCACCGCGATAGACCGGAACCACAATGGAAAGACCGACGGGATATTCCTTGCCGGCCGATATCAGGGGCATTGATCTTCTCCGTTCTCAGGGCCGCGTTGCGGTGATCAGGACCGAACCGCCCGCAGGATAGCGCAGGCCGATCCGGGCCATGAACCGTTCAAGCCCCGTTACCGCGTAGAGCATGGCATCCAACCATGGCGGGAAGGGGGCGACATCGCTTTTGGCCTCGGCATCCGATTTCAGCACTTTGCGTTG
>JBBAUC010000118.1:0-10091 GCA_040398485.1 Roseomonas sp. | reverse complement strand
ATCGCTCTGCCGGTGCGGAAGCCTATGTCGCGCTCGCGCAGGAATGGATCCGCCGCGAGAAGCAACCAAAGGAAACGGCCCAATGAAAAAGCCCGCCCGGCTCGGCATGGGCCTATCGGCCCTCATGGGCGATGCGCCGGCGCCAAGCGCGCCAGCAGCTGGTCCGCCGCGCAGCCTGCCGATCGCCTCGATCGAACCCGGCCCCTTTCAGCCGCGCATGGAACCGGACCGTCAGGCGCTGCAGGAACTTGCTGCCTCCATCACCGAACACGGCATTCTGCAGCCCTTGCTCGTGCGCCCGAAGCCAGGTGCTGCGGGGCGTTACCAGATCATCGGTGGTGAACGCCGCTGGCGCGCGGCGCAAATCGCCAAGCTGCATGATGTGCCCGTTGTCATTCGCGATTTAGATGACCGCATGGCGATGGCTGCCGGCTTGGTTGAGAACCTGCAACGCGAAGACCTGAACGCCATCGAAGAAGCCGAAGGTTTTTCCCGCCTGATCGAACAATTCGGCCTTAATCAGGAAAGCCTAGCGCGTGCTGTCGGCAAATCGCGTAGCCATGTCGCCAATACGCTTCGCCTGCTCAATCTCCCCACGACCATCCGCGAGCATCTGCGCGCTGGTCGCCTCAGTGCCGGCCACGCCCGCGCTCTGCTGGGTGCGGAAGAACCCGAAAAACTGGCCGC
Organism: Roseomonas sp.; assembly: GCA_040398485.1. Lineage (GTDB taxonomy): Bacteria > Pseudomonadota > Alphaproteobacteria > Acetobacterales > Acetobacteraceae > Neoroseomonas. Next base: position 9,404 of record JBBAUC010000118.1, on the reverse strand, counting down.
GCAAATCCTCACCCGCGGCCTTTCGGTCCGTCAGGCCGAAGCAATGGCCGCAGCGCAACCGAAAAACCCCGAAGCGCGGCGCGCCAACGCCAAGGATTCTGACACGCTTGCGCTTGAACGCCAATTGCTTGAACGGCTTGGCCTGCACGTTGCCATCAAGCATTTCGGCAAGGGCGGGCAGGTCACCATCAGCTATAATGATCTTGATCAGCTTGATGGCCTGATCCGCCTGTTGATGCCTGAAGCATGATGCCCCCCTCGCACCCGGGAGCTTACCTTGTCCAAACTGAATGATCTGGATGCCACCGACCTTGCCATCCTCCGCCTGATCCAGGCGGATGCCTCGCTGTCCCTCGGCGATATCGCTAAGGAGGTCGGGCTGACGCAAACCCCCTGCTGGAAACGCATCCGCCGCATGGAGGACACTGGCATCATCACCGGGCGCGTGACGCTGGTGAATGCTGAAAAGCTCGGCCTTGGCATTTCGGTTTTCGTCGCGATTGAAACCGGCGACCATTCCGCAACATGGATCGAAAGCTTCGCCAAAACCGTCGCGGATATGCCGGAAATCGTCGAATGCTGGCGGCTCGGCGGTGATGTGGATTACCTGCTGCGGGTCGTCGTTTCAGACATGACCGCCTATGATGGCTTCTATCGCAAGATGACCGCGCGGGTTTCCAGCCTGCGTAAGGTGACATCCCGCTTTGCCATGGAATGCGTGAAATCAACCACCGCGCTTCCTATCTAAAGCCTGCTTGCCAATTGACCCGGAAGGGCCTGCGCCCTAGCCTTCGGCAGCATCAAAAAAAGGGAGGATATGCCGGCATGACCGTGCATTTCTGTGTGCATGACGAAGGCGATTCCGTCGGCGTCGTCGTTGTCGAAGGGATCAAGTCCGGCCAGGCGCTGAATGGCTGGATCATGGATCAGGATAAGATGATCGCCTTCAACGCAAAGTCGGATATTCCGATCGGCCATAAGCTTGCCATTCGCGCCATCGCTGCCGGTGACACCATCATCAAATACGGCGTTGATATCGGCAAGGCGGTGAAGAATATCGCTGCCGGCGAGCATCTTCACGTCCACAACGTCAAAACGAAGCGGTGGTAAGCGCCATGGGCATCAATCTGAAAAACGCTGCCTTTGAAGGCTGGCGCCGCGAAAATGGCCGCATGGGCGTGCGCAACCACGTCATCATTCTGCCGGTGGATGATCTTTCGAACGCTGCCTGCGAAGCGGTCGCTAACAACATAAAAGGCGCGCTGGCCATTCCGCATGCCTATGGCCGCCTGCAATTCGGCGCCGATCTGGATTTGCATTTCCGCACGCTGATCGGCACGGGCAGCAACCCGAATGTCGCTGGCGTCGTGGTGATTGGCATTGAACCAGGCTGGACCGGCCGCATCGTTGAAGGCATCGCCAAATCCGGCAAGCCGGTGGAAGGCTTCGCCATTGAACAGAATGGCGATATCAACACCATCGCCAATGCGTCCCGCGCGGCCTATCGCATGGTGAAGCACGCTTCGCGCCTGAAGAAGACCCGCGCTTCAATGCAGGAGCTTTGGGTTTCCACCAAATGCGGTGAAAGCGATACTACATCGGGCCTGGCTTCCTGCCCGACGGTCGGTGATTCCTTCGACAAGCTTTGGGCTAACGGTAACACGCTCGTTTTCGGTGAAACCACGGAACTCACGGGTGGCGAACATCTGGTCGCTGAACGTTGCCGCACGCCGGAAATTCGCGCGCAATTCCAGGCGATGTTTGACCGTTACCAGCGCGTGGTCGAAACCAACAAAACAAACGATCTTTCCGAAAGCCAGCCCACCAAGGGCAATATCGAAGGGGGTCTCACCACCATCGAGGAAAAGGCGCTGGGCAATATCCAGAAGATCGGGAAGAAGTGCCTGGTGGATGGTGTGCTGGACAAGGCCGAAGCGCCGACCCATTCGGGGCTTTGGTTCATGGATTCAAGCTCGGCCGCCGCAGAAATGGTGACGCTTTGCGCCGCTTCGGGCTTTGCCGTGCATACCTTCCCGACCGGGCAGGGCAATGTCATCGGCAATCCGATCCTGCCGGTGATCAAGCTTACCGCCAACCCGCGCACGCAGCGCACCATGTCTGAACATATTGATGTGGATGTGACTGGGCTATTGCAGCGGCAGATGAATATGGATGAAGCGGGCGAAGCCCTGCTTGATTGCATCATCCGCACCGCTGATGGCGAATTGACCGCGGCTGAATTGCTCGGCCACCGCGAATTCAGCCTGACGCGGCTTTACGAAAGCGCATAAGAAGAAAAGGCGGCGCGCCAATCATTGCGCGCCGCCCTTCAGCCCTACTGCCGCTTGGCAAAGGCCAAGCCGACCCCCAAAGCAATCATTGATGCGCCCGAGATTTCGCGCAGCCGCCGAATGAAGGCGGGCCGCGATGCCGCACCTTCCCGGATACGGCTGGCGCCTATCGCCACCACAATATCTGCCAGCGTATTCAGCGTGACGGAAATCACGCCCAGCAGAATAAAGGGCAACGCCACCGCACCCGCGCTGGGGTCAAGAAACTGCGGAATGAAGGCCAGGAAAAAAGCTGCGGTTTTGGGGTTCAGCGCCTCCACCACCACACCTTCCCGAAAGGCGCGACGCGCCCCCATGGCGGGTGCCGGGTCGGCGTCAGCCAAGCCCCGCGCCGCTTCGTGCCGCGCAGCGATGATGGTGCGCAGGCCCAGCCAAACCAAATAAGCCGCGCCGAGCCATTTCAGCGCCGTGAAAAGCTCCGCACTCGCCAATACAAGCGCGGAAACACCCAGCGCCCCGGCCAGCACATGCACCAAGCCGCCGAGTGCAGTGCCGAAGCTGGAGGCGATGCCCTCTGCCCGCCCGCCCGCCAGGCTGCGTGCCGCGACGTAGAAAATCCCGGGGCCGGGTGTGACCGCCAGCAGCAGTGCCGCCGCGAGGTAGAGGAGGAATTGAGTGAGCTCTGGCATGGCGCCTTCTTACGCCATGCCAGACACAAAAACGAGGAAGCGCGCGCCGCGCCGACGCCCTATCCCGGATCAATCCAGCCGATATTCCCATCGGCGCGGCGGTAAACCACGTTCAACCCGCCGCCCTTCTTATTAAGGAACATCAGCGCCTGGGCTTGCGCCAGATCGAGCCGCATCACGGCCTCACCCACACTCAGCTTCTCAATATGCGTCGGGTTTTCGGCAATGATGGCGCCGTGGTCGCCTTGTTCCGGCGCTTCCTCCTCACTCGGGGCCTCAATCACATAGCGGCGGCCAGAAGGCGTTTCTTCTGCCAACGCTTCCCGATTGCCGGCGAAGGACCGCGCATGTTCATTCACGCGCCGGCGATAGCGACGCAGGCGCTTGGCCAAATGCTCGGCGGCCACCTCAAAAGCGCGATGCGCATCGGCACCTTCGCCCTCAGCGCGCATCATCAGCCCGCGCCCGGCCTTCAGGTTGATGTCGCAGCTGAACTGGCTTCGATGCTTGTGGAAGGTCACATTGGCTTCAAGCGCGTGGTCAAAATACTTGGCGGTGATCGCGGTCAACCCGTCGCTCACATGGGTCTTCAGCGCTTCACCCGTTTCAACTTGCTTGCCGGCAACTGTGATAAGCATGGGCCTATGCCCTCCCTTCTTTCAAAAGTGGAGGGGCCGCCCCAAGGCGACCGGGCGTGCGACCCTTGCCTTTCTCCCGGGTCGCCTTTCTGTCCGGATCAGGCCGAGGCGGCCTTCTCCCGTTTGCGCTGCACGGATGATGGGATGCGCAGCGCGTCCCGGTATTTGGCCACAGTTCGCCTGGCAATGTCCACGCCTTCTTCACGCAGCCGGGACACAATCGTATCGTCGGATAGGATATCCGACGGGTTTTCGGCATCCACCATGGCCTTGATGCGGTAGCGCACGGCCTCTGCGCTATGGGCTTCCCCGCCGCGGGTGCCGGCAATGGCGGTGGTGAAGAAGTATTTCAGCTCAAAAGTGCCGCGCGGCGTTGCAATCGCCTTGTTGGATGTAACGCGAGAGACCGTGCTTTCATGCAGCGAAACCTCATCCGCCACATCGCGCAGGATCAGCGGGCGCAAATGCCCAACCCCATGGCGGAAAAAGCCATCCTGGCGGCGCACAATTTCGACTGCTACTTTCAGGATGGTATTGGCGCGCTGTTCCAGCGACTTCACCAACCATGACGCGGTCTGAAAGCGTTCCGCGATCCAGGTTTTGTCTTCCTTGCCGCGCGCGCTGACATTGGCCGAGGCAAAGAAACCCTTATTCACGAGCACCCGCGGCAGGGTTTCCAGATTGAGTTCTACAATCCAATCATCATCCGGCCCGCGGCGCATCAGCACATCCGGTATCAGGGTTGGCGCTGGCGGCGCATCAAAGGAAGCGCCAGGCTTCGGGTCCAGTCGCCGCAATTCCGCGACCATTTCCGCCATGTCTTCGGCATCCACGCCGCAGACTTCCTGCAAGCCCTTCAGATCACGCTTGGCAAGCAATTCAAGGTTTGCCAGCAGTGCCGCCATGGCGGGATCATAGCGATTGCGTTCCTGCAACTGCACCGCAAGACACTCCGCCAAATCATGGCAGAACATGCCAACAGGATCGAAGCGCGCCATGGCCAGGCGCACGCGTTCCACCAACGCGATGTCACACCCAAGCGCATCCGCAATCACTTGCGCGCGCACATGCAGCCGCCCGGCATCATCCACCAGCGCCAGCAGATTGCCGGCAATCAGGCGTTCCTGCGGAGAGGTAAGGTTAAGCCTGATTTGTTCCGCCAGATGATCGCGCAAGGATCGTTCCGGCGCTTCCATGGCTTCAATGCCGGAAAGATCATCATCGAAATCGCGGTTGCCACCACGGCCAATCGGCGGCAGGCCATTGTCGTAGACATTATCCCATTCGGCATCGAGCGGCGCTGCGTTTTCCGAAGGCAGCGCATCGGAAGCGGCAGCGCTCGCTGCATCCGCCGGTTCGCTTGCCACCGGCAATGGGTCCGTGCTGCGCCCAGCATCCGGGCCGGCGATCGGGCGTTCGTCGCGTTCCAGCAGCGGGTTGCGTTCAAGTTCTTCCTCGACAAAGGCCGAGACTTCCATATTGGAAGATTGCAGCAGCTTGATCGCCTGGCGCAGCTGCGGTGTCATCACCAGCTGCTGCGATTGCCGCAGATCGAGACGCGGGCCGATCGCCATCAGCGCTGCTCAATTTCAACGGCGCGGGGGAAGGCTGGGAACATGCGGCGCCAATATCCAATTACAGGCTGAATTTTTCGCCAAGATAGACGCGGCGCACATCCTCATTCGCCACGATTTCCTGCGGGTTGCCTTCCATCAGCACCTTACCGTCATGCAGGATATAGGCGCGGTCAATGATTTCCAGTGTTTCGCGCACATTATGGTCGGTGATCAGCACGCCAATGCCGCGATCCTTCAAATGCTTGACCAAATCACGGATTTCGCCAACCGCAATCGGGTCAATGCCGGCCAGCGGTTCATCCAACAGGATATAGGAAGGGTGCGTGGCCAAAGCGCGCGCAATTTCGCAGCGCCGGCGTTCACCGCCCGAAAGCGCCAGAGCGGGCGCGCGGCGCAAATGCGCAATGCCGAATTCCGCCAGCAATTCATCCAGCATCGCTGCGCGCCGATCAGCTTCCGGTTCCACCACTTCAAGCGCAGCGCTGATATTTTGTTCCACGGTAAGGCCACGAAAGATGCTGGCTTCCTGCGGCAGATAGCCAAGCCCAAGCCGCGCACGGCGATACATGGGCAGCATGGTGACATCATGCCCATCCATCATCACGCGCCCTTCATCGGGCTGCACCAGGCCGGTGATCATGTAGAACGTCGTCGTCTTACCGGCGCCATTCGGCCCAAGCAGCCCCACCGCTTCCCCGCGCTGAACCGAAAGCGACACATTGCGCACCACAGGCCGCTTTTTATAGCGCTTGCCAAGCCCGGTCGCGTAAAGCCCGCCAGCGCCAGGAATGACCTTCATTGCGGACGCGTCATTCATCGCTGAGGCGCCCCCGGCGTGGGAAGGTTTTGGTTCTGGCCTGGCACGATGATACCGCGCACGGGGGCGCCAGGGCATGAAACAAGCTGCGAAATGCCGGTCTGCATATTCACGATGGCCTCACAGCCCGTGAGCGTATTGTTGCCGCGTACAATGGTGACATTTCCCTTCAACCGCGCCAGCCCATTGGGCGGCGTGTAGACACCGGTGTCACCACGCACCACTTCCTCGGCTGTGCGGATTTCAACCCGCCCAAAGGCTTCCACTTTTTCCAGATTACTGTCCGACCCAGGCGCATTCTCCGCCGCGGGGCGTGTCGGTTGTGGGCGCGGCGCGCCGGCGGCTTGCGCGGGCGCCTCACGGAAATGCGCCACCAGCACATCAGCGCGCACGCGCTTGTCGTCCTTGGTCACCACCACCGCATCACCGCGCGCCACCGCCATGCGCCGCTGCGGCCAATATTCCACGCTGTCACGCGCGGTGAGTACATTATCCGGCGAGGTCAGGCGCAGATTACGTCCCGTGAGGACCATCACCGTCTGATCCAAATCATAAATCGCACGATCGCCTTCGGCGCGATCTGTCGCGGTGGTGATCACGACAGTTCCTTCGGCTTCCATGCGCCAAATCTCACTGGCGCCGCCGGGGCCTTCACTGGGTGGGCGAGCCTCAGCCGGCGCCCCACCGCGTGGGCGATAGCGCGCCAGCAGCAAATCAGAATTAATCGTGACCCCGCCGCGCACCGCCCGCGCCGCGCCGCGCGCGATCACCAACTGCTCATTCTGGTGCCATTCCATGCCATCACGCGCGGTGACTTCGATGGGGCCGCCTTGATTGAGGTCCACAGTCTGCGCCCAGGCAGCCCCTGCCAGCAGGGAAAGCGCCAATGCGAAACGCCGCTTCATTGTTTGCCTTCCAACAGGGCGCGCGATTGGCCGGTGAAAACCACAACCGCCCCCTTGTCATAAAGGCGGAAACCCTCACTCACTAGCGTGCCAAAGGGGCCTTGCGCGGCCACGGGTTTGTCACCGGAGGCCGCCCCTTCCTTCAATTCAATCGCGGCTTCTTCGGTCACCAGCAGGTTTCCACCATCATGCCACAGCGTGACTTCTCCGCGCAGGTCAAGATGATTGCGCGCCTTGTTCAGCCGGCCTTCGCGCGATTCCAGCAGCACCCAGCCATCGGTCATCTGCAAATCGGCGCGCGGCGCTTCAAGATCAACAATGTCCTGATTCTGCCCCTGAGTCGCAACCGAAGCCGTGACCGTATAGGGCCGGTTCTGTTCATCCACGCCCTGATAGCGCGGCGTGACGATCCGCACCGCATCGGGCGCGGTTTGCGTGACACGGCGGAAGGAAACCCGCGCGCGTTCTTCAGCGCCTTCCAATTCGGGCCAGATGGCAATCGCCAGCAGCAGCGCAACACCCGCGCCTGGCACCAACCATTTCAGCGCAGCCACAAACGCCCGCCTGCGCGCCATCTGCCCTGCGGAAGGGGACCAGCGTTCGCGCGATGGCGGCGTGATGCGCCGCGGCGCACGCGGTGCTGCGATGACCGATGCTTCAGGCACGCGGTCCGTCACGCCACACCTGCGCGCAACAAATCATGGATATGCAGAATGCCGATCGGCCGGCGCGCTTCATCCACCACGAAAAGCGCGGTAATGCCGTACTTGTTCATCAGCCCAAGCGCTTCCGCCGCCAGCGCATCGCCGGTGATGGCGCGGGGATTACGTGTCATTACCTCGCCCGCCGGGCGCGCGAGCAAACCCGCCCCGCCCGAGACTTCCAGCGACCGACGCAAATCGCCATCCGTGATCACGCCGGCCAGCACGCCATCCGCGCCCACCACGCCAAGGCAGCCAAAGCGCCGCGCGGTCATGGCCAAAATCGCGGCTTCCATTGGCATATCGGGCGGCGCCAAGGGCAATTCCGCCGCGCCATGCATCAGATCCCGCACGCGCGACAAGCGCGCACCCAGTTTCCCGCCTGGGTGAAACACCCGAAAATCGGACGCCGTGAACCCCCGCCGAGAGAGCAACGCCACCGCCAAAGCATCCCCCAGCGCCATTTGCATGGTGGTGGAGGTTGTGGGGGCGAGGCCCATCGGGCAGGCCTCAGCCGCTGCCGGCAAAACCAGCGCCACATCGGCAGCGCGCGCCAAGTTGCTTTCCGCGCGGCCAATAATGCCAATCAGCGGCAGGCTGAAGCGCCTGGAATGCGCGATCAAATCCGCCAATTCCGGCGTTTCCCCAGAATTGGACAAGGCCAGCACCGCATCCCCGGCCAGGATCATCCCCAAATCGCCATGGGAGGCTTCCGCCGGATGCACAAACAGCGCCGGCGTGCCGGTGGAAGCCATGGTCGCGGCAATCTTGCGCGCCACATGGCCCGATTTTCCCATGCCGGAGACAACGACCCGGCCCGTAACACCCGCCAGCAAGCCGACCGCGCGGACAAAGCCATCATCCAAACTGTCAGAAAGCGCACGCAGCGCATCCGCTTCCAGCGCCAACACGCGGCGGCCTTCAGCAAGGTCAGGATGGGGGCTAAGAGTATTCACGCCACCTTGTATGAGGCGGCGACCCTCAAGGGTCAATAAATTCTGGGGTTGGCCCTGCAAAAAAAATGCCAGCGGCAGTAGAGCGCCGATTAGTGGTGGAAAATATCCGGGTCCTCATAACCCAGCAGATCAAGCCGCCCGCGCGCCGGCAGGAAACGGAAACAAGCCTCCGCCAAATCCAACCGGCCTTCGCGCTTCAACAAGCCTTCAAGCTTGCCCCACAGCGCATGCAAATGCAGCACATCAGAAGCGGCATAAGCCATTTGTTCAGTCGTGAGTTCCGCCGCACCCCAATCAGACGTCTGCTGCTGCTTGGACAAATCCACGCCCAGCAATTCCCGGCACAAATCCTTGAGCCCATGCCTATCCGTAAAAGTCCGCACCAACTTGGCCGCGACTTTGGTGCAAACCACCGGCGCCGTGACAACACCCAGCGCATGATACAACGCCGCCACATCAAACCGCGCGAAATGAAACAGCTTGGTGACCGCAGGATCAGCCAATAACTTCTTCAAATTGGGCGCATCCGCCCCCCGCCCACCAAGCGATGCCGGGCTGATTTGCACCAGATGCGCTGACCCATCGCCCGAAGATAACTGCACCAGGCAAAGCCTGTCCCGATGCGGGTTCAGACCCATGGTTTCCGTATCAATCGCAACCACACGGCCCAAATCCAGGCCATCCGGTAGGTCGTTCCGATAAAGCCGGATGGTCACGCCGGCATGGGAGAATAAGGTGGAACCCATTGGTCGCGCCGCCTCATGAAAAGAAAAACTGGTGCCCAGGAAAGGACTCGAACCTTCACAGCCTTGCGGCCACAGGTACCTGAA
>JBBAUC010000117.1:0-10116 GCA_040398485.1 Roseomonas sp. | reverse complement strand
CGTGAGCTGGCGGCCACGCGGCGGCGGTTTTGCTATCTGCGGCTCGGTTATCTGCTGGCGCGGGAGGGGCTGAAGCCGAACCATAAGAAGTTGCGGAGCCTCAATCGCGAGGAGGGGCTACAGCTGCGTCGGCGCGGCGGCCGGAAACGGGCGCTAGGGACCAGGGTGCCAATGGCGCTGCCACAAGGGCCGAACCAGCGCTGGTCGCAAGAGCGGCAGGGGGAATGGCATTACATCGCGCCGGGCAAACCGACCCAGAATGCTTTCGTCGAAAGCTTCAACGGCCGGCTGCGCGATGAGTGCCTAAATGAGATGCTGATTACCTCCGTGGTGCAGGCACGGGCCGTGCTGGACACCTGGCGGCAGGATTACAATACCATCCGGCCGCATTCGAAACTGGGCGGGCTCACCCCCGCCGAGATCGCCGGTCAACGGGGATGGGGGCATGCCCCATCCCCGCTGCCATAACCTCAACCATCAGCCATCAAACCAAAGGACTGGCTGTCTGAGTGGATGCATTCGGGGTAGCACATCAGCAGGCCACTACCATTCTTGAAAAAAGTTAAGCTGCCGCTCACGGGGGCGAGAGATGAGAGCTGGCATTCTAGTCTCGTTGCGCGGCTCATTCCCGGCATGCCGCGCCGCAACTGGTCCGTCTTCGGATGGTACCTTTGGGCTGGCTGGTTAAATCCAGCCGGCCCTATTTTTTTGCAGCTTCCGCCTCCAGCAGGGAAAGCAGCCCTTCCAGCAATTGCGCGGGCGTAGGCGGGCAGCCCGGGATCAGCAAATCCACCGGCAGCACGGCGGCAATGCCGTTTTCCACCGCATAGGAACCCTTGAAGACGCCGCCATCCACAGCGCAATCGCCCGCCGCCACCACCCAGCGTGGCTCGGGCGCGCTGGCGAGCGCGCGTTCCAAAGCCTGGCGCATATTCAGACATGCGGGCCCGGTCACCAGCAACACATCGGCATGTTTGGGTGAGGCGACAAAGCGCAGCCCAAAGCGTTCCAGATCATAGGCGACATTTTGCAGCGCATTCACTTCCAGCTCACAGCCATTGCAGGAACCGCTATCCACTTCACGGATCGCAAGGCTACGGCCCAGTCGCGCGCAGCTGGTCGCGGCCAGTCTTTCGCCGAGTGCCTGAATGGTCTCACGCGGCACCAGCGGCGCATTATCCGTGAGGGGCTTCGCAAATAGCGCGCGGGCGAGCTTCGGCCACAGCATCACAAATCCACCCCGCTATAGGAACAATTGAAGGATTTATTGCATAGCGGGAAATCGGCGACGATATTGTCTTCGATCGCCGCTTCCAGAAGTGGCCATTGCAACCAGGAAGGATCACGCGGGAAAAGCGCGCGGATCAGCCCGCCATCATCAAGCGCGATCCAATGCAGACATTCGCCGCGAAAGCCTTCAATCATCGCCACACCTTCGCCGGCACGCACCGGCAAAGGCGCCATCAACTCACCGGATGGAAGGCTGGCCAGGATTTGCCGCACAAGGGCGATGGATTGGCTGAGTTCCAGCACACGGATCCGCACCCGCGCATCCACATCGCCCGTTTCCAGCACCGGCACGTCGAAACGCAACGTTGGATAGGGTTGGCTCTGCGGCAGGCGACGCGCATCAAAATCACGCCCGGAAGCGCGGCCTACATGCCCGCCCGCGGCGAAGGCACGCGCCAGATCGGGGCGCAAATATCCCGTTGTCACCACGCGATCCTGCAAACTGGCATGGGCTTCATAAATCTGCATCAGTGAAGGGATTTCCGCTTCCACCGCATCCAGCGCGGCTAGAATCGCCTCGGCCCCGCGCGGCGCGATATCGGGCGCGACACCGCCAGGCAAAACGCGGTCCATCATCAGCCGATGGCCAAAAGCAGCGGCAATGGCGCGCAGCACGCCTTCGCGCAGAAAACCGCAGCGCGCATGCGGGAAGGCAAAGGCCGCGTCGTTGCAGACGAAGCCCCAATCATTCAGGTGATTATGGATGCGTTCCAATTCCAGCATCAGCGCGCGCAGATGCAGCGCGCGTGGCGGTGGCGTGACACCAAGTGCGGCTTCCACCGCCGCGGAAAACGCCCAGGAATGCGCAACGGTGGTATCGCCGGAAAGCCGCGCCGCATAACGCACCGCCGCACGGGGCGACGTACCAAGCATGAGCGAAAGCGTGCCCTTATGCGTATAGCCAAGCCGCTGTTCCAACCTAACCACGGCTTCACCCTGCACGGAAAAGCGGAAATGTCCGGGTTCAATGACGCCGGCATGAATGGGGCCAACGGGGATTTGGTGAATGCCCTCCCCTTCTACCGGCAGGAATTCCGGCTGCGGGGCTTCTCCCGCAAAGGGGATGGGTTTGGCAGCGAGCGGATGGCGCAGATTCCAGCGCCCGTGATCCAGCCATGGGCGCAAATCCACAGCACCTTCCGCGCGATGGCCCCATAATTCCAGAATCATGCGTTCAAAGCGCACCGCGCCGGGGCGCGCGGGGGAAAGCGCGGCGTAATTCCACCCTGCCGCCGGTGTTGAAGCCAGCACGGCCTCTGCGCTCGGTTCATGCAGGAAGCAGGCATGCACCTGCGTTGCATCCGCCCAAAGTCCGAGCAGCGCCAATTCCCTTTCCTGCTGCAAAGCCGCCGGCAATTGCCCCCAAGCAGTGGGGGAGAGCAAATACCGCTCATAAGGCTTTGCCCCTTGCGGATTGCCGCCGCGTATCAGGCTGGAAGCCGGCCCCATCATCAGATCATCCCCGCTGCCGCCTTGAGGAAACCGCTGAAAAGCGTGGGCATGGCAAGCCCCAGCAACAACGCCACCGCCAAATGCAGCCAAAGCGGCACGAGCACCGCAAGCGCGCTGCCGGAAGGCGCCACATCAGGCGTTGCCACACCAAAACATAGCGCTTGCAGTGTGTGAATCAGCGCCGTCATCGCCAGCACCAGCCCAAGCGCCAGCACCAAAGCAAGCCAAGGCTGCGCGGCCATGGCGGCATTCAGGACGGCATATTCTGACGCAAACAAAAGGAAGGGCGGCAGCCCGGCGATGGCGCCAATCGCCAAGGCAAGCCCCCAGCCAAGCCAGGGATCACTCGCGACCAGCCCGGAAATATCCGCAAGTTTCTGGCTACCCTTTTGCTGCACGGCGCGCCCAACACCGAAGAAAATTGCGCTTTTCACCAGTGAATGACCCATCATATGCAGCAAGCCCGCAAGCGTCGCCGCCGGGCCACCAACGCCAAAGGCAAAGGCGGCAATGCCCATATGTTCAATGGAACTCCAACCAAAAAAGCGTCTGGCATCTCGCCGCCGCCAAAGTGCCAGCGATGCCAGCAGCACGGAAGCAAGCCCCAGCGCCATCAGCAAAGGCCCGACCGCGATGGTGCCCGGTTGCGCGCCGACAATGGCTTTTGCGCGCAGCACAGCCAGCATCGCAGCGTTCAGCAAAAGCCCGGATAGCACGGCGGAAATCGCAATCGGGCCTTCGGCATGCGCATCGGGCAGCCAGGAATGCAGCGGCACCAGGCCCGCCTTGGTGCCATAGCCCACCAACAGGAAAACGAACGCCAGGTTCAGCGTATCCGCATCACACTGCGCAGCCACGCGCCGCAGTGCTGCCCATGACAGCCCGCTTTCCGCATCCAGCAATGCTTGCGCGGCTGAATAGAGCAGGATGGTGCCGAACAGCGCCAGCGCAATGCCAAAGCCACAGAGCATGAAGAATTTCCATGCCGCTTCCATTGCCGCCGGCGTGCGATGCACCGCCACCATCAGCACAGTGGCGAGGGTTGCGATTTCAATCGCCACCCAAAGCACGCCAAGATTATCCGACAGCAGCGCGAGGTATTGCGCGCCGAGAAACACCTGAAAAGCGCCGTGATAGGCACGGATGCGCCAGTGATCAAAACCCTCCGCTGCCAGCGTGGCCGCCGAGAAAATGGCGGTGGTCAAAGCGACAAAGGACGCGAGCAGCACGAAGGGCAGGTTCAGCGCATCAATGCGCGTCCAGCCCTGTTCACCATGCGGCACGGTGAACAGCGCCAAGGCCAGCAGAAAGGAAATGCCCGCGCAGCCGATATTCACCGCCGCCGCGATGCGGAGCCTCGGCAAAGCGAGCAAGACCAACGCACCCACCCAGGGGAAGAACACCATGATCCAGGGTAGCGGCATTATTCGCCTTCCCCCCTATGTGTATCCAGGCTTTCCGTATCCAGGCTTTGGAAGCTTTCGCCCATTTGCAGCGCGAAGACGCCAGCGATCACCGCCAGCATCAACACTAGCGCGGCGGTGGAAAGCTCCATCACCAGCGGCATACCGGCGACACCCACTGCCGCCAGGATCAGGCCATTTTCCAGGCTGAGCAGCCCGATCACCTGGCTGATTAGATTGCGTCGCGTGATCATCATCAGGCCGCCCAGCAGCACAACGGAAAGCGCCAGCGCCAAATCTTCCCGCGCCAAGGCGCGCTGGCCGGCGGTGGCCGGCAGCACCACCAACATCGCGAAACCGGCCAAAGCCACGCCGGCAATCAGCGAAGCGCCAATACCAAGCGCAGGATCAACGCCGCGTTGCAAATTGAAGCGCCGCACCAGCCGATGCAGCGCATAGGGGATCAGCACGGCCTTGGCGCCAAAGGCAATTGCCGCCGTCACATAAAGCCCCGCCGCCCCTTGCACATAGCCCTGCCAGGCAGCGGCAAGCGCTAATAGCGCGCCTTGTGTGGCGAAGGCATTGATTACCGCAGAGATGCGTCGCTGATACAGCAGCACAAAGGACAGCAGCAGCACCGCCCCACCCAGCAAATGCGCCAAATCATAGGGAAGTTGCCCGAAACTCATGACAACCCCGTCGAGACAAAAAGGTATAACGCGCCCAACAAGCCAAGCAGCAGCGCCGCGCCCAGAAATTCCGGCACGCGAAAGACGCGCATCTTGGCAATCGTGGATTCAAACACCGCCAGCGCAAAAGCAAGCGCCGCCATTTTCGCGATGAAGACGCATAGCCCGATCACCCAGGCGATCGGCCCCGCACCCGGCGCCGCCATGCCAAAGGGCAGAAAAGCCGCCGCCAGCAGCGCGAACCAAAGCGTGAGGCGGAGCGATGCCTGAAACTCCCACAACGCCAAATGCCGCCCGGATGCTTCCAGGATCATCGCCTCATGCACCATGGTGAGTTCCAGATGCGTCGCGGGATTATCCACTGGAATGCGCGCGTTTTCCGCGACGGCCACCGCCAGCAGCGCAAGCGCGGCAAAGCCGAGCGAGACACGCAGCCCAAGCGTGCCTTCCTGAAAAATCCCAGTAATCACATCCAGATTGGTCGTGCCGGCCAGAATGGCGAAAATCAACGCGGCCAAAACCAACGCAGGTTCCGCCAGCGCGGCAAAGGCCATTTCGCGTGTCGCACCAATACCACCAAAGGCGGTGCCCACATCCATCCCCGCCAGCGCCATGGCAAAGCGCCCCAGCGCCAAAAGCCCTGCAATCAGCAGCAAATCCGCGAAGGGTGCCAACACCATGCCGCGCGCAAAACTCGGCACCAACGCCGCCGCAAGCAACGCGGAGGCCACCGCGACATAAGGTGCAGCGCGCGAAATGATTGAGGCGTTCTCCGCCAGCACTGGCCGCTTCCTCAAAAGCTTCAGCAGATCGCGCCAGGGCTGCAAGGGATGCGGCCCACGTCGGCCCATAAGCCGCGCCTTCAGCCAACGCACAGAGCCCGTCAGCACAGGCGCCAGCGCCAGCATCAGTGCAAGATGCAAAAGCTGGGTGAAGAGGCTGCTCAGGATGCTCATGTCCGTTCCAGCCAAATCAGCAGCGCCATCAGCGCAAGCAACACCGCAAAACCAAGCCCCAGACATTGCCTGAGCGAGAAATCACGCAGGCGTTCCGCAAGCGCCGCCAGCCTATCACGTGCGCGCGGCAAGGGCCCGGAAATCAGCGCCAGCACAGGATCATGAAACCCCGCCTGCAAGCGTGCGGGCGCGGTATTTCCCGGGGGCGGCATTTCCACCTTCTCCCGCGCCGCCAGCAGCGTCTTGCCCAGCATCCGGCGCAGTGGTTGCGCCATGCCGGCGGCCGAGACTTGAGTCACGGGATCGCCAAACGGCAGATGATGCGGCGGCGCGATGAAGCCGCAATCCCAGGCGGGGCCACGCACAATGCCCGGCGCCTGCCGCCGCAGGAGCAGCGCAACACTGCCGCCCAGCAGCAGCAACAACACAAAAACGACCAGCGGCGCATAACCCGCGCCGCCTTCTGCAACCGTCACCGTCACGCCGCCCAAGGCAGAAAGCCCGGCGCCCGCACCGGTCAGCAGCCGCAGCGCCGGCGCGGCGAGTTCCAGCAAATGCCCTGGTATCAGGCCAAAGATCACTGTCAGCGCGGCGGGCAGGATCAGCGCGGCACGCGCCACGCCCGAAAGCTCGGTTGCACCTGCGGCGCGCGGGCTGCGCGGTCGGCCCAGAAACACCATCCCGTAAAAGCGCAACATCGCCGCAGCCGCCAGCGCCACGGCCAGCGCCGCCAAAGCGGTGGCCGCCGCGGCGCCAATCTGAAAGGCCAAATCTCCCACGCGCCAAGCGGCGATCAGCGCCTGCAACAGCAACCATTCTGAGGCAAAGCCTGAAAGCGGTGGCAGCGCAGCGGCGGCAGCGGCACCCAGCAGCACCAGGCCAGCGGTCCAGGGCATGGCATGGATCAGGCCGCCCAGCCGATCCATGCGCCGCGATGCCGCGCCATGCAGCACCTCACCCGCACCCAAAAACAGCAGCGTCTTGAACATGGCGTGATTCAGCGCATGCAGCAGCGCCGCACCAGCAGCCACGGCCGCCAGCGCGCCCAAATCCGCCGCGCGAAACGCGAGCGCGAGGCCAAGCCCCAAAGTGATCAGCCCGATATTCTCGATGGTGGAACAGGCGAGAAGGGTTTTGGTGTCTTCCTCCAAGGCAGCGCGCAACGCCCCCATGATGGCCGAGGCCAGCCCCAGCGCCATCAGCACCGCACCCCAAAACAGCGGCTGCGCCGGGCCGGCCAGGTCAAACACCACGCGCGCCAGCACATATAGCGCCACCTTGGTCATGGCCGCCGACATCAGCGCGCTCACATGGCTGGGTGCTGCGGGATGCGCCAAGGGCAGCCAGACATGCAAAGGCACGAGGCCCGCCTTGGACCCCGCACCGATCAGCACCAGCACCAATATCGCCAAAGCGCGCAAGCCATCCGGCGGCGCGGCGCGCAAGGCCGCGAAACCCGCCCCCGCCGAAGCGCCGGCCGCGAGCAAGCCAAAACACAGGATCAGCGCCGCGCCCCCCAAGGCCGCGAAGCCCAGATAAAGCCGCGCGGCACGGCGATTTTCCGCGTGTTCATGTTCATGCGCGACCAGCACCCATGACGCGAAGGACATGAGTTCAAATCCAAGCACCAGGGTGAACCCATCGGCGGCAAGCAAGGTCAGCGCCATGCCGGCAAGAAATAGCGGATAGGGCGTCAGCCGCCGCGCTGCCTCTGGCCCCTTCACATGGCCGAAGGCGAAAGCGGAGGCAGCAACGCCGCAAAGGCCCAGGATCAGCAGGAACCAGGCAGAAAGCGGATCAAGCGCAAGCCGCATCACCCCCCAAGGCGGGCCGAAGGGCAGCGAGAGCGTGGCGGGTGCCACGATCAGCCCGACAATTCCGCCCAGCGCGAATACCAAAGACGCCAAGGCCGCGCCGACATAAAGCAGCCTGACGCCAAGCGCCGACCGCGCCAGCAAGGGCGCCGCCAGCGACAGCAGCGCGAGGGCCACCAAAGCGAGGGCGAGGATCATCAGCACGAATCGCAGCCTCTGCCTGCCATGAGGACAAGGCTAAGCCCCTAGGCGACATTCGGACAGTCCCCATCTGAATTTTTCCAAACGCGCCGCAGGATTACGCCCTACGCGCATGGGTCAGCGCCGCAAGACGCAGCGCGCTTGCCAGCGGTAAGCCCCGCGCGGCACGTGCCTCATCTACGCTCACCACCAGGGCGGCCAGGCTTTGGCCATTTTCCTGCGCAAGCGCTTCCAACTCGGCCCAGAATTCTGCCTCAAGCGCGACCGAGGTCGCGTGACCGGCCAGCCGAAAGGAACGCTTTATCAGATGGCGCGGCATCCCAAATCTCCTGAAACTTCAACGGGGTCGCACAAAGCTCCGACCAATTCACCCTATCGAATCGCGCCGCACAGCAGCGGTCCTGGGCCATCTTGCCATAAGGCGATTTCCCGATAAGTTATCATTGTCTTTGTCACATAAGGGAGGATCAAGCCATGAACTACAAGATCGAAACTATTGAAGGCATCGGCAAGGTCATGGGGGACAAGCTGCGTGCCAGCGGCATCGCCGATACGTCAGCCTTGTTGGCCAAAACCTCGAAACCAAAGGATCGAGAGGCGCTTGCGGCGAAAACCGGCATTTCCGGGAAGCTCATTCTCAAATTCGCCAATCGTGCTGATCTGATGCGCGTGAACGGCGTTGGCGAGGAATACGCAGACCTGCTGGAAGCCGCCGGTGTGGATACAGTACCGGAATTGGCGCAGCGCAAGGCGCAAAACCTGTTCGATGCCCTGACCAAAACCAATGCGGAGAAAAAGCTGGTGCGTCAGACACCGTCACTCAGCGCGGTGAAAAGCTGGATCGCAGCGGCGAAGGATATGCCGCGCGTGCTGCAATACTGAAGGTGCGGCTATCAATTGCGACGCGAAGCGCCCATCCCGGCGGTGGGCGCTTTCAATTCCTGCGCCAAGGCCCAAACCCGCCCGGCATCCATGCGGGTTTCCGGGTCATTCAGTAACCGGTCAAGCTCGGCCAATTTCCGGGTAATTTCGCTATCGGACATGCGCCAACTCCACCACGCCTGACTTAAAACGTCAGGGACCAAGCTTATCATCCGCAAAAACGTCCGAAAAATGGAGAAATTCCGGCCGCGCTATGGTTTAGCGCGGCCAGCAAGCCTTCTTCAGGCTGCAAGCCGCGCCGCGCGCACGCCGCGCATCCGCCCGCCGGGAATGGCGCCCTTGATGCCCGCCGCCATATCGGCCGCCGCCAGCAGGTCATTCCAAGCCACGCCGGTGTCCACCCCCATGCGGCGGAACATCCAAACCACATCTTCCGTCGCCACATTGCCGGTGGCGCCAGGCGCGAAGGGGCAGCCGCCAATACCGCCCGCGGCACTGTCAATAACGCGGCAGCCGGCAGCATAGGCCGCGGCCACATTGGCCACACCCATGCCGTAAGTGTCATGGCCATGAAAGGCGAAGCGCTGGCCCCAAGCGGCCTCGGCCTTTTCAAAAACGCGCCGCACCTGATCTGGGCTCGCATTGCCGGTGGTATCCGCCAGCGCGATTTCCATATCGGGGTTCAGCGCCACGATGCGTTCCACCCAATCAAGCGCTTCCGCATCTTCCACCACGCCATCAAAGGGGCAGTGGAAAACGCAGGAAAGGTTGAAACGGATCAGCGTGCCCTTCGGCGTGTCGCGCACCAGGGATGCCAATTCCGTAAAACTTTCTTCCCGCGTGCGGTTCAGATTGGCCTTGTTATGGCCTGCGGTGGCCGACATGAAAAAGCCAAGCCGTTCCGCGCCCCCCGCCAAGGCCGCATCAAAGCCGCGCCGATTGGGGACCAGCACCGTGCTTTCCAGCCCCGGCAGCGTTCTCGTGAATGCCAGCACCGCCGCCGTATCCGCCATTTGCGGAATGGCCTTGGGCGACACGAAAGACCCGATTTCCATCCGCCTAAGGCCCGCATCATAAAGCGCCTGGATCAGGGCGGTCTTTACCTCGGTCGGCACGAAATCGCCAGTGATGGATTGAATCCCGTCTCGCGGGGCGACTTCGCTGATGGTCACCTTGCCGGTCATGCCTGCTTCTCCTTCGCTTCGGCCAGAAGTTCCTTGAACACATGATCATTATGCGCCCCCGCCGCCGGGCCTGGCCAGCGCACCACATCCTGCGGCGCCACGCCATCAAAGCGGAAGGGTGCCGCCGGGTGCAGCACCTGGCCCAGCAGAGGGTCCGCCACTTCCATCACCCAGCCGCGTTCCCTGAAATGTGGGTAATTGGCGCAATCTGCCATGTCGTAAAGCCGCGAGCACGGGACCTCGGC
>JBBAUC010000116.1:7948-10124 GCA_040398485.1 Roseomonas sp. | reverse complement strand
GCGGAACCGACGGCATGACAGCCGGGTCCAGTGGAAGGCGTATTTGCCCTCCTTGATGTACTGCTCGGCGGTGCCGCGCTGGTTATGGAGCCGCGCCACCCGCACACGGCGGTCGAAATCGACCCGAGCTGCCCGCTGCAAGCCCACACCCTCTGGG
Organism: Roseomonas sp.; assembly: GCA_040398485.1. Taxonomy (GTDB): domain Bacteria; phylum Pseudomonadota; class Alphaproteobacteria; order Acetobacterales; family Acetobacteraceae; genus Neoroseomonas. Next base: position 9,967 of record JBBAUC010000116.1, on the reverse strand, counting down.
TGATCCATGAAACACGCCCTTCGTAGCCATCAACGCCATGATTTATTTGGATGATTTGAAGGTCAGGGCAGCGAAGTCAGCGCACTATTCGGGGAATGCGGGTCTACATCTCTGTTCTTCGAGCATCTTCACGCGTTCAGATTTCCCATCTGAACGCGATCTGCTCGAAGCCGGCGATCAATCCGCCATGGCGCCAAAACTGAGGGTTGGATGGTAGCGGCGAGCGGACTTGAACCGCTGACCCCGGCATTATGAGTGCCGTGCTCTAACCAGCTGAGCTACGCCGCCATCCAGGAGCATTTTCAAGCCAAGCGGACAGCTTGGCGACTCGGAAAATGCGACCAAAAAAAGCTCCGAAGCTTGTCTACCGCAGGGCAGATAAGTTCCGGGAGCCGCAGTTAGGCCGCTGCCCGGTCAGTGTCAACCGAAAGCCGCGACCGCAGGAAACCGCCGCCCAAAACGCGATCCCCATCATACATGACACAGGCCTGCCCGGGCGCGATCACGCCGGGTTCGTCCAAGACCACGCGCACAAGCCCCGCTGAACCGTCCCAGGTGACCTCAGCGGCACGCGGGACCTCTCGGGCGCGGAGCTTCACGGCGCAGCGGAGCGGAGCGGCTGGCGGGGGGATCAGCCAATTCACCTCACCCACCTCGGCGGCCCGCCGTTCAAGGCCCGCGCGCGGCGCCAGCACAATCCGGCGCTTCGGTGCTTCCACCGCGGCCACGTAAAGCTTTTCCTCGCCATCCCAGGAAGCCTGACCCAGGCCGCGCCCCTGCCCCACGGTGAAGCCGGAAATCCCGCCATGCTGGCCCAAAACGCGGCCATCGGCATGGATAAATTCGCCGGGTTCGGCGGCATCCGGGCGCAGCTTACCTACCAGCGCATCATAGCGCCCGGCGGGCACAAAACAGATATCCTGGCTATCGGGCTTTTCCGCCACCGCCAGGCCAATCCGCGCGGCGGCGGCGCGCACCGTGGCTTTGTCTGGCATGTCACCCAGCGGAAAACGCGCCATTTCCAGCTGCGCGCGGGTGGTGGCCGCCAGGAAGTAGCTTTGGTCCCGCTCGGGATCCACGGCGCGATGCAATTCAGCGCCATCCGGGCCTTCGATGCGGCGCGCATAATGGCCGGTGGCCAAAGCCTCACAGCCCAAATCCTCGGCCATCGCCACCATGTCGCGGAATTTCACGGTCTGATTGCAGCGGATACAGGGCACCGGCGTTTCGCCGCGCGCATAGCTATCGGCGAAATCACGCATCACATCGCGGCGGAAAATCTCTTCACGGTCCAAAACATAATGCGCGATGCCAAGCTTATCCGCCACGCGCCGCGCATCCAGAATATCCTGCCCCGCACAGCAAGCGCCTTTTTTCTGCAAGGCCGCGCCATGATCATAAAGCTGCAAGGTGGCGCCGATAACCTCATGCCCGGCTTCCTGAAGCAGCGCGGCAACCACGCTGCTATCCACCCCGCCCGACATGGCCACCAGCACGCGCATGATCAGCCGCGCCCCGCCGCATCAAGCCCCTGCTGCCAGAAGCGCTGTTCCAGCCGCGCCGCTTCAGCGAAATCCGCCGCCAGACGCGCGAAGCGCGCTTCCCCACCATGAGAGTCACCAAGCGCATCAATCCGCCGCGCCGCAGCATGGGCCATTTCCTGATAGGAAGCAGCGCCATAGGTATCGATCCAGGACTGGTAAGCGTTGCCATCACGCTGGCGCGCGGGGTCCGCCAGGATGCGCAGCGCAACCTGCGCGTAGCCAACGGTGCAGGGCACCAAAGCCACTTCCAAATCCAGAATATCGCCGGCATAGCCACGATCCAGCACCCAGCGGGTGTAGGAAACCGTCTCGGCTGTTTCCGGAACGGTTACCACATCCGCTTCCGAAAGCCCCCATTCGGCGCAGTATTTCAGATGGAGCTTGGTTTCATCCAGAATGGCCAACACGGCTGCGGCCTTATCGCGCATCGCCGTCAGGCTTTCGCCCTTCAGCACGGCCAAAGCCTTGGCGCGGG
>JBBAUC010000116.1:0-7938 GCA_040398485.1 Roseomonas sp. | reverse complement strand
GAAATGGATCAGGAACAGATAATCCTGGACCAAATAATGCTGAAACGCCTTGAGCGGCAGCGTGCCAGCCGAGAGCCGCTGCACAAAGGGATGCCAGGTATAATCGCGCCATTCGGTCGCGGCGGCAGCCGACAGCTTGCGAAACAAGCCGCCTTCCGCGCCGAATTCATCCCAAGGCGCGCGCGCCATGCCTCAGCCGCCCGCGTTGCGTGAGCCGGAGGGCAGCTTCACCACCAGCCCATCCAGCGCATCCGTCATGATCAATTGGCAGCCAAGCCGGCTGGTTTCCTGCAAATCGAAAGCGAGGTCGAGCATATCTTCCTCATCTTCCGTCGGCTTCGCCAGCTTGGCGAACCAGGCGCCATCCACAATCACATGGCAGGTGGAACACGCCAGCGATCCTTCGCAGGCGCCTTCAATGTCAACGCTATTGCGATGCGCGATTTCCAGCACGGAAAGGCCAAGCGGCGCTTCCACTTCCTTCTGCGTTCCGTCGCGTTCGATGAATACCATTTTCGGCATGGCTAATCACTTGTCTTGTCTGTTGCGGAGGTTGCGCGGTGCCAGGCAGCGGCAAGGCTTGCCGCGGCGCGTTCCGCCTCTGCCGGCGAGGTAAAGCGTCCCATGCCGATCCGCAAGGTGGCCCGGGCGGCTGCCGGTTCAAGCCCGATGGCTTGCAGCACGTAAGAGGGTTCAATTTCCGCCGAGGAACAGGCTGAGCCAGTGGAAACACAGAGTTGCGGCGCGCCGGCCATGAGGCCTTGGGCAGCGACGCCACCCGGAAAGGTCAGATTAAGGTTGCCCGAAACCCGGGGCGCCGCTTCGGCATTGACGACCAGCCCAGGGATTTCGGCGCGGAGCTTGTTCAGGAAAATCTCACGCTGCCCGGCGATGCGCCCGGAATCGAGCAGGCCTTCAATGGCGGCGATCCGGCAGGCTTCCCCAAAGCCAACCACCAAGGGCGCGGGCAGCGTGCCGGACCTGAGGCCCCTTTCCTGCCCCCCGCCGGAAAACAGGGGGGCGAGGCGCATGCGCGGCCGGCGGCGAACATAAAGCGCGCCAATACCGCGCGGGCCATAGACCTTGTGGCCGGACAGCGACATCAGATCGGCCTGGATTTCCCCGACATCCAGCGGTATGCGCCCGGCTGCTTGGGCCGCATCGGTATGAAAGGCGGCCCCCGCTTCCTTGGCGATGGCCCCCAGCGCGGCAAGGTCCTGGATCACGCCGATTTCATTATTCACCGCCATGATGGAAACGAGCAGGGTGTTTTCATCACAGGCGGCGCGCAGCACTTCGGGATCCAGCAGCCCATCGGCGCCGACTGGCAGGATGACGGGTTCAAACCCTTCCTGCGCCAGATCGCGCACGGATTCGAGCACGCATTTATGTTCAGTCGCGACCGTGATGATGCGCCCGCGCGGATCGCCCTGGCTCGCGGCAAAGCGCGCGGCGCCTTTGATGGCGAGGTTATTCGCCTCGGTCGCGCCGGAGGTCAGGATGATTTCGGCGGGGGAGGCGCCGATCAATTCGGCAATGTGTTCGCGCGCGGCTTCCACCGCTTCGGCCACTGCGCGGCCCATGGCGTGTTCGGCGCTGGCGGGGTTGGCGAATTGCGCTTCCCAAAAGGGGCGCATGGCCTGGATCACGCGCGGGTCCACCGGCGTGGTGGCGTGGTTGTCCAGATAGATGGGTTGGTTGGGCAAAGACATGGGGGGAAGATGGGGCGGAATGGGGTGTGGGGCTAGATGGGGGCGTTAAAGCGCTGAATTAACCTAGCCCGGCGCGTGGCGGTGACGGCGGATTGATCGGCAGCACGGATCAAAGGCCAAGGCCATCGGTGTGCCGAGAGCCAATGCTTCGGATTGCTTGCTCATTTGAAGCGCACCACCCAAGAATCTGGGGGTTGCGCGCGCGGCGCTGAGAAGGACCCGCAGCCTAAGGCGCATTCAAGGCGTTTTCTGAAAACGAGGCCTTTTCAGCACGCCTTCTTTCCCGCAGCCTCATCCGCCAGACGAATGAAGAGGAGCCCGCCCCATGCCCCGTACCGGCGCTGCCCCGAGTGAGCGCCCCTTGGCTAACCCCAATTTCATTTATCGGGTGCGTTAGAGCGCAGAGCCCATGAGCGAAAGCCATAGTGATATAGCATTACAAACAGAAAACTTGCAGCCAGAGTAGCGAGCAGTAAGGAGAAGATATCAATTCTGGCCGGACCAAAAAATGCAGCGCCGACCAGTAAACTCCAGCCGATAAACAAAAGAAATAAGGCCAGAATGATGATAATCCAGCGTGCCGGGCCGTATGCTTGATGGCCAAGCGTGGTCGGTAGCCATTTCCAAACGGCAAGGATGAACAAAATCAGGGGGACATCCAGCAACCATTGCGGCGCCGTCAATACAGCCGTGGGGAGGTCAATGAAGAAAATAGCCGGCTGGAGGGGCAGAAGGCTGACCAAAGCAGAAACAAGCGATATGGTGGAAAGGGCAAACCAAGGACCACCAGGCGGTATGGCCGCCACAGCGGCGAGACGACCTAATGCCCAATGGAGCAGGACGATCTTTGCCGCCAAGTAAATGAGACCTGCGTAAACAGATATGTCAGTATCTGGACGTAGACCAAAGACGATCCACCGCAATAAGAGGCTGGCCGCGTATACAAAGCCGAATACGGCGCTAAGCGGCGCCCAATGGTCCCATCGTCGCCTCAAGGGCCAAAAAAGAGAAACGAATTTGCTGGCTTCAAGGGCAGTGGCTAGAATTAAGGCCGAAATGATGCTTACAAAAACAGAAGCCAATGAACTATTTCGGCCGAGCGCCGATATAATTTGAGCAGAGATGATATGCACAAAAAAATTGGCAAAACCCGTCAAAATCAAACTACAAACCAGGGCCAGTCCCGCCGCCAACCAAATTTGCGTTTTTACCGTCGCCAAGGCACCAATTCCTGGTTCTTCTAATCGAAGGATGTATCATAGCATAAGGTTTAGCTATGGGGGATGATCTCCAGGCTTCTCAAGGGTAATGGGGGAAGTGGTGAACGTGGCATGACCTGGTCCATCCATCACGTGTCGCTGACTGCGCAGGATCTGGATGCAGCAGCGCATTTCTTTGGCGCGCTGATCGGGCTTGGCGCGGCGCGGGCGCCAGATGCGCGCACCCGCTTCATTGGCGAAGCCGGGCGCGGCTTGCGACTGCATCGGCCTGGCGTGGCGCTGGCGCGATCTGGTGCTGCTTTGCTCGGCCCGATTGGCGGGCGGTATGTGGCGCTTGAGGTTGCGTCCTTGGCGGCGGTGGTGGCGAAGCTGGATCAGGCGGGACTTCCATATGCGCCCGCCTTGCCGGGGGAATTCACTCAGCCGGCAATCTATACGTTGGACCCGGCGCTCAATCTTTTGGTGCTGCTGCAAGCGGGCGCGGCGGCGCCATCAGCGCCCCCGGCCTGGAGTTTCCATCACGTCAATCTGCAAGCGCAGCATGTGCGCGAAACCGTGGCGTTTTACACGGAGATCATCGGCCTCAAGGAAGGGCGCTGGCGATCAGCGGCCAAGCGTGGGGATTTCAGCATAGACCCCGCCGAATTAGCCGTGCTGACCACGGCCGATGACAATAGCGGGCTGCATATCATCCGCCCGGATGCGGGCTTCGCCTTTCGCAATCGCTTCGCGCATAACCCTTCCATCGGCGGGCACCCGGCCTTTTGCGTGCCGGATGTGCGGGCGGTGAAGGCGCGGCTGGAAGCGGCGGGCGTTTTGGTTTCCGATGCTGGCGTTTACGCCATGGCGGGGATGCATCAGATTTATGTGCTCGACCCCTCCGCCAATATGATTGAGGTGAACCAGAATGTCTGAAGCCACGCCCCGCACCCTGATCACGGCAGCCGAGGCCGCTGCAACGCCGAATGCCCCCGGCCGGCTTTCCGCGCTGCTGCTGGCGCATGGTTCCATGCAACTCCGCTGGTTTGCGCCGAAGGGCGAGGATACCCAGACCCCGCATGACCAGGATGAGCTTTACATCATCGCTTCCGGCACGGGCTGGCTACGGCGTGGCGCGGAACGTGTGCCCTTCGCCCCACATGACGCGCTTTTTGTGCGCGCGGGGGAGGCGCATCGGTTTGAAGAAACCTCAGCCGATTTCGCGACCTGGGTGGTTTTTTATGGGGCGAAGGGCGGGGAAAAGAGCTTGCCATAACCACCTTAAAGGTGGCATCAAAACGCATGGATAAGCGGAAGCGAAGCCATGATCTTGCGGCCTTCAAGGCGGCTTTTGCACGGGCGCGCGCGATAACCATGTCAGCGGCGCGTTCGGCTGTCGCGCTTGGCTATGGCATGGATGATGTGGCGGCGGTGGTGGCAAGTATGCAGGGGGCGCATTTCGTGAAATCCACCACCAGCCTGGGCGATCATCGCCAGTGGCAGGATGTTTATCACGTGCCGCATGATGGCTTGCTGCTCCATCTGAAATTCACCGATGCGGTTGTGACTGAATTCGTGCTTTTGTCTTTCAAGGAGAAATAGGATGCACGCGCCCGAGACCATGATCCACGCCGAAACCGGCGCCCTGCTACGTCGGCGTAAGCGGCGAGAGGTTGTGGCCTATATGGATCTGACACGCGTGGTGCAGGTCACGGGCTGGTTCCCCGAAGATGATGGCGATGGCGTTTTACTGGGTGCTGATGCGGCACCGTTGGATGCTGCACTTTTGGAAATGAAAGCCGAATATGCTGCTTCAGTGAAGCATTTGGCGAAGCAGATACGCAAGGCTGCGGGCCTCACGCAAAAGGATGCGAGCCTTCTGCTGACGGGTTCGCCCAATAGCTTCTACAAATACGAACATGGCGAGGCGCAGCCAAGCCGCCCGACTTTGCTGCTGATGAAGCTGCTGGCGCGCGAGCCGAAATTGATTGAGGCGATCCGGGCCGCCTGAAACCCTACACTCTGGCCCGAGCGTCACTCTTTGCTATAAGCGCGCCCTAGATTGAAGGAACACCCATGGAAATCCGCGCCCGTTTCACCGACGCCTTGAAGACCGCGATGCTGGCCAAGGATGCGGCCACTACCTCCACCATCCGCATGATCATGGCCAAGCTGAAGGATACGGATATCGCCGCGCGCAAGACCCCGCAGGACCCGGGCGTGCCTGATGATCAGGTGATTGCCATGCTGCGCGGCATGGCGAAATCCCGGCGGGAGAGTGTGGAATTGTATCGCCAGGGCAATCGCCCTGTATTGGCGGCCAAGGAAGAAGTCGAAATCGCCGTGATTGAAGGCTTCCTGCCGCAGCAGATGGATGATGCCGCCATGGCCGCCGCGGTTGATGCGGCGGTGGCGGAAGCGGGTGCGGCTTCCATCAAGGATATGGGCAAGGTGATGGCGGTGCTGAAATCCCGCCACGCCGCGGCTTTGGATATGGCCAAGGCCGGGCCGATGGTGAAGGCGCGGCTGGGGGGCTAACCATCGCTCGCGCCCCCAGGCGCTTCAGTCACTATCCTGCAAATCTTCCGCCAGAACCACGATCTGCACGGCATAGGAAACATCGCCATCTTCCGCATCGCGGTGGACGGTGCCGATGAATTCATTGCCGATTTTAAGCTCCACGCTGCCCTTGGGGCGGTCCGGCGCGGTCACCTGAATGCGGGGGTTGCTGAAAAGCTTGCGCAGATGCGCCTGCACGGCGGCGCGTTCAGCGGGGGTCATGGTCGCGTTCCTTCAAAATCGGTGTGTGGGATAGCCGCCTTGGTGCCGGGGCGCAAATTACTCCGTAAACCACTTTGAAGGGGCGCTAATGTTGAGAAGGCCAAAAAGGCTTGACCCCCCACGCATCGAAAACTACCCATACAGCCTGGGCCTGAGAACGAGGACAAGGTCGCCGTGCTTCTACCCAAGGTCCTGGTAATTTTGCCCTGTTTGCTGCTGCACGGCCTATTTGCGCTTGCAAGCGGATCCGAATTGGTTTTCGTCGGAATCCTTCAAGACACTCAAGGCTACTGTTTTGGATGTGAGGGGCCTTTTGGATTGTGGTGGTATAGAACCAGGGAAATATACCTAGTTTCCGGTCTGGCTATTTTCATGATCAATGCCCTTTGCCTCGTTGCCATGTATGTCTATGTCCGCGGTAAGTGGTCGGTCGAGTCAGGTTTCATCTTCTGGGTAATGACAATATTTTGGTTCGGCATTCATTTCGTTTTGATAGGACGGTTTTTAGAAAACTGAGTTATCTTATTATTTTATCAGAAAAAAAGGTTCTGATGACCTACTTCGGTACAAAACGCCTCAAAGACGCTATGAACGCTGTTTTTTTCGCGCCCTCCGGCCTGCTCCACTTTTCCCGCCAAAGGTATAGTCTGCCCCCCTCGCCATGGCCCTGCCCCCCGGTTTCCTTGATGAGCTTCGCGCCCGCACGCCCCTGCCCGGTCTGATCGGGCGGAAGACGCGGCTGCTCAAATCCGGGCGCAACTGGAAGGGCTGCTGCCCCTTTCATGGGGAAAAGACGCCGTCTTTCTACGTCTATGACGATCATTTCCACTGCTTCGGCTGCGGCGCCCATGGGGATGCCGTCACCTTCGTCATGCAGTCCGAAGGCGCGCAATTCATGGAAGCGGTGGAACGGCTCGCCGGCGAAGCGGGGCTTGATGTCCCCAAACTCGCCCCGCGTGATGCCGAACGCGCCCGCCAGGCGCGGGATCTCTATACGGTCATGGAAGCAGCGATGGAGGCGTTTCAGCGTCGCCTCCGGCTGCCCGAAGGCCGGCCAGCGCTGGAATATCTCCGCCGTCGTGGCCTGACCGAGGATACCATCCAGGGCTTTGGCCTCGGCTGGGCTGGGTCCGGGCGCGGCGCCTTGCAGGCGGATTTGAAGCAGGATGCGTTCGAAACCGCGCAATTGATCGAAGCCGGGCTGCTGAAGGCGCCCGAAGGCGATGAAGCGCCACGCGATTTCTTCTTCAACCGCGTCATGTTCCCCATTCGGGACCGGCGCGGGCGCGTGATTGCCTTTGGCGGGCGCATTCTGGGCGATGGTCAGCCGAAATACATCAACAGCCCGGAAACGCCGCTCTTTCGCAAACGCCACGCGCTTTACGGACTGGACCGCGCGCGGGAAGGCGCTTTTCGTGGCGCCTCGGTGGTCGCCGTTGAAGGCTATATGGATGTGATTGCGCTGCATCAGGCCGGCTTCACCGGGGCGGTGGCGCCGCTTGGCACCGCGCTCACGGAAGATCAGTTGCAGGAATTATGGCGCCTATCGCCCGAACCGGTGCTGTGTTTTGATGGCGACGCCGCCGGCGCCCGGGCTGCTGCCCGCGTGGCGGAAGCAGCACTCCCGCTGATCAGCGCCGAACGCAGCCTGAAGCTAGCCACCCTGCCGGCGGGGGAAGACCCCGATACGTTGATCGCCAAGGGCGGCAAGGCGGCCTTTCAGGGCGTGATGGACGCGGCGCGCCCCTTATCAGAAGCGCTTTACGGTCTGCTTTTGGAAGGCCAAGCCATTGCCAGCCCAGAACAACGCGCCGCCGCGCGCAACCGCCTGGTCGCCGCCGCCGCCGCCATTTCAGAACGCGCCTTGGCCAGCGAATATCGCCAGGCGCTGCTCGATCGCTTCTTTGCCGCCACGCGCCGCCGCCAGCCTGGCCAAGCCACGCCCGCGCAGCGCGTCGCCCGGCCCGCCATGGTGGCACCCACGATCCGCGCAGCCCAGGCGCGCATTCTGCTCGCCATTCTGTTGCGCCATCCCTGGCTGATACCGCAGGTCGAAGAAGCCTTGGGCCTGCTGGACCTGCCCGAAGGGCCGGCGCGGGCGCTGCAAACTTCGATTCTATCCTGGCCCATGGCGGAATCGCGCCTTGACTCTAAGGCAATGCTATCCCACCTCGCAACTGAAGGTTTGACGGATGCTGCGGCTTGGGCGCTTGGCGCCGAGGCCCGGCCCCAAGCGGCGCGCCCCG
>JBBAUC010000115.1:694-10134 GCA_040398485.1 Roseomonas sp. | reverse complement strand
AGTGATGCACGCGGGATTGCCCGTTGATAACCAGCCTTACTCAAGGCTTGGCCACGTAAATCGAGCGTGCGAATCATGAGTTAAGTCTAACGGTTAGGTAATTATTGCCGCGCCTTCCACCAAGGTTTCCGTGCCGCGCATTGCACAAAGCCCGGTTTCTCTGGAATGCGAAATTTTCCAATTCGTGCCTGCCGGCCGGCACATCATTGTACTCGGCAAGGTGGTTGGCATGTATGTGCAGGATGATTGCGTGATGGATCCGGCAAAATACTACATTGATACGCCGAAGCTTGACTTGGTTGGGCGCATGCATGGCCGCGGCTGGTATGCGCGCACCACGGACCGTATCGAAATCCCGCGCATTGATCTGGATGAATGGGAAGCCAGCAAGAAGAAGGGCTGAGGTGATGCAGGCGCCGCCGAAGCTGGATATGATACCGCGTCGTCTTGCTTTGGCGTTGCCCTTGCTGCCTTGGGCAGCGCAGGCACAGGGGCCAGCCTGGCCATCCCGCCCCATGAGGCTGATTGTGCCTTTCGCGCCTGGTGGCACAACGGATGTTGTTGGCCGGCTGGCGGCGGAGAAACTCGGCCCCAGGCTTGGCCAGCCCATGCTGGTGGAAAATCGCCCCGGCGCGGGCGCCACGCTTGGCGCGCAATTGGTCGCCCGGGCGGAGCCTGATGGGCATACGCTGCTGGTATCATCTTCCACCTCGCATGGCGTCTCACCCGCGATCTATCCCAATATCGGCTATGACCCGATGGCGGATTTCGCGCATATCGCGTTGCTGTCACGCACGCCCCCTGCCCTGCTGGTCACGCGCAACCATCCCGCGCGCAATATCCAGGAATATCTGGAATTGGGCCGGCGAGAACGTGAATTGACTCTGGCAGTAGCGGCCATTGGCACCTCCTCCCATTTGGCCGGCGTGCGGCTTGGTCAGGCGCTGGCGGTTGAGGTGCGCTCCGTCGTCTATCGCGGCGTTGGTCCGGCGCTCACGGATGTGATTGCCGGTATTGTGCCGGGCATTATTGACAGCCTGCCTTCCGCCGTTGGGCATATGCGCAGCGGGTCGCTCCGCGCCCTGGCGCTGTTGAGTGAAACCCGTTCGCCGCTATTTCCTGATTTGCCCACCATGCGCGAAGCTGGGCTTGATGTGGTCTCCGCCGCCTGGTTTGGCATCTCCGCCCCGGCTGCTACGCCAGCACCCATCCTTGCGAGGCTGACGCGCGAAACCCAGGCCATGCTCGCCGAACCCGAAACACGCGCAAAGCTTGAGGATTTGGGCGGCGCACCCCCGCCATGGACGCCCGCCGAATATACCGCTTTTATCAGCCGCGAATTGGCAACGCTCGGCGCGCTGGCGCGGGCTGCCGGGATCAAGCCGCAATAGGTCTTGCGTCGGCAAGCCCGCTTGCACTCGCGCACCAATGCGTCAGGATATGGTTGGGCTGAGGGAACGCATCATGATCAACCGGCGCACATTTGGCTTGGCAGGGCTGCCATTTCTGATGAGGCCAGCCATAGCGCAGACATGGCCATCGCGCCCCATTCGCCTGGTGGTACCCTGGCCGCCTGGTCAGGCGACAGATCAGGTTGGTCGCTTGATGGCGCAACGGCTTTCGGAAAGATTGGGCCAGCCGATTGTGCCGGAAAATCGCCCCGGCGCGGGGGGGAGCATCGGTACGGATATCGTCGCGAAAGCCGTGCCGGATGGTCATACGCTGCTTGCCGCGTCCATCGGCCCGATCAGCCTGGGCCCGCTGATCCATCGCACGCCTTATGATGTTGACCGGGATCTGGCGCCGGTCGCGCGGTTTTCGGGCTCCCCCTACATCCTGGTGGCGCGCGCAGATTTCCCGCCACCCGATGCGCGCGCCCTGCTGGCTTTGCTGCGCGCCAATCCCAGCAAATACACCTATGCGTCATCCGGCGCGGCGGGTTCGCAGCATGTGCTGACCGCGCTTTTTCTTGCTCGTGCAAATGTGGACGCGCTGCATATCCCCTATCAGGGTAGCGGCCCCGCCATGGCGGCTGTGCTTGGTGGCCAGGTGCATTTCGCCATCGAAACGCTCGCCGCTTCCGGCACGCTGATACGCGAAGGCAAGCTCAAGGCCTATGGGTCAACCAGCGGGCGGCGCAGTCGCTTGGCGCCTGATATCCCTCCGCTGGCGGAGGCCGCCGATATGCCGGGCTATGATTATACCGGCTGGATCGGCCTAATGGCGCCGGCGGCCACGCCACCCGCCATCATCGCGCAAATTGCAGGCGCCGTGGAACAAATCGCCGCGCAGCCAGACACACATGAGCGTCTGACCAATATCGGAACCGAGGCCTTCTTCGCCGGCCCGGATGCTTTCCGACAGGTTTTGGCGGAGTATCGCGCAAATTTCGAAGCTGTCATTCGACAGCTTGGCATTCGCGCAGAGTAAGACAGGATAGGAGAGAGACCCATGACCAAGACAGTCGGCTATATGCTGGCCGAAAGCCTCGCGGCCCATGACATTGACATCATCTATTGTGTGCCGGGGGAAAGCTATCTTGGCCTCACTGATGCGCTGAGCGATTTCCCGGGCATCAATCTGGTGGTCTGCCGGCATGAAGGTGGCGCGGGCTTCATGGCCGCAGCCGATGGGCGCATGCGCAATGGGCGTGCTGGCGTGGCGCTGGTGTCTCGCGGACCGGGCGCGACCAATGCCATGATCGCGCTGCACACGGCCTATCATGATGCAACGCCGCTGGTGATGCTGATTGGCCATGTAGAGCGCAAGGATATTGGCCGGCTTGCGCTGCAAGAACAGAATTACTCGCGGCTTTTGTCCGACATCACCAAGGGTGTCTTCGAAGTCCTAGAACCGATCCAGGCGAGCGAGACCATCGCGCGCGCCTTCCATTTGGCGGAATCCGGCACCCCCGGCCCGGTTGCCGTGATCCTGCCCGAAGACATTTTTGACGCCCCCGCGGAAGGTCCCGTGGTGAAGCCGCGCGCCATGCCCATGGCTGGCCCGCGCGCTGAGGATTTGGACCAGCTTGCAGAATTGCTCGCCAATGCCGAACGCCCACTGGTGCTGGTGGGCGGTGCGCTTGCGACCCATGGCGAGGCTGCCTCCGCTGAATTGAACCGCCTGGCTGAGGCCTGGACGCTGCCGATCAGCCCCACCCATCGTCGCCCGCATCTGTTTGATGCCGATCATCCGAATTACGGCGGCTATATGGGCATTCGCGTGCCAAAACCGCTAATCGAGGAAATGAAGAAGGCCGATCTGATGATCTGCCTTGGCGAACGCATGTCAGATTCGATCAGCCAATCCTATAGCTTCCCCGCCGCGCCTGAACCGCAGTTAACCATGGTGCAGGTCTGGCCGGATGCGAATGAAATCGGCCGCGTCTGGCGCGTGGATTTGCCGATTGCGGCTGATCCGCTCGCCGTCATTCGTGGCTTGCTCGCGCGCAATGCCCCGGAAGCGAGTGAGGCGCGCAAGCGCTGGGTTTCTGGCCTCAATGCCATTCACCGCGAATTGCTGGCCCCCGAATGGGACAAGATGGAAGATGGCGTGAATTTCGGCGCGGTCTGCGCGGCGGCGGCGCGGCATGTGCCGCGTGATGCGGCCATTACGTCGGATGCCGGCAATTTCTCGTCCTTCCTGCATCGCTATTTCCCCTTCCGGCAAACGCAGTGTTTCCTCGCTTCGGTGGTAGGTGCCATGGGCGCGGCGGTGCCAATGGCAGTCGCGGCGTCGCTGCGGCGCAAGGGCAAGCGCGCGGTCGCTTTCGTGGGTGATGGCGGCATTCTGATGACCGGGAATGAAATAGCGACCGCCGTGCGCGAAGGTGTCGCGCCGGTGATCATCCTTTCGGATAATTCCTGCTACGGCACCATCGGCATGCATCATGAAGGCCGCTATCCAGGCCGCGCCTATGATGCCGCGATCCGACTTTCCAACCCGGATTTCATCGCCTGGGCCAAGGCTTTTGGCGCCGCGGCGGTTTCCATTGAGACGGAAGATCAGATTGAAGGCGCCCTGGCCGAGGCCTTCGCCATCACCGATCGCCCGGTACTGGTGCATGTGAAATCATCCGCCATGCAGGCTTCCGCCTGGCGCAAAAGGACCATGCCGCTGCCGGCTGCTTGAGATTTTCAGCATCGGGCCTGCGATATCTTTTGCAGGCCCGACTTTGAGTGAATTGACTGTAATTTATTGGTAATTCTAGCGCCGCCCATCAGAAGAATTGCGGAGGTTTTTATCTGAATCGAAATACTTGCTCATTTCAAAAGCACATTTTGTCTGCGCTGCGTTAAACGCTCGAAAAACATTCTCCCCTAAACTGAACTTCTCAGCACACTGAAGACGAAATCATTCAGTCATCAGTGCAACCTCTTTGCGAAAGGAAAGTTTTGGATGATGAGAAAACTTATGGCGCTGGGTTTTGCGCTCGGCTTGATTTCAACCCCTGCACTTGCTCAAGTCGAACTCGGCAATGGCTTTTCGGTGACCGGTTCGGCCGTCGGTCAGACCGATTACATGTTCCGCAACATCAGCCAGACGCGCAATCGCCCCGCCGTACAGGGCAGCCTGGAGCTTTCCCATGAAAGCGGCTTTTACGTTGGTGGCTTCGTCAGCAATGCCACCTTCGTCGGCACCGATGCGCGCCAGGAAGTGGATGGGCTTGCGGGCTTCCGCTTTGAACTGAGCGGCCTCAAGGTTGATATTGGCGGCGTCTATTATTCCTACCCCGGCTATACCGCTGCGTCCAACCAATATGATCTCGCCTTTGCTGAAGGTGTGATGAAGCTCTCCTACGAAATTGACGACGTGACGCTGCTCGGCACTGCGGCCTATTCGCCGGATTTCTTTGGTAGCTCTGGTACGGGCGTTTGGCTTGAAGGTGGCTTTGATTGGAAGACGCCGGTGTTTGATGTGACGCTGTCAGGCCGCCTGGGCTATCAGTGGATTGAGCGCAATGAACGCTTCGGCGCGCCGGATTACCTTGCCTATGGCATCTTCCTGCAGCGCGAAATCGCCGCGGGCTTTTCGGTCTCTGTTGGCTATTACGGCACCGACATCAGCCAGAAGGAATGCCTTGATCTGAAAATCTGCGACAATCGTGTGATGGCAGCGCTTACCTGGAAATTCTGAAACACTCGGCTTTCAGAATCGCTTTGAAGAACCCGCCCCGGTCATTGGCCTGGGTGGGTTTTTTGCATCGCGCCCCAGTCACTCCGCCGCGATGCGGCTCGGGTCAAGCACCACTTGCGGAATATCGTAGCTACGCAAATCGCCATAAAGCCGCGGCATATCGGCTTCGAACAAGCCACGCGTGACACCCGCCGCCAAGCGCGGCGCAGCCATTGTCATGGCATTAATGGAAGACCCAGCGGGACCGAAGGACATGGTAGTGCCAATGCCGAATAGATGGATATCGCGAATCCAGGGAGTCTCACCCGCCCGCTTTTCCACAAAGGCATAATCAGCCGCCAGATAGGGAAACTCCCCAAGCCGTTCACTGGCTTCTTCGACCGGCGGCGTATAGCGATCCGACCATAGCGCGATGTTATCCGCGCAATCACCAAGTGCCGGAATCAGCGCAGGGTCCATGCGCACACCCGTGCCGCAAATTGCATAATCGGCGAGGAAGGCACCGCGCGATGTTGCCAATTCAACGCGCCCATCCACAACGCGCGCCCCGGTCCAGGGGCGCCCAACATGCATGGTGAAATTGGGAAAGGCATTGACCCGCGCATAGGTATCGGCCGGAAAGCCCTCGCGCAGTCCAAGAATGTAGGACATGAAACGCCAGCGCCATTCATCCGGCATTTCAAAAACATGGCGCATGAAACCAGCAAAGGTCAGCCAGCGATAGGGCTGGATGATCATGGGGTCCGCTCGGCGGCAGAACAGATGCACCTCTGCCGCCCCGGCCGCCAGCGCCATGGCGGCATTGTCAAAGGCCGAGGCACCCGCGCCCAGCACCGCCACCACACGGCCCTTCAACGCCGCGAAATCAATCGCATCCGCGCTATGGGCACGAAGCTCAGCCGGCAGCACGCGCAGGAAATCAGGCATCCACCATTCGCCAACGCCTTCCTGACCCGTCGCCAACACAACCTTGCGCGCCAGATACGGCCCGGCTGAGCTTTCCACCCGAAGGCAGGGCAAGCCATCATCTGTGCGCGCGGGCGAAATACGCCCAGCCGCGACCCCGTTTTGCACCGGCAAGGCGAGCACCCTGCGCAGCCAATTCAAGTAATCCTGCCAGGCTTCGCGGGGTATCATGCGCATGGCGGCGAAATGCGCCGCGCCGAATTGCGCCTCATGCCAGGCCTGATACGTCAGCGACGGGATGCCCAAATCAGGCCCATTCTGATCCTTCCAGGATCGCAAAGTGGGCATGCGGGCATAGGTCACCCAGGGGCCTTCCTTGCCCTCCGGCGCGCGGTCCAGCAGCAGGATATTGGCTACCTTGTCGCGCTTGAGCGCATGCGCCACCGCAAGGCCGCATTGCCCAGCGCCGATGATCAGGCAATCCAGCACCGGCGCGCCGCCGCTGGTTTTGGCCTCAAGCCAGGTGGCACGGGGATGGGCCACCAATTCAAGGTCGCGGCTTATATCGGCTTCAAGCTCGGTCAGATTGCGCGGGGCCGGCATGCGGGGAAGGCTCCTCTCGTTCAGGGCAAGCATCCAGGATTCCAGCGCGGGATGCAAAACCACGGCCAAACCCCACTTGAAGGCCGTGCAGGGCCATGTTTTCGCCCCATCTCGGTTGTTATCACCCCTTCCCGTAATCCCCTTGAGGCCCCGCTTTTGTCCCAGGACCCTCCCGCGCTTTCTATCGTCGTCCCCGCCTATAATGAGGAGGAGGTGCTGCCCCAATTCCATACGCGGTTGGTGGCGGCGTTGGCAGGCATCGGTCTCACCTGGGAAGTGGTCTATGTGAATGATGGGTCGAGGGATGGCACGCTGGCCGTCATGCTCGGGCTGCAGGCGCAGGATCAGCGCGCTTCCGTGCTCAATCTCAGCCGCAATTTTGGCAAGGAGATTGCGCTGACTGCCGGCTTGGATCACGCCCGCGGTGCCGAGGCAGTGGTCGTGATTGACGCCGATCTGCAAGACCCACCCGAGGTAATCCCGAACCTGATCGCCGCCTGGCGCCAGGGCTTTGATATCGCCTATGCGCAGCGCAACACCCGCGCCGGCGAAACCTGGCTGAAAAAGGCAACCGCTTCCGCGTTTTATCGGCTGATGCAGCGCATCAGCGGCAAGGTGCATCTGCCCCCCGATACCGGCGATTTCCGGCTGATGAGCCGCCGCGCTTTGGATGCGCTGCTGAAGCTGCGTGAACAGCATCGCTTCATGAAGGGGCTTTTTGCCTGGATCGGCTTTCCCGCCATCGCCGTGCGTTATGACCGCGCGCCGCGCGCTGCCGGCACCACCAAGTGGAATTACTGGAAGCTGTGGAATTTCTCGCTTGAGGGCATCACCTCCTTCACCGTGGCACCACTCAAGGTCGCGACCTATATCGGGCTGATCACGGCGATCTGTGCCCTGGCCTATCTGGCGCAGTTGATCTTCCGTACTATTTTCTTCGGCAATCCTGTCGCCGGTTATCCGAGCCTTCTGGCCGTCACACTTTTCTTGGGCGGCGTGCAGATGATGATGCTCGGGATCATCGGCGAATATCTCGGGCGCATCTTCAACGAAACCAAAGGCCGGCCGCTTTACCTGGTGGAACGCTACCTGCCTGGCGATAAGGCGTGACACGACAAGCTTTGAAAGCCTGGGCCGGGGCTGCGGCTTCGGTGCTGATCGGCTGGGCGGTGATCGCCTACGCCTTCGGGTTCCATATCCTGCCGCCCTGGAATACCGGCTGGATGTTGAGCGGCATGATCGGCCCCGACCCGGTACAATATTGGCTGGGCTGGAGTTTTTTTCGCCGCGCGCCGTGGTCTTGGCCGCCCGGCCTCAATCCGCTTTGGGGGCTGGAGGTTAGTTCCTCCATCTACTACGCGGATGCGATTCCGCTGCTGGCGTTTTTCTTCAAGGCCATGAGCCCAGTGCTGGAGGTTTCGCAATATTGGGGGCTTTGGATTTATGGCTGTGCGGCGCTGCAAGCTTTCATGGCGTGGCGCATCATCGGGCTTGCCACTGATGATCCCCTGGCGCGGCTGGCCGGCGCGGCGCTTTTTGTGCTGCAACCAACCATGCTGGCGCGCATGGGCGGGCATTTCGCGCTTTCGGCGCATTTCCTGCTGCTGATGGGGTTCTGGCTTTGCCTGACGCGCTCGGCAAAGGGGCGTTGGCTGGCTTGGGCGGCTTTGCTGGTCTCAACCGCGCTGATCCATGCCTATCTGCTGCCCATGGTGGCGGCACTTTGGACTGCGGATGTGCTGGCGCGCTGGCTAGATGGCGCGAAGCGCAGCGGGCTTTTCGCTGAAATCATCATCATCTTCGCAATGGTTGGCGCCGCCCTTTGGGCGGGCGGGATGTTCATGCTGGGCGGCGGTTTTGGTGGTTCTTGGGGCGGCTATGGGCAGATGCAAATGGATCTACTCGCGCCGCTTGATCCATCGCCCTGGGGCGCATTCCTGCCGGATTTGCCGGGGCCGAATCATCTGGAAGTCGGGCATTCCTATACCGGGCTTGGCGCACTTTTGCTGGTGCTGCTTGGGCTGGTTGCCTGGGCGAAAAACCCAACCAGGCCCGCAAGGCGCTTTTGGCCGCTGATCCTGGTGCTGGCAGCCATGGCGCTCTTTGCTGTTACGCCGAATGTCTCCATTGCCGGTGTCAGCTTCACGGTAATCGAGCTGCCGCAATGGGTTTTGCGCTATGCGGATGCGCTGCGTGCTTCAGAACGCTTCATCTGGCCGCTTGGCTATGCCGCGCTGATCATTTCGGTCTTTCTGCTGGTGCGCTGGCTCGGCGGACGGCGGGCTGGCTTTGTGTTGGCGGGGCTTGTTTTGATCCAGGTGCTGGACATGCGCCCTGGCTTTGCCCGGCTGCATCATTTTTTCCCGCCAACTGCCTCCACCGTGCCCTTGCGCCTTTCCGATCCCTTCTGGGCCGAGGCCGCGCGGCATTACACCCGCATCCGCATCATCCCCTCCGGCAATCAGGCGCCGTGGTGGGAGGAGATCGCGGTTTTCGCCGCGACCAAGGGGCTGGAGACCGATGCGGTCTATCTTGCGCGACTCGACCCGAAGCGAGTGGCCGCGCTGAATGCCAGGCTGGCGCAGCAATTGGCGGAGGGGAAATTTGAGCCCCAAACCCTTTATGTTTTGGCCGATGAAGGCGCGCTTGCCCTGGCTGGTGCCAGCCATCAGCCAGGCCGCGACCTGATTGGCGGCTACAACGGGCTGTGGGTGCTGGCGCCTGGGTGGTATGCTCGTCGTTAAAATGTGTTTTGCCAACAACTTAACTGGCGGTTTTCTCGTTTATTCTGAAGG
>JBBAUC010000115.1:0-684 GCA_040398485.1 Roseomonas sp. | reverse complement strand
GATTGGTGGATTTAACGGGCTTTGGGTGCTGGCGCCCGGCTGGTATGCCAGAAGGTAAATTGTCTTTATATCAATATCTTAAGGGGTGTTTTTCTTGTTTTCCCTGAAGCCACGTCCGCAGCGCCTCAAAATGCGCCGCGCTTGCCACAATCTGGCCGCAACCGCGGCCCAAATCCGCCCCCGTTGAGGACTTAAACCCTTCATCAATACCGGGAATCCGGTGCCCCCCAGTGAGAGGTCTCACCGCCTCTTTCTTTCAGGTTCGAAGGTTCAGGACACCATGTCCAGCGTACCCGTACAGACCATCCAGCAAACCTCGACTCAGACCATTGGTCTGGAACGCGACCGCAAGGCGCTTTTCCCAATAGCGAAGCGCGCGCTTGATATTGTCGGCGCTGGTGTTGGGCTGGTGTTGCTCGCCCCCTTCTTCCTCATCGTGGCGTTGATGGTGCGCGCCGATGGCGGCCCGGCCTTCTTCGCGCATCAGCGCGTTGGGCGCGGCGGCAAGCTTTTCGGCTGCCTGAAATTCCGCTCCATGGTGATTGATTCGCAAGCGCGGCTTGAAGCGCTGCTCGCGAGTGACCCCGCGGCGCGCGCCGAGTGGGAAGCAACGCGCAAGCTGAAGAATGACCCGCGCATTACGCGGATCGGCCGCTTTCTTCGCTCCACCAGCCTTGATGAATT
>JBBAUC010000114.1:0-10138 GCA_040398485.1 Roseomonas sp. | reverse complement strand
CCTTGCCGCCCGCGCAACAGGCGCAAATCCGCGCACTCACAGCTGCGCATGGGCTTTCAGATACGGCGGTGGTCCCAAGCCTTTATCTGCACCTGGCGCTATGGCCGAATTTTCTGGCGTTACTGCCGGAATTGCTTGCGCCATTGCAGGCTGATGGCGGCTTGGTGCGCACGCGTAATGCTGCCGTGGAAGCCGCGCGCCTTGCCGCGCCTGGCCTGATCGCGGCACTTGGCGCAGCGCCGACGCCACCGCCGGCCTTGCGTGAATTCCTGACACGGCTTGAGGTTTTTGTGCGGGAGGTGATCCCCGGCATGGTGCCGGTTGGGTTATTTCTGCGCCGCGCTTTGGGATGACGGCACCAAACCGCGCCCCTCCCCATCGGTAAACTGCAATGCCGCCAAGCGCGCATAAAGCCCGCCTTCGGCCAGCAGCGCCTCATGCGTGCCGATCGCAATGATGCGGCCTGCATCCATCACAACAATCCGATCCGCACGCCGCACCGTGGCCAGGCGATGCGCCACCGTGATGCTTGTGCGCCCTTGGCATAGCCGGGCCAGCGCTTGCTGCACAGCGAATTCGCTTTCCGCATCCAAAGCGCTGGTCGCCTCATCCAGTAGCAGCACCGTCGGGTCGCGCAGGATGGCGCGCGCAATCGCCAAGCGTTGGCGCTGCCCGCCGGAAAGCGTCACACCTCGCGTGCCCAGTTCGGTGGCATAGCCCTGCGGCAGGGCCGCGATGAATTCCGCCGCCGCCGCTGCCTCGGCCGCCGCTGCCACTTCCGCATCGGTGGCGTCGGGCCGGCCGAGCCGGATGTTTTCGGCGATGCTGGCGCTGAAAATCACCGGCTCCTGCGGCACCAGCCCAAGGCGGGTGCGGAGTGCGCGCGGGTCAAGCTGCGTAATCTCCGCCCCATCCAGCAGGATGCGCCCCGCGCTTGGGTCATAAAAGCGCAGCAGCAGCGACAGCACCGATGTCTTGCCGGCACCTGAGGGACCAACCAGCGCAATCGCCTCCCCCGGTTCCACCACCAGGCTGAAGTCACTCAGCGCCGCAGTATCCGGCCGCGACGGGTAGCGCAGCGTCACCGCTTCAAACACCACGCGGCCTTGAGCGGGCGGCAGGGGCAAAGGGTTCGCGGGGGCTGCGATGGCGGGCGCAATGGCCAGGACCTCGCCAAGCCTATCCGCCGCCGCCGCCGCGCGTTGGATCTCGCCCCATAATTCGCTGACCGTAGCGCCGGATGAGGCCATCAGCACGGCGTAGAAGACAAAGGCGGATAATTCGCCGCCCGAAATCCGCCCTTCAATCACATCGCGCCCACCCACCCAAAGACTGAAGGTGATGGCGCCGAAGCCAAGCAGAATAACAGCCAGGATCAGCAGGCTGCGAGAGAATACACGCCGGAGTGCCGCACGCACCGCGGCTTCCGATCCCTCGGCAAAGCGCGCCCGCGCGCGATCTTCCTGCGTGAAAGCCTGAATGGCACGAATACCGCCCAGCGTTTCTTCCGCCTGCGCCGCCAGATCGCCGATCCTTTCCTGTGCCGCCTTGGAAAGTCGCCTTTCGCGCCGGCCAAAAAACACCAGCGGCAGCACCACCATGGGCAGGATCAGCGCAATCAGCCCTGCGAGTTTCGCACTGGTCAGCACCAGCATCAGGAAGGCGCCGACGCCCGTGATGGCCTGGCGCACGCCCATGGAAATGGCAGACCCAATCAGCGATTGCAGCAGGCCGATATCTGCTGTCAGGCGCGACATGACATCGCCGATGCGTGCGGATTCGAAATAGCTGGGCGAAAGCCCTGTGACATGGTCAAAAAAGCGCTGGCGCAAATCGGCGGCCACGCGTTCACCCAACCAGGACACCAGATAAAACCGTGTGGTGGTGGTGATGGCCAAGGCGGTGATCAAAGCGCCCATCACCAGCGCAGCACTGTCCAAGGCGCCGTGCCCGCCGGCGAAGCCATCATCAATCAGGTGCTTGAGGCCCTGGCCAAGCGCGAGCGTCAGCCCAGCAGCCAAAAGAAGCGACGCGATTGCGGCCAAGACGCGCGGCAGATAGGGCTTCAGTAGCGGTAGCAGCAGGCCAAGGGCAGCAAGGCTGGTGCGCGGGGCGGGCGTCACGCGTCAGAACGCCTTCGCGCATTTCGGCCAGGCATTCGCACGGCTGAAATGCTCTCGGCTGTTAATGGGTCGCATTTTCCTGGTCGCCAAGCCAAGCCGCCTGGCTTGAAAATGCTTCAAACGTGCTGCCCGCCATTGATGTGAATTTCCGCGCCGTTCACATAGGAAGACGCCTCGGTACACAGGAAATAAATGGCCTGCGCCACTTCCTCTGGCCGGCCAAGCCGACGCATCGGGATTTGTTCCTGCACGATCTTATCCGTCCCCGGGGAGAGGATGGAGGTATCAATCTCACCCGGCGAAATAGCATTCACGCGCACACCGCGCGGGGCGAAATCCGCCGCCATTTCGCGCGTCAGCCCCGCCAGCGCCGCCTTGGAAGTGGAATAGGCCGCGCCCGCAAAAGGATGCACCCGCCCACCGGCGATGGACGTCACATTCACCACCGAACCATTGGCCCGCGCCAATTCATCCACCAGGCCACGCGCCAGCAGAATGGGGGCGAAGAAATTCACCTGAAAAACACGGAGCCACCCATCCGTCGGCATGGTCAGCGTGCCAAGCCGCGCCCCGCCCTCGCCCTTTGGCGAAATCGCGGCGTTATTCACCAACGCATGCAGCATGCCGCCATCCGGGGCCAAACGCGCGCGAATTTCCGGGATCATTGCCTCGGTCAGCGCAGGGTCGCCCAGATCAAGCTGGATGTGATCCTCAGGCCCCATTTCCCAGGGGCATTGTTCCGGGAAGGGTTGCCGCGACACGGTAATTACGCGCCAGCCAGCAGCGGAAAAGCGCTTCACCGTCGCATGCCCAATCCCGCGGGAGGCGCCGGTCAGCAGCAGCACCCGGCGCGGTTCATTCGGCTTGCTTCGTTTTTCCATCATGGCACTGAAACTCCGGCCAATGGCCCAGGATGCAGCCTTATAGGCGGACATGCGCCTTTGGGAAACCAGCCTAAAATGAAAAAGGCCCGCCTACCATCAGGTAGCCGGGCCGTCATGGGGGAGGCGTGAAAACTCAGGCCGCGTGCCGATCGGGCGTGGCGACGGCGCGGCGGGCAGCCGAGGCCCAGGCCGGGGCGGCGCGCAAAAGGCGGTCCAAAGCCGCTTCGGGCAGGGATTCGGCATATTCCAACGCCGTCACGGCCTCTGAGTCCCAATGGCGCAGGATTTCAGCAACAGCGCGGGTGGCGTCGGAAGCGGGAAGGTGCAAGCCGGCGGCGCGGCGGGCCGTAGTCAGGATATGCGCAGCCGCTTCAAGGCGGGCGCGTTCCAAAGGGCAGGAATCGGCCAGTTCCGAAAGAATACGCTCAAGCCCGTGGGCGGTAGCATTGTACGAAATGGTCATGATAATCCCCTTGGTTGATCGCTTTGCGCAGCCTTCCCCGATGGCATTCAGTGGAAAATGATAAGCAAAGGTGGCGATTTCAAGGCTTGCGCTGCCGCAAATGGCCAAAATTTGATACGCCCTATTCCGGCTCGATCCCCGCTGCCTTGATCTGGCGCGCCCAGGTTTCGATCTGGCTGCGAATGAAGGCGCCGAATTCCTCGGGCGCGGAGGTCACACGTTCTATCCCAAAACTCGCCAGCCGATCCGCAGTTTCCTGCCTTTCCCATACCTTGCGTAGCGCCGCATTCCAGGCCGTCACGATTTCAGGCGGCATGCGCGCGGGGCCAACAGCCCCCATCCAGGACAGCAATTCAAAGCCCGGCAGGCCCGCTTCGGCGAGTGTTGGTTCATTCGGCAAAAGCGGTGTGCGCGTGGCGGAAGTAATACCAAGCGAACGCATCTTGCCTTCCTGCAAAAAACCGCGCGAAGCCGCCACATCCACAATAATGCCCGTGACACGCCCCGCAATCACATCCGTCATGGCCGGCGGGGTAGAACGATAGGGCACATGCTCCATCTGGATATTGCCGATGGAGGTCAGCATCGCGCCGCCGACAACGCCCGTTGTATTGCCCGAAGCATAGGTCAGCTTACCGGGCTGGGACCGCGCAAGGGCCAGAAACTCCTGCAGATTGCGCACCGGCACCTGGTCATTCACCGCGAGTACGAAAATGTAAGTCCCCATGCGCCCGATCGGCGTGAAATCATTGATGGCGTCATAGGTTGGGCGCTTCATCAGCGCGGGTGTCGCGCCATGCGGGCTATTCGTGGTGATCATCACCGTATGGCCATCCGGCGCGGCGCGGGCAGTGGCCACCGCGGCAATGGCGCCATTAGCACCCGGGCGGTTATCCACCACCACCTGCGATCCCCATTCCTGCTCCAACAGGCTCGCCAGCAGGCGCGAGACTGAATCGGTGCCGGACCCGGCGGCGAAGGGCACAATCAACGTCACGGGGCGCGATGGCTTCCAGGGCGTTTGCGCGCTGGCGGCGAAAGGCAGGGCGGCGGAGGCAGCTATCACGGCGCGGCGGGAAAGGGCGAATGGAGCGGCGTTCGGCATGGCGTTATCCTTTGGTTTTGAAGCGCTCATAAGCGCTGCCGGGGCGCGCTGTCCATGGGATAAAGGCTATGGCGTTGACGGCTCAATAAGACGCGCGATAGCCTCAACTCATGACTAATCATGTTGTCATGAATTGGCCCGCTACCTCGATCCATGGTTGGGGGGTGTACGGGTTGAATTTGGCTCTTTCTTGGGCGCCAGATCCCGGTGTTGCGCTAGCCTCTACACATGAAATCAGCAGCAATTCGGTCTTCATTGATCCGCTACGGTGGCGGGCCCTGTTCCCGTTCATTATCCGGTCCAGAGATTTGCGCGAGCGCCTGCTCAAGGAAAAGCCCACTGAGATGGTGCTCAATTCGGCGATGCTTACTTCCCTGGGCAATGACTTGAAATCCCAGCCCGGGCCGCATGGCGGCCCGCTTGGCGGCAAACCAAGCCTCGGCGTGGTGTTTTTTGAGACCGAGGATCTGGGCCGTGATGCGCGCAAAACTGTGGCACACCACAACTACATCATCGCTGGGTCAAGCTGGAATGCCGAAGTGCTGCGCGCGCATGGCATCTCGCGTGTTGAAACCGTGCTGCAAGGCATAGACGCTACGCTGTTCCACCCGGCGCCTAAGCGTGGGCTTTTCCCTGATCGTTTCCTGGTCTTTAGCGGCGGCAAACTGGAACCGCGCAAGGGGCAGGATAATGTCATGGCTGCCTGGCGCATTTTCGCGGCACGACACCCTGATGCCATGCTGATTGCCGCCTGGGACAATCTTTGGCCGCAAATCGCCCAAGGCATCAATAGAATTGGCCGCACCGCACCGCTTCCTTTCACGCAGGATGGCAAGCCGGATATGGATGGTTGGGCCGCGGCCAATGGCATCAAGCCGGAGCAATTTCTCAACCTCGGCTTGGTGCCTAATGCGTCCATGCCAACCATCTTGCGGGAAATGGATGCGGCGGTCTTTCCCAATCGCTGCGAAGGCGGCACCAATCTGGTCGCGATGGAAGCCATGGCCTGTGGTGTGCCCTCCATTCTCAGCGCCAATAGCGGCCATCTTGATTTGCTGCAGGATGGCACGGCCCTACCCCTGACGGATCAAAGCGCCATCGCCGCCATGCCTGGCTGGCGTGAGAGCAATATCGAAGAAATCCTCGCCGCGCTGGAAACACTCTACACGGATCGCGCGCGGGCGGCGGAAATCGGCGCAGCGGGCGCGAAGCTATTGGCGGGCATGACCTGGGCGAAAACAGCTTCCGAGATGAAGCGCATCATCACCGCAGTTTAAGTCACGCGGCTTCGATCACCGCACCAATCCGAAAAAGCCCCGCTGCAGCCGCATCTTCTTCTTCCACGACACTCGGCACACCAAAGGCCGCCAGTGCGGCACTGTAACGCTGCGTCAGCGCCGCAGCACCGATGATATGCACCGGCGGCGCTACACCGGCTTCCAGGGCCGATGCGACCTCATGCCCAATCAATAGGCCCGAAAGATAGGAAGCCGCTTCCAGTTGCGGCATGGCATCAAACAGCGAAAGGCTGCGCAGGCCGAAAAGCTGATGCAGCAAGCCGCCGCCCTGCCGCGCGCGATCAAGCCCGCGCGCAAAGGCGCCCGCATGATGCGCTGCGCCGCGATGCAGGCTGCGCGCCAGGATCGTATGGGCGGAAAGGGCAGCGAAGACCTCGCCCGTCATATGCGTTGAAAAATCGAGGATTTGCCCGGCACGCACGCGCACCCATTTGGAATGGCTGCCGGGCAGGCAAAGCGTTACCTCCGCTTCCGGCAGGCGGTCCAGGACGCCGAGGATTTGAGTCTCCTCACCGCGCATCACTTCCGGCACGCCATCGGCATCACGCGCCTTCAAGCCTGGCACCAGGCGCACCCGCGTGGCCGGGAAAGGTACAGGCAGGGTTGCGCGGGCAATGTCTGTCACCGTTGCGGGGCAAGCCAGATAAGGCGCTTCGGCCCAACCTTGCTTGCTGCCGGCCATGCCGGAAATCACCACCAGTTTTTCGCCAGCTTCCAACCAATCCTCGGCGATTTTGCGCAATTCATCAGGAAAGCCGCCGGGCTTCACGGACAGGATGCCCGATTTGCTTTCGCGCTTGTCCAGCACCGCCCCGGCCGGATCCAGCCGATAGGCGCGCAAAGATGTGGTTCCCCAATCCAGCCCGATCATGCCGGCTGTCCCCTTTTCATGGCACAGTCATGCCGTGAAAATCTTAAAGGCCCGATAACCCGGCGTTACAAGCGCAAATTCACCGCGCCGGCAGCAGCCCGATAATCTCCCGCGCCTGCTTCATGATGGGCGCTGCCACCGCATTGGCACGCTCTGCCCCCAAATGCAGCGCGGCGTCCAAGGCGCCGGGGTCGGTCAATAACCGGCGCATTTCAGCGGCAATCGGGGAAAGATGCGCAACCAGCGCTTCCGTCAGCGTGCCCTTGAAGGCGCCAAAGCCCTGCCCGGCATGCTCTCGCAGCACGTTTTCCGGCAGCGTGCCGGTAATGGCCGCCATGATGCCAACCAGGTTGCGCGCTTCCGGGCGGCCTTCCAGCCCTGCCATGTGTTCGGGGATTGGTTCCGCATCCGTCTTGGCGCGGCGGATTTTCAGCGCAATGGTATCCGCATCATCCGTCAAATTGATGCGCGACTGATCCGAAGCGTCCGACTTCGACATTTTCTTGGTGCCATCGCGCAAGGACATGACTCGCGCCGCCACACCCTGGATCAGTGGTTCGATATTCGGGAAGAACTCCACGCCATAATCATGGTTGAATTTTTGGGCGATATCATTCGCCAATTCCAGATGCTGCTTCTGGTCATCACCCACCGGCACTTTGGTTGCGTGATAGGCCAGAATATCCGCCGCCATCAGATTGGGATAAACATAAAGCCCGGCGGACGCCGCTTCGCGGTCCCCCCCCGCCTTATCCTTGAATTGCGTCATGCGATTGAGCCAGCCGATGCGCGCGACGCAATTAAAGATCCACCCCAATTCAGCATGGGCGGGCACATGGGATTGCACGAACAAAGTACACCGCTTGGGATCAAGCCCGCAGGCAATCAGCGCCGCGGCCATTTCGCGGGTTTGGCGCGACAGCTCCTTCGGGTCTTGCCAGACAGTGATGGCGTGCAAATCCACAATGCAGAAAATGCTTTCATGCGCATCCTGCATCGGCACCCAATTGCGGATGGCGCCCAGGTAATTGCCAAGGGTTGGAACGCCGGAAGGCTGAATGCCGGAAAAGACGCGCGTCATGAGCTTGTTCACCGTGGGAAAAACCTTGTCGCGTGATCCCGCGCTATGCCCCTGGCGTCAAGCGGCGGATGCGTGTTTAGCCGCGCGCCCCGAATATGGCGCTACCGACGCGCACATGGGTCGCTCCCTCGGCGATCGCAGCTTCAAAATCGCCACTCATGCCCATGGAAAGGATCGGCAGCCCATGCTTCGCCGCCAGATTGGCAAGGTAGGCGAAATGCGGGCGCGGGTCGCCTTCCACGGGCGGGATGCACATCAAGCCCTTCACTGGCAGGCCGAAATCATCCCGCGCGGCGCGAATGAAGGCATCAGCTTCGGCGCGCGGGCAGCCGGCCTTTTGCGCCTCATCCCCCGTATTCACCTGCACCAGCAGATCAGGACGGCGGCCTTCCTTGGTCATGGCGTCCGCAATGGCTTCGGCCAGCTTGGGCCTGTCCAGCGTTTCAATCACATCCGCGATCCTGACGGCATCCCGCGCCTTATTGGTCTGCAAGCCGCCAATGATATGAAGCCTGAGGCCAGGGTGCCCGGCGCGGAGGCCAGGAAATTTCTGCGCCGCTTCCTGGACCCGGTTTTCGCCAAACACCATCTGCCCGGCAGCAAGGGCTGCTTCCACGGCTTCCACAGGGTTGGTCTTGGAAACCGCCACCAGGGTCACGGCATTTGCCGGACGATTGGCGCGGGCGCAGGCTTCGGCGATTCGGGCCCGAATGCGGGAGAGGTTGTCGGCAATGGCAAGGGTATCGGTCATGGCAAATCCAAATGGCAGGGAATCGAGCAGGATTCCAGGGGCGCGCCCTGCCTGGGGCCGATTCGCCTGCCCAGCGCCTGGCGGCCTGCCCCGGCTTTGGCTGTTCAGCGACCCCCTGCGCCTGCCAGACCCGCGCCTGGCCATGGCGGCGCTGCCGCGTGGCGCCGGGGTGGTGGCGCGTGGGCTGGCGCCGGGGCTGCTGGGGCCGGTCGCCCGGCTCGCCCGCCGCCGGGGGTTGCGCCTGATAATCGCCGGCGATGGGCGGGCGGCGCTGGCCTTGGGGGTGGGGCTTCATCTGCCGGATCGGCGGGCGAGCGCGGGCTTGATGCCCTTTCTGCTGGCGCGCCGGGCGAGACCGGGTCACCTTATATTGGCAATGGCCGCGCATGGCGGGCAGCGCGGCGCGGCGCGGGCCAGGCGGCTCAAGCCCGATTGCCTGTTTCTGTCCCCGCTTTTCCCCACGCAAAGCCACCCCGGCGCACCGGTGCTTGGCCCGCTGCGTTGGGCCAGCCTTGCACAGGGCCTGCCGGCGCCCTGCATGGCCTTGGGGGGCATCACGCCCGCGCGGCTGGGCGCCGTGCCCCGCTGTGCGGCGGGGGTCGCGGCCATTGGCGGGCTGCTGCCCCCTGTTGCGCGCTTGCCACAGTGATGTGACCAAGTCGCGCCAGAACTTGCTGAGAGGTTGCGGCAGGCGCTCTGAAATGTTCATAGTCCTGCAAGGTCTGGATTCCGCGAACGGTCTTATTGGGTGTTTGATGCATCCTTCCTGCCGGGGGCAGGGGCCGAGGAACACTGCCGGATTGTCCGGCTATGAGGAGGACTTGAATGCGTAAAATTCTTCTGGGGACGACTGCTGTTGTTGGTCTTGCGCTTGTTTCGCAGGCTGCCAACGCCCAGCAAGCCCGCCCGGCCGTTCGCCCGGCTCAGGCTCCGATTGTCACTCCGGTTGCGCCGCCCGCGCTGCCTGCCACTTCCGTGGCGCCCGTCGGCTCCGCCGCCGCTACCTTCCAGACCCCGGTTGGCGTCACCGGCGCCGGCCCGCATGGTGCGGATGGCGTGCCGAACCGCCCATCTACGCCGACGACCAGCGGCTTGGTCGTGCGCCTTGGTGGCTTTTTTGACTTCAGCATCGGCAATGTGCAGGACGACGCCGACAAGGCGTTCTTCCGTAACAGAGCAGGTTCGACTGCGGCAGGTTCAGCTACGAACACCAATGTGACGTTCACGCCAACGGGTGGCACCCCGCAGAACGGCGTTCTGCGCACGCCAGGCGCTCCCGCTTCCACCCTGTCCAACGCCAAGGCCCGTCAGCGCACTGACTTCCGCAATGAATCGGAAATCAACCTTTATGTTGATGGCATCGCGGCGAACGGCATGCGTTACGGCGCCATGTTCGAACTGCAGATGGACAATGTGGTTTCGACCGCCGGCGATGGCACCACGGTTTCCTATGATGAGCTCTATGGCTTCGTGAAGGGCAGCTGGGGTGAACTCCGCTTCGGTCAGGAAGATGCCGCAGCCAACCTGCTTCAAGTGCGCCGCCCCGGCACCTTGTGGATGGG
>JBBAUC010000113.1:5260-10143 GCA_040398485.1 Roseomonas sp. | reverse complement strand
CCTATTTCGAGAAAATCCAGGCCGTGCTGAAAAAGCATGATGTGCTGTTTGTGGCGGATGAGGTGATTTGCGGCTTCGGGCGCACCGGCAATTACTGGGGCTGCCAGACTTTTGGCATCACGCCGGATATTCTGGTTTGCGCCAAGGCGCTGTCTTCATCCTATTTGCCGATCTCCGCCGTGATGGTGAATGAACGGGTGTTCCAGGGCATTGTGGAGGGGTCTTCCGCAGTCGGCACTTGGGGCCATGGCTTTACCTATTCCGGGCATCCGGTGGCGGCGGCGGTCGCGATCGAAACGCTCAAGATTTATGATGAGATGGACCTGATCGGCCATGTGAAATCCGTGGGGCCGCATCTGCAAAGCGAATTACAGCGCCGCTTTGCGAATCACCCGATGGTGGGTGAAGTGCGCGGTGTTGGCATGGTGGGCGCGATTGAATTGGTGGAAGACAAGGCCGCCAAGAAGAATTTCGACCCCGCGCGCAAGATTGGGCCGCGTTTGGTGAAGCACGGCGAAGAACAGGGCGTGATCCTGCGCGCCATGATGAATGACAGCATTGGCTTTTCCCCGCCGCTGGTCATCACCAAGGATGAGGTGACGGAAATGCTGGACCGCGTTGAGCGTTCGCTGGATGCGCTTTCGGTGGAATTGCGGCGGGAAGCCATCGCGGCGGTGTGACAGCGCCGCTGCGTGTAGTTGCGTAAGCCCCGGCGTTGCCAAGGCAGCGCCGGGTTTTTTATGTCAGTTCAAATAAAGCGGCCGCGTCACCGCTTCTCCGCCTTCAAGCCCCAGCAATTCTAGCCTGCCCGTCGCTGGGCACATCATGGCCGCAAGCCGTGATCCTTCATTCGCGATGGGTGGTTTGAGCCAGCCGAAGTCGCCGGGAACCGGGCCACTCAGCAGTGCCGTCATGGCGGCGTGGCGTTCGGCGCTATAGCGCCAGCGTGGTGCGCCGGGATTGGCGATGCATTGCCAGCCATTCGCAGCAACGGCGGTGGGGGCAGCTTCGATCACGGCATGGGATGCCTCGGCCCGTTCGATCACCGCGGCCTCTCCGGGCTTGATGCCGGCCAGCGAGAAGATGGCACCCGCTGCCAAGGGCGTATCGCGCAGCATTGCCAAGGCGGCGGCGTAATCCGGCGCGGTATCGCACACCATGCGTAGAAGATGCGCCGGCGGCAGGCCGCGATGGCGCCAGCGTGCCGGCCGCGCGGCCAACCAATCCACGGCAATTCCCAGGAAATCCGCACCCGCCCGCCGCGCCATCCGCGCGAGCGCGCGTTGCGGCAAAGGCGGCTGATTGATGGAAAGGCAAAAGCGCCCCGGCGCCAGCGCCGTGATCACCCCGGCAAAGCCCGGCCAGCCGAGATTGAACCATTCCCCTGCCGGCCCTGCCTGGTTAAAGACACAAAGCCGCTCCCCAAGCCCTTCCAAAGGCCAATCCAGCACGCGGAGCATGAAGGGCGCCTCTGCCGCGCCCAGCCCCACGGTGCAGCCCCATTCGAAAGACAGGTTCAGCGCATGACCACCAGGCCCAGGCAGTGCTGCCGAAATGGCCTCGATCTCATCGCGCAATGGATTGTCGTTGCGGCGTAGCCAATGGCGCGAAAGCCGATCCGCAAACGCCAAGCCCGCCGGGGTATAATGCCCCCGTGCCCAGTGCCAGAGGGATTCTGCGCGCACTGGCGCGGCGCGCATGGCGGCAAGCGATGGCTGGGCTTCGGTGCGCAAATCGAAAACGGGAATGGCGGGCAGCAATGGGGCGATCTCCTGACGCGTTATTTAGCGATGTTTGGGTCGCCTGTCTGTTACCCTAGGTGAGAGAATGTGACAGGCATGGGCGCGCATGGCGCGGCGCGGTTCCAAGGCCGTGCAAACTGTTCTAAGCCCGAAGCCATGTCCCACCCCGGCCTGCCCCTTGCCATTGCTCTTCTTGCCGCGCCCTTTGTGGCGGTGCTGCAATCCAAGGCCATGGCGCCGCTGGCGCTGATCCCCATGGCCATCACGCTTGCGCTTGGCTGGCGTGCCGGGTGGCGGCCAAGCCTGCCGAGCAACCCCGTTATGCTGCTTGGGCTGATGCTTGCGGGCTGGGGTGCAATCACCGCGCTTTGGGCGCCAGAGCCTGGGCGTGCGGCGCTGCTGGCCGTGACCGTGGCCGCGATGATGCTGCTGGCGCATAGCGCGGCAGGGGCGGCCCAAGGCGCGCGGCTGATGCCATGGATCGGCTTTGGCTTGGTGTTTGGCCTCGGCGCGGCTTTCGCCGATTGGCAAAGCGGTAATGCGCTGCGTGCGGCGGTGCGTGGGCTCCGCGAAGTGCCGGCAAGCTTGGTGTTCGGGCTGAAGCCCGCGGCATCATTCATGGCGCTGCTGCTGCCGGTGGGTTTTGCCTTGCCTTGGCCCTGGTTTGCGCGCGCGGCGCTGCTGGTGCTGGGCGCGGGCGTACTGATTATGCTGCCCGGAGAAACGGCGCGGCTTGCCACCATTGCGGGTTTGGCCGCGGCTCTGCTCAGCCTTGCCGCGCCGCGCCTTGTGCCGAAATTGGTGGGGGCAGGGGTGGCGGTATTGATCCTGCTGATGCCGCTGCTGGTTGCCTTTATTCCTCAAATCTCCTCAGCCAGCCTGCCGCCTTCGGCGGTGCATCGGCTGGTGATCTGGGATTTCGCCGCCGCGCGCATTGCCGAAAAGCCGATCGCAGGCTGGGGCTTGGAAGCCAGCCGCGCCATGCCGGGTGGGCGGGCGCAGCCCGATGCGGCAACGCTGGATCGGCTGAACATTACCACGCCGGCGCAGCGCGAATTTTTAGTATTGCCGCATGTGGAGGTGATGCCGCTGCATCCGCATAACGGCGCCTTGCAGCTTTGGCTGGAATTGGGCGGCATTGGCGCGCTGGTCGGCGCGGCCTTGATGCTGGCCCTTGGCTTTGCCGCTGCGCGAAGTGCCGCACCGGCGGTTGGTGCCGGCATGTTGGCCTCAGCCGCGGTGACGGGGATGCTTTCCTTCGGGCTATGGCAGGCTTGGTGGCTGGCGAGCCTATTGCTTGCGATGGTGGCGCTCGCGCTGGTGCCGCGCCGTTCGCAAGGCGATTAGGCGTTACCGCGCCCGATCAACGCAAAAGCGCACCACGTCCACCATGGCGCGGCGTTCGGCGCTATCGGGGAACACATCAAGCGCCGAAATCGCCTTCTCACCATAGCGCCGCGCGCGGGCGATCGTCTCACCAATGGTGTCGTATTTTGTCATCAGCGCCATGGCGGTGGCCAGATCGGCGTCCTGCTGGTCGCCTTCTTCCAACACGCGGCGCCAGAAGCCGCGTTCTTCCTCAGACCCGCGCGCGAAAGCCAGCAGCACAGGCAGGGTGATCTTGCCTTCGCGGAAATCATCACCGACGGTCTTGCCAAGGGCTTCCTGATCGGCGGCGTAATCCAGCGCGTCATCCACCAGTTGGAAGGCGATGCCAAGCGCGCCGCCGTAATCGCAAAGCGCTGCCTGCTCAGCCTTGGGCCGGTCGGCAATCACTGCGCCCACTTCCGTCGCGGCGGCAAAAAGCGCGGCAGTTTTGCCTTCGATCACCGCAAGGTACTGGTCTTCCGTGGTGGCGGTATCATTCTGCGTCATCAATTGCAGCACTTCGCCCTCGGCAATCGTCGCCGCGGCGGTGGACAGGATGCGCAGCACTTCAAGCGACCCATCCGCCACCATCAATTGAAAGGCGCGGGCGAACAGGAAATCACCAACCAGCACGGAAGCCTTATTGCCGAACAGCGCATTGGCGCTGGCCTGGCCGCGCCTAAGCGCGCTTTCATCCACCACATCATCATGCAAAAGCGTCGCGGTATGAATGAATTCCACACAGGCCGCGAGGGAGACATGCCGCTCCCCCTGATAGCCGCAGAGCTTCGCGGCAGCCAAAGTCAGCAGCGGCCGCAGCCTTTTCCCGCCGGCCGCGACCAGATGCGCGGCCAATTGCGGAATCAGCGCCACCTGGCTTTGCATCCGCTCAACGATCAGGCGGTTGCAGGCTTCCAGATCATCCTGGACAAGCGCCGTCAGCGCGGTCAGGGCATCTTCCCCCCGACCCCGATCCTCGCCAGGCATTTGCTGAGGCGCTAAATCCACTCTTGCTCACCTTTATTTGCGCGTCGCACCATAGGCGCCACATGCTGGACCGGCAAGCGAAGGTAGCCGGCGGAGAGCATCCCTATGCGTGTCTTGGTCAGCAGCAATAACCCGATCAGGCTTGGCTTCCTGCAAGCATTGCTGCGGGATGCGGGCATCGAAACTGTGCTGCTGGATCAGCATATCAGCGCGGTGGAAGGCGGCATTGGTGCCTTTCCGCGCCGCTTGGCCGTGCTGGATGAGGATGAGGCACAAGCACGGCGCATCCTGCGTGAGGCGGGGGAGGAGGAAGGCACGTGACCTCCTCACCTGAAGACTTCACCGAAGATCACCTGCTGAATGGCCGCGTGGCGCTGCGCCAGCCGCGCCAGGGGTTTCGTGCCGGGCTGGATGCCGTGCTGCTGGCCGCCTTCATTCCGGCCAAACCGGGAGAAACAGTGCTGGAAGCCGGCCCCGGCAGTGGTGCAGCCTTCCTGTGCCTGGCGGCCCGTGTGCCAGGGCTTGCGATTCGCGCGGTGGAACGTGAAGCCACCATGGCGGCGCTGGCGCGCGACAACGCCGCACGGGCCGGGCTGGCGGCCCAGATCGAGCAAGGGGATGTCGCGGATCTGGCGCTGGCGCGCAGGCTTGGCCCGGTGGCGCATGGCTTTGCCAATCCACCCTATTGGCCGGGCGGCACGCCACCGCCAGGCGCCATCCGCCGGGCGGCCACGCATGAAGCGGGGCCGGGTCGCGGCGACCATCTCCGACAGGATCCGGTTGGTC
>JBBAUC010000113.1:0-5250 GCA_040398485.1 Roseomonas sp. | reverse complement strand
TCCCAATGGGTCGGGTTT
This sequence comes from Roseomonas sp., assembly GCA_040398485.1. GTDB lineage: Bacteria > Pseudomonadota > Alphaproteobacteria > Acetobacterales > Acetobacteraceae > Neoroseomonas. The sequence goes on along the minus strand of JBBAUC010000113.1, from coordinate 5,232 downwards.
CTGGCTGCCGCCATCGCGCCGCGCGGTAGCCTGAGCCTGATCCTGCCCGCCGCGCGCTTTGATGCGGCGGCAGCGGCCATGCGGGCGGCTGGCTTCGGCGCCATGGAATTGCTGCCGCTTTGGCCACGCGCCGGCATTGCCGCCAAGCGGGTCTTGCTCCGCGCCCGCAAGGGGGCGCGCGGCCCGGCAAAAATCCTGCCTGGGCTTGTACTGCACGAAGCCGATGGTCGCTTTACCCAGGCCGCCGAGGCGATCCTGCGCGATGCGGCGCCAATCAATCCGAATTAGCTTTCGCGTGCTTCCGGGTGGCGTAGCAGCCAAAGCCGCTCATGCGCAGCCACCAGGCTTTCGATGCTCTTGCGGCGATTGCTGTCCGAACCCGCATTGGGCCGCTTCAGCATCTTTTCCAGAATAACCAAAAGGTCATTCGCGACATCGAAATCCGCCTGGTCACAGGCATGATGAAAGGAAATCAGAATCTTATCCGACAACCTTCTTGTGTGTCTTGGGGCGCCGGCCGCGCCACGTTCAACACTTTCATCCCTGTCGGCGAAGTCATTTTCCATCGAGCATCCCTTTTTGCTCCGAATTTTTTTCGGTTTGACGAGCAAAGTGAGGGTAGCAAAAATTTTTTTGCCTTGAAAGCAGGGGGCAGGCCTAAAGCTGGCGCATCTGCCCTTTAATGGCCGCGGCGATGGTCTCAGGCGGCGTATTGGGACGGAAAAGCTGGCGCACCTTGCCATCCGGGCCGACCAAATAGATGAAGGATGAATGGTCCATCAGGTAGTCACTCGCCCCTGGTGGATGGACTTTCCGATAATAGACCCGAAATGCCCGGGCCGCGGTCGCGATTTCCTCATCCGTACCGGTCAAACCGATCAAGGCTGGATGAAAGCGTGAAACGTAATCGGCCAAAGCCTCGGGCGTGTCGCGCGCCGGGTCTATGGTGATCAGCACGGGTAGTACCCGCGCCGAATCGGGGCCGAGTAGATCAAGCGCGGATGCCATTAGGCCCAATTCCGTCGGGCAGACATCCGGGCAATAGGTGAAGCCGAAATAGATCAAGCCAAGCTTGCCCGCGAAGGCGCGTTCGGTCACGCGTTGGCCAGTGTGATCCTGCAAGCTGAAAGCACCGCCGAGTGCAATGCCTTGCGGCAATTGCACGCCACCCGCCGAAGGGGCCGGCATATCCGCCCCGCCAAACTGCGCCAATTGCCGCAGGAAGGCATCGCCCATGGCTTCCCCAGGCGCACGCACATACCAGGCAAGCCCCCATAGCCCGCCAAGGATGGCGATCAGCAGAAACGCGAAAATGCGGATCATTTTCAGCATGTGATGCTCACGCCGCGCCGGGCACGCCTTTGCTGGTGGAATATTCGAAATGCAGCGCTGTATCGGGGAAAACGCGCGGATGGATGGCATGCGCTGCCATGGCTGCTTCAGAAAATCCTTGCAGGATCAGCTTCAGCTTGCCGGGATAGGTCGCGATATCGCCAATCGCGTAGACGCCCGGGATATTGGTTTCGCAGGTTGAAGGTGTCACGCTGACATGGCTGCGTTCCAGCCCAAGGCCCCAATCGGCGATCGGGCCCAAATCCATGGAAAGGCCGAAAAACGCCAGCAGATGATCCGCCGGCACATCTCGGGTTTCGCCTTGCAGGGTTGCCAATTCCACCGCTTCCAACCTGGCGCCATCGCCCTTCAAGCCATGAAGCTGATAGGGGATGGCCATGTCCACCTCTCCCCGTGTGGCTGCGGCTTCCAATTGCGCGGCGGTTTCAGGTGCTGCGCGGAATTTTGGGCGGCGATGCACCACCACGACCTTGGCTGCAATATCCTTCAGCGACAGCGCCCAATCCACCGCGGAATCACCCCCGCCCGCGATCACCACGCGCTTGCCGCGAAATTCTTCCCGCTTCGCGACCATGTAGCGCACAGCGCCGGAGGCTTCGTAGCCGGCAAGCCCATCCAAGGGTGGACGATTGGGGCCGAAGGCGCCAGCGCCCGCGGCCAGGATCACGGCCTTGGCGCGAATGGTGTCACCGGCGGAAGTCCCGAGCACCAATGTGCTGCCTTCCTGGCGCAGCGTCTCCACGCGGCGGCCGAACAAATACTGCGGTGCGAAGGGCGCGGCCTGTTCTTCCAACTTGCCGATCAGATCAGCGGCGGCGATTTGCGGATGGGCGGGAATGTCGAAAATCGGCTTTTCCGGATAAAGCGCCGTGCATTGCCCGCCGATTGCCTCCAGCGCATCAATTACCACGGATTTCATGCGCAGCATGCCGCATTCAAACACCGCGAAAAGCCCGACAGGGCCCGCACCAATAATCGCGACATCGGTTTCAATCTCGGCCGGCATGGGCTCTCCCCCGAATCCAGGGGGGCGTGATAGACGGAACTTCGAGTTGGTCAAAGTTTTGCGGGGAAAGGGGGATCGGGGGTCGGTGGAAATTGCCTTGGATCTGCCCGATCTGGCGGCGACGGAAGCGCTGGCGGCGCGGCTTGCGCCATTGCTGCGCCCCGGTGATGCGGTGCTGCTCGATGGGCCCCTTGGCGCCGGCAAAAGCGCCTTTGCCCGCGCCTTGCTGCGCGCCGCAACCGGCGATGCCGCGCTTGAAGTGCCAAGCCCCACCTTCACCCTGGTGCAAAGCTATGATTTGCCGGCTGGCCCCGCGCATCATTTCGACCTGTATCGCCTGTCTGGCCCTGCCGGTCTTGCTGAATTGGGTTGGGATGAAGCGCGGGAGGGGATTGTGCTGGTGGAATGGCCCGAACGGCTTGGGCCACATGCGCCGCCTGAAGCGCTTCGCATCCATCTGACCCCCGGAGCCACCGAAGAAGCGCGCCATGCGGTGCTGAGCGGTTGGGATGCCAGGCTTGAAGGGTTGCGCCCATGATCGCTGCCTTCTTGCAGGATGCCGGTTTTGGCGCGGCAAGGCTTGATCCTTTGCCCTCTGACGCGTCAGCCCGGCGCTATACGCGGCTGCTGGGCGGGCCGCGCCCGGCCTTGCTCATGGAGGCACCACCGCCGGAAAACACCCGCCCCTTCATTGCCATTGCCCGGCATATCCTGGGGCTAGGGCTTTCCGCGCCCGAGATCATCGCCGCCGATCCCGAAGCCGGCCTGGTGCTGCTGGAAGATTTTGGCGACGCCACCCATGCGGCTTTGCTGGATGGCGGGGCGGATGCGCCGATGCTTTACGCCGAGGCCGCCGAAACCCTCGCGGCCCTACACGAAGCGCCGCCACCGCCCGGCCTGCCCGCCTGGGATGCGGCGGCCATGTCGCGGGCGACGGCGGCGACGTTTCTTGATTGGTGGTGGCCCGCGATGATGGGCAGCGCGCCCGGTGATGAGCTGCGTGCTGGGCTTGATGCGGCGCTGCGCGCCATGCTCGCCCCCTTCGCTGGCACGCAAGGTTTTGTGCATCGGGACTACTTCCCGGCCAATCTGATGCGCCTTGAGGCGCGCGCGGGCGCGCAGCGCACCGGGCTGCTCGATTTCCAGGATGCCGGGCTCGGGCATCCGGCTTATGATCTGGTGTCATTGGTGCAAGATGCGCGGCGCGATGTGGCGCCGAAAGCCCGTAATGCCGCGATTGAGCGCTACTTCGCCGCACGGCCCGGCCTTGCACGCGATGACTTCACCGCCGCCATGGCCGCCTGTGCCGCGCAGCGCCATTTGCGCGTGGCAGCACTTTGGGTGCGGCTCGCGCGGCGTGACAACAAGCACCACTACCTTGTCCACGGGCCGCGCTGCTGGCGGCTTTTGGCCGAAGCGCTGGAACACCCGGCGACGACACCGCTGCGCCTATGGTTGGATGATGCCCTGCCGCGCTACTTGCGCCGCAACCCCGATGCGGCGAAGGAGCCTGCATGATCACCCTCTCCCACGCCATGGTTCTGGCAGCCGGCCTTGGCACGCGCATGCGCCCATTGTCGGAAGCCATGCCCAAACCCCTGCTGCCCTTGGCGGGGCGGAGCCTGCTTGATCATGCGCTGGATCGGCTGACGGATGCGGGCGTGACCGATGCGGTGGTGAATGCGCATTGGCTGGCGGATCAGGTCGCGGCTTGCGTGCATGCGCGCAACGCACCGCGCATCACGTTACAACGCGAGGAAACCTTGCTTGAGACCGGCGGCGGCGTGGCGCGGGCCTTGCCTGCTTTGGGTGATGCGCCCTTTGCGGTCGTGAATGGAGACGCCTTCTGGCTGGATGGCCCGCATCCCGCATTGAAGCGCCTGGCCGCGGCCTTCGATCCTGATCGCATGGATGGGCTTTTGTTGCTGATCCGCACGGCGCAAATCGCGGGCGAAGTGGGGCGCGGGGATTTTATGCTTGATCCTATGGGCGCCATTCGCCGGCCTGAAGAGGGCGAGGTTTCGCCCTATCTTTTCGGTGGCGTACAAATCCTCTCGCACGCGCTGTTTGCCGATGCACCGAGCGGCGCCTTCAGCCTGAACCGGTTGTATAATCGCGCTATCGAAGCCGGGCGGCTTTACGGTTTGGTGCATGATGGCGTGTGGTTTCACTTGTCCACCCCCGATGATCTGGAACATGCTGAAGATGTCTTGCGCAGCGGCGTGACCCGCGCGTTGTTCTAAAGCGCCCGCCTTGCGCGTTTTCGCCATCCCCGCCGAACAGCGCTTCCTGCCCGCGCTGGCAGAGGGATTGCTCGCGCAAGTGCCAGGTGATGATCCCGCCGCACTCGCGACCTACACGCTGCTGCTGCCTACACGCCGCGCCGCGCGCGCCTTGCGCGAAGCCTTTCTGACCGCAGCCGGTGGCCGCGCGCTATTGCTGCCGCGCATGCGCGCTTTGCCCGGGCTTTCGGTGGAAGAGGCAGATGAATTGGCGCTGCCTGCCTTGCTTGACCTGCCGCCGGCGGTGGCCCCCCTCACGCGGCAAGCGGTGCTGTCGCGCATCGTGCTTGGCATTCCGCGCCGCTATGGCGGGCCGCTTGGCGCCGAACAGGCTTGGCTATTGTCCGGGGAGCTTGCGACACTTTTTGATGAAATAGCCTTTGAAGAAGCCGATCTTGATTTGATTGAAACCGCGCACCCAACAGATTTCGCGGCAAGCTGGCTCGCGCGGCTTGACGGCCTGGTGCCGGATAAGTTGGCTGTACATTGGCAGATCACGACACGGCTATTGCAGGCAGTGGTGCGCGATTGGAACCAATGGCTGCAAACGCAGCGCCTGATGGATCTGGGCCTGGCGCGCGTGCGTGCGCT
>JBBAUC010000112.1:0-10166 GCA_040398485.1 Roseomonas sp. | reverse complement strand
GGGGAGATGTTTCGCGCCGCCATTGGCGCGGAGATGACCCATGTCCCTTATCGCGGCAGCGCGCCGGCCATGACCGATTTGGTCGCGGGCAATGTGACGATGATGTTCGATGGGCTTGGCACGGCGCTCCCGCAAATCCGTGGCGGCGCCATTCGTGCGCTTGGCGTTGCCTCGGCCGCGCCCAATGCTGCTTTGCCGGGCGTGCCGCCCATTGGCAGCGTTTTGCCAGGCTTTCTCTCCGTGAATTGGACCGGGCTTTTTGCACTGCGCGGCACGCCGGATGCGGTGCTGGCGCGGATCGAGGCTGAGACAGCCAAAGCCCTCGCCAGCCCCGAAATGGCGCGGCTTTTCACCGAACGCGCCTTTGACCCCATGCCCATCCCGCGCGCTGAATTGCCTGGCTTTGTCGCCGGCGAAAGCCAGCGCTGGCGCGATGCCGTGCGCCAATCCGGCGCCAAGGTGGAATAGGCGCGCTTTTTGAAAGTTATGCTTTCACCCAACGCGGCGCTGCTGCTGGCGCTGACACTCCTCACCGGGCTCAGCCAATTCCATCGCAGCGCGCTTGGGGTGATTGCGCCAGAACTCAGCGCCGATCTGGCGCTCTCGCCGGCCATGCTGGGCGCGGCCAATGGCATGTTTTTCGCCGCAATTCTGGTGATGCAACTTCCGGTGGGTATCGCGCTGGATCGGCTTGGCCCACGCCTGGTGGTGGCGGGGCTGAGTGTGATCGCCGTGCTTGGCCTGGTGCTGCAAGGCCTTGCCACGGATGGCACCACACTGCTTGTCGCACGTGCGCTGATCGGCATTGGCTGCGCCGCTTCCTTCATGTCCGCGGTGGTGCTCTGCGCGCGTTGGTATGCGGGCGGCGACATGACACTCGCGCTATCGCGCATTTTCGCCCTCTCGCAGATCGGAATTTTGCTGGCGGGTGCGCCGCTCGCCTGGTTGGCCGGCTGGCTTGGGTGGCGGGAAGCCTTTCTGATTTCAGCGCTGCTGACGGGGCTGGCCGCGCTGGCTTGGTGGCGGCTGGTAAAGGATGATCCGCCGTATAAGCCTGCCCCCACACGCAAGCCAGAAAGCCTGATGGAAGCCTTGCGCGGGCAGTTTTCCATCTGGCGCCTGCCCGGCCTTTCGCGGGTGCTGGCCTTGCATCTGGTCGCCTATGCCGCCGCGGCCACGGTGATTGGGCTTTGGGCGGGGCCTTATTTGGCTGATGTGCATGGGCTGGATGCCAAGGCGCGTGGGCGTGCTTTGGCCGCGATGGGCCTTGCCATGCCGATTGGGCTTTTGCTGGTGGGGCCATTGGAAAAGCATTTTTTCCCCCGCGCTGCCTTGGTTACGGCAGGGGCGGCGCTGTCGGCCCTTATGCTGATAGGGCTCGCGCTATGGCCCACACCGCCGCTACCTGTGGCGCTGGGGCTGCTGGTTGGGCTGATCTTTTTTTCCAGTTATCCTGTCTTGCTGGTGACCGAAGCGCGCGGGCTGTTTCCCGACCATTTGGTGGGGCGCGGTGCGACTACGGTGAATATGGCGCAGCTTGTGGGATCTGCCCTGCTGCCTTTGTTGGTGGGCATAGTGATCGGCTTCTTCCCCATTGAGGAAGCCGTGCGGCCTGAGGCCGCCTATCGCGCCGGTTTCGCTGTATTGGCGGGCAGCCTGCTTTTGGGTTTGGCGGGCTGGCTTTTGCTGCCACGCACAAAACCGTGACCACACGGCCGGATTTCAGCCTGGAAGCAGCCCTTGGTGGCCGGGTGGCCGGGGTGGATGAGGCGGGGCGCGGCCCCCTCGCCGGGCCAGTGCTGGCGGCGGCCTTGGTGTTTCTGGCCCCACCGCCAGAAAGCCTTGCGGCGCTTTTGCAGGATTCCAAAAAGCTCAAGGAAGCGGCGCGGGATGCTGCCTTTGTGGCGCTGCGCGAAGCCCAAGCGCAGGGGCTGGTTGAAATCGGCGTCGGCGCGGCCTCAGCGACTGAGATCGCGCGGGTCAATATCCTCCGCGCCACGCATGTGGCCATGCGCCGCGCGGTGGCGAGGCTGCCGACCCCCCCTGATCACGCCTTGGTGGATGGCAATCAACCGCCGCCCTTGGCCTGCCCGGTGCGCTGCGTGGTGGGTGGGGATGGGCTCAGCTTTTCCATCGCCGGCGCCTCGATCATCGCCAAGGTGCTGCGTGATCGGGCCATGCGCCGGCTTGACCCGCGCTGGCCGGCTTACGGCTTTGCGCGCCATGCCGGCTACCCAACCGCGGCGCATCGGGAAGCGCTGGCAAGGCTCGGCCCCTCCCCCCATCACCGACGCGGTTTTGGCCCAGTTGACCAGGCCGTTTTGAAACTGACTTGACCGGGCGACTCGGGCGCGCGATTCTTGCCGAAGTCATAAGGGATTTCACGGTGGGAACGCAGCTAGAGCTGCTCTTGGACCAGGTTCTGGTCGGGGATTCAATTGCCATGCTGCGCCGCCTGCCGCCGGCGAGTGTGCATGCGATTTTTGCTGACCCGCCCTATAACCTTCAGCTGAAGGGCGAATTGCGCCGGCCCGATGAAAGCGTGGTGGATGGCGTGGATGACGCCTGGGATCGCTTCCCAGATCTGGCCACCTATGACGCCTTCACCCGCGCCTGGCTGACCGAATGCCGGCGCGTTTTGCGCAAAGACGGCACGATTTGGGTCATGGGCGCCTATCATAATGTGTTCCGCCTGGGGGTGGCGCTGCAGGATCTTGGCTTTTGGATCCTGAATGATGTGATCTGGCGCAAGGCCAATCCCATGCCGAATTTCCGCGGCCGGCGCTTCACCAATGCGCATGAAACCCTGATCTGGGCAGCGCATGGGCAGGAATCCAAATACCGATTTAACTACGCCGCCATGAAGACCCTGAATGATGATGTGCAGATGCGGAGCGATTGGTTCATCCCGCTTTGTACGGGCGGTGAGCGGCTGCGCGATGAAAATGGCGACAAGCTGCACCCGACGCAAAAGCCCGAAGCGCTGCTGCATCGCGTGATCCTGTCCTGCACCCAGCCCGGAGAGGTCGTGCTCGACCCCTTCCTTGGTTCCGGCACCACGGCGGCGGTCGCCAAACGCCTTGGCCGGCGCTTCATCGGCATTGAACGGGAAGAACGCTACGCCCGCGGCGCGCGTGCTCGGCTCGCAGCCGTGGAGCCGATGCCGGAATCAGCCGCGCTTGCACTGCCATCGCGGCGGGAACAGCCGCGCATTCCCTTCGGCACGCTGGTGGAACGCGGGATGGTGCCGGCTGGCAGTGTGCTGACCGATGCGCGCCGCCGCTGGCGGGCGGAAGTGGGCGCCGATGGCACGCTCCGCTGCGGCAAGGCAGCGGGGTCCATTCACCAGGTCGGCGCCGCAGTTCAGGAAGTGCCTTCCTGCAATGGCTGGCTGTTCTGGCATATGGAAAACAAGGCGGGGGGGCTGCGCGTTCTGGATGAATTGCGCGCGGAAATCGCAGGGGGTTGAGGCGCTGAGGCACTACGCCGCGTTCCGCGCGATTTTATGCGACAAACGGCCTATCCCTGCTTTTTGCGCGCTTTCTCCAGCGCCATCAGCACCACTTCCGGCGTCGCCGGCAGGTCAAGCTGCGTAAGGTTCGTTGCATCACACAGCGCATTCCAAACGGCGGTTGCTAGCATCAGCGGCGGCTCACCCACACCTTTTGATCGGAAAATCGTCTCTGCCCGCGCGGGCGCATTGGCAAGCAAGCGCAGGCGGAAATCCGGTGGCGCGTCGCGGCTGCCTGGGATTTTGTAGGTGGAAGGCCCGAGTGTGCGTTGCCGCCCTTCCTTGTCCCAGTAAAGGCTCTCTGTTGTCAGCCAGCCAAGCCCCTGCACGAAGCCGCCTTCAATCTGCCCACGATCAATCGCGGGGTTCAGCGAACGCCCGCAATCCTGCACCAGATCAGCGCGCAACACGCGGTGTTCTCCGGTCAGCGTATCCACCACCACTTCCACCACCGCCGCGCCGTAGGAGAAGTAGAAGAAGGGCTCACCCCGCATGGATTTCGCATCCCAATGGATGTCGGGCGTGCGATAAAACCCTGTCGCAGAAAGCGAAATCCGCTGCACCCAACAACGATGCGCCAGATCGCCGAAATCCATGGCGCGATTGTCACCGGGCTTTGCGACGAAGACGCGCCCTTCGGCAAAGCCAATCACCTCCACCGGTACTTCCCAAAGCCGCGCCGCCTCAGTGGCCATGCGTTCGCGAATGGCGCTTGCGGCCAGATGCGCCGCCCAGCCATTCAAATCAGAACCCGTTGAAGCAGCGGTCGGCGCGGTATTGGGCACCTCTGCCGTGCTGGTTGGTGTGATGCGAATGCGCGCCATCGGCACCCCAAAAGCATCCGCCACCACCTGCGCGATTTTGATATTGAGCCCCTGGCCCATTTCCGTCCCACCGTGATTGAGCCGGATGGACCCATCTGCATAAACATGCACCAGCGCACCCGCCTGGTTCAGATGCATGAGGCCGAAGGAAATGCCAAAGGCCAACACAAAACTGCCAAGCCCGCGGCGCAAGAAGGGATGGGCTGCATTGAAGGCTGCGATTTCTGCGCGCCGCGCTGCCCAGCCGGCATCTGCCATGGCTTCGGCATAAACGCGGCGGATCAGATCGCCTTCAAGCGCCTGGCCATAAGGTGCCTTGCTGCCATTCTCGCCGCCCGCGAAATTGCGCGCGCGCACCGCCTCCATTTCCTGCCCCGTTGCGGCAGCGACACCGCGCAGCACATCATCCATCAGCAGCACACCTTGCGGGCCGCCAAAACCGCGAAAGGCCGTATGGCTCACCATATTGGTGCGGAGCGAGAGCGCGCGAAGTTTTACCGCCGGCACGTCATAGCAATTCAGCGCATGGGTCAGGGCGCGAAACACCACGCCGCCAGTCAGATCAAGACTATGCCCGCCATCGGCTGCCAGCATCGCCTCCAGCCCCGTGATGCGTCCGGTTGCGTCAAAGCCCGCGCGCCAGCGATACAAGAAGGGATGGCGCTTGCCGGTGGCCGCCATATCCGCCTTGCGTGAGAGCCTGAGCTTCACTGGCCGCCCGGTGATGCGCGCGGCGAGTGCCGCCGCCGCCGCCACCCAGGACGCATTGCTTTCCTTGCCGCCAAAGCCGCCGCCCATGCGCCGGCAGCGCACGGTGATGCGGTTGAAATCACAACCCACCACGCGGGCGGCGATATGCTGCACCTCGGTCGGGTGCTGGGTGGAGGAGGTGATGGTGATATCGCCATCCTCGCCCGGCCAGGCGATGGCAATCTGGCCTTCCAGGTAGAAATGTTCCTGCCCGCCGGCGCGAAATTCGCCAGATGTGGTAAGCGGCGCCGCAGCAATCGCGCCCGCCGCGTCCCCCACCGTGATTTCCTGCGGCGGCAGCAAATAGGCTTCCGCCGCCAGTGCATCTTCGATCGAAAGAATCGCCCGCAGCGCCTCAATTTCCGGCTTCAGCGCAGCGAGTGCGGCCAGTGCTGCATCGCGCGACTCCCCCACCACCAGCCCAATGGGTTGGCCGTCATGGCGCAACATTCCATCCGCCAAAAGCGGTTCAACTTCTCGGCCCGAGGGCGAGATATCATTCGCCCCCAGCACATCCCGCGCCGTCAGCACCGCGACCACACCCGGCATGGCGCGCACTGCCGCAACGTCCAACCCACCAAGCCTGCCATGCGCAACGGGCGAGAGCAGCAGCGCGCCATGCAACAAGCCCGGCACTTCCGGCACATCATCGGCAAAAGGTGCCCGGCCCGTTACATGACCAAGCGCGGAATCATGGGCCAGCGCTGCCCCCTGGCTGAGTGGCGCATTCATGGCGCGATGAACCGCGGCGCATGCGGCGTTGGCAGCGCCATGATTTCCGCCACCGCATCCGGCCGCGCCGCGCGCCAATAAAGCCTGAGCAAAAGGTTACGCGCTGCCACGCGGCGATATTCGGCACTACCGCGCAAATCATCCATGGGTGTAATCGCGCGCGCCAAAGCATTCCCCGCTGCGCGCGCTTGCGCTTCGGTGAAGGCCGCGCCTTCCAGCACCGCTTCGGCTTCCGGCGCCCGCGCTGCCATCGGCCCGCAGCCGCCATGGGCGATGCGCGCGTGGGTGATCACATCACCATCACGTTCCAGCAGCACCGAAAGGCCAATGGCGCTGATATCCTGATCATGCCGGCGCGAAAGCTTCTCGGCGGCGAAAATCGCGCCCGGTTTCGGCCGAGGCATGAAGACCCGCGCAATCACCTCCTCAGCGCCCAGTGCATTGCGCCGATAGCCGAGCAGGAAATCCTCAACCGCCACATCCCGCGCGCCGCCCGGGCCCACCAGCGAAACCCGCGCGCCCAGCGCCAACAAAGGCGGCAGAGCATCACCAATCGGGCTCGCAGTGCCCAAATTCCCACCAAGCGTGCCGAGCGCGCGTATCTGGCGTGACCCCAGCCGGCGCAGCAGGGCGGCAAAAGCCGCGAAATCCGGATCATGCGCCATATGATCAAGCAGCGCGGCATAGGGTTCCGCCGCGCCCACCGAAAGCCCCTCAGGCCCCGCGCTGATCCCACGCAATTCCGCAACATCACGGAGGCAAATAATGGAGCCAGGATTCTCCCGATGCTCCGAAAACCGCAGGCCGAGATCCGTCCCGCCCGCCAAAATCCACGCCCCCGGGTATTCGCGCCGCAGCCTCAGCGTTTCATCCAAGCTGCGCGGCAGGAAAAAGCGATGCTCGGGCGGGCCGAAGGCGGTGACATCACTGGCCGGCTGTGCCGGCGCGGCATCCTCCGCCGCCGGCAAGGCCGCCATCGCATCCAAAATCGGCCGATAGCCGGTGCAGCGGCAGAGATTCCCGGCCAATGCCTCATGCGCATCACCCCCCATGCGCGCATGGGCGTAAAGCGACATGACAATGCCCGGCGTGCAAAAGCCGCATTGCGTGGCCTCCGCCGCCAGCATCGCTGCCTGGACGGGATGCGGCGCGCCATCGGGCGCTGAAAGCCCCTCAACACTCCGCAGCGCCAGGCCATGCGCCTGACCCAGCGTCATCAGGCAGGCATTGACGGGGGCGCGGGCGCCATCCGGCGCCTCAATCACCACAGTACAGGCGCCGCAATCACCCTCGGCACAGCCCTCCTTCGTGCCGGTCAGCCCCGCCGCGCGCAGCCAATCCAGCAAGGTCATGGCCGGGGGCGTTTCCGCGGGCAGGCGCCGCAATGCGCCATTCAGGGTGAAGGTGATGGACATGAAAGTTTATTTAGGATGGATGAGGGCGAGTTGAAACCGGGCCGCCGCCCGCGCAACCCAGGAAAACGAGGGCTTACTCCCCTTCTTCCAGCCTTTCGATATCCTCATCCGAAAAGCCGAAATGATGGCCGATTTCGTGGATCAGGACGTTCCGCACCAGGCGGAACAGATCCTCCCCGGTTTCGATCCATTCCAGCAGGATGGGCTCTCGGAATAGCAGGATGCGGTCGGGTTCTTCCTGCACCATGCCGTTGCTTTTTTCGGTCAGCGGCACGCCAAGATAAAGCCCGGTCAATTCATAGGGGTTTTCGATGCCGAGTTCGCGGAGCATCTCCTCCTCCGCAATGTCATCCACCAGGATGGCGACGCCCTTCAGCAAATCGCGCATCGGCTTCGGGATGGCGGCAAGCGCATCTTCGGCCAATTCGACCAGGTCTTCGGCACTCGGCGGGGTGGAAAAACGCATGGAGGCTCATGCGCGCCGAAGCGCCCTTAGGTCAAGCGGGGCTTCGGCGCGGGGTAGCTGAAGTTGATTTGGTCGCATTTTCCGAGTCGCCAAGTGATTCCACTTGGCTTGAAAATGCTCCTAGCCTTCAATCACGTTGGAACGCTGGCCGCCGATAATGGCCAGGAATTCGCGGCGCGTGCTGGCATCATCCCGGAAGGCGCCCAGCATGCGGCTGGTCACCATGGTGACCCCCGGCTTATGGACGCCGCGCGTGGTCATGCATTGATGCGCCGCTTCAATCACCACGGCCACACCTTTGGGCTGCAGCACCTGTTCGATGGTATTCGCCACCTGTGCCGTCAGCTTTTCCTGGATTTGCAGACGCTTGGCATAAACTTCCAAAACGCGCGCCAGCTTGCTGATGCCCACCACGCGGCCCTGCGGCAGATAGGCGATATGCGCGCGACCAATGATCGGCACCATGTGATGTTCGCAATGGCTTTCCATGCGGATGTCGCGCAGGATCACCATTTCATCATAGCCATCGGTTTCTTCGAAGGACCGCGCGAGCAAATCCACCGGGTCCGTTTCATAGCCGGCGAAGAATTCCTCATAGGCGCGGGCGACCCGCGCGGGCGTATCCACCAGGCCTTCGCGGTTTGGGTCATCACCGGCCCAGCGCAGCAGGGTGCGCACCGCGGCTTCGGCTTCCGTGCGGGAGGGGCGCGGTTCCGAGGTGGCATTGGCGGTGGTGAGGCTAGAGGGAGGCATTTGAATATTCACGGTGATGGTCTTTCCATAAATCTCGGGCGTGCGGATGCGCGGGGGCTCTCTGGCACCTTCACCCGCCTATGTGGGCGGTGGGGCGGAAATGACAAGGATTTACCCCGCTTGGCGCCGGGGGCCGGTGCGGGTTAGCCTAAAGCTTCAACCAGCCAACATGAAGAAACCGCCATGCTCGACGCCGTAAGCCCCCTAGCCGCTACCTCGACCGAGGCGAAGCTGTATGACGCGCTGATCATCGGCGCGGGTTTCGCCGGCATGTATCAGCTCCATTCCCTGCGCGACCGCCAGGGGCTTTCCGCCCATGTGCTGGAAGCGGGCGATGGCGTGGGCGGCACCTGGTATTGGAACCGCTATCCGGGCGCGCGGTGTGATTCCGAAAGCCATAGCTATTGCTACCATTTTTCGGATGAGCTGGTGCAGGGCTGGGAATGGTCCGAACGCTACCCGAGCCAGCCGGAGATTCTGCGCTATCTGAATTATGCCGCGGATAAGCTGGACCTGAAGCGCGACATTACCTTCGGCGCGCGCGTGGTGGCGGCGCGGTATGATGAGGCTGCCAATCTGTGGCGCGTGCGCACGGAACAGGGCGCGGAATATGCGGCGCGCTATTTGATCACGGCAGTCGGCTGTCTTTCTTCCGCCAATCTGCCGAAGATTGATGGCATCCCGGATTTTAAGGGCAAGTGGTACCACACCGGCGAATGGCCGCATGAGGGTGTGGATTTCTCTGGCAAGCGGGTTGGCGTGATCGGCACGGGTTCCACCGGCATTCAGGCCATTCCCGTGATTGCAGCCGCCGCCAAGCACCTGACCGTGTTTCAGCGCACGGCGAATTATTCGATCCCCGCGCGCAATGCGCCGCTGACCGATGATTTCAAGAAATATGTGCGGGAGAATTTCGCCGAAATCCGCGACGTGATGCGCTCCACCGTCAATGGCCATCCTTGGCGCATTGCGGATCGTTCCGTCTTTGATGTTTCCGATGAAGAACGGAATGAGATTTTCGAGAAAGCCTGGGAAAAGGGCGGGCTTCGGCTGCGCGCTGAATTCCGCGATGTGCTGACGAATGAGGAAGCGAATGAGATTGTCTCCGCCTTCCTGCAGAAAAAGATCGGCCAGATTGTGAAGGACCCGGCCAAGGCCGCGATCCTTGCCGATATTGATCACGGCTTCGGCACCAAGCGCCCGCCGATTGATACCGGGGATTTCGAAACCTATAAGCGCGACAATGTGGCTTTGGTGAATTTGCGTGCGGAGCCGATTGAACGCATCACCGCCACCGGCGTGAAGACCAGCAAGGGCGAATATCCTTTGGATATCATTGTGTTTGCCACTGGCTTTGATGCCATGACCGGGCCGCTATTCAATTTGAACATCGCCGGGCGCGATGGCCTGAGCTTGCGCGATGTATGGCGTGAAGGCCCGCGCAGCTATTTGGGGCTGCAAGTGGTGGGCTTCCCCAATCTGTTCACTGTAACCGGGCCTGGCAGCCCTTCAGTGCTGACCAATATGCCAGTTGCCATCGAACAGCATGTGGAATGGATCACGCGCTGCATCGCGGATATGCGCGCCGCCGGCCAGACGCGCATTGAAGCGAAGCCTGATGCGGTGGATGATTGGATGGTGCAGGTGCAGGAAGTGGCCGACCGCACGCTTTTCACGAAAACGCTGCATTCCTGGTATCTGGGCGCCAATGTGCC
>JBBAUC010000111.1:0-10181 GCA_040398485.1 Roseomonas sp. | reverse complement strand
GCCAGGCGCTCTATCATGCGATTGATATCCAGGCGATCAACCGCACCACCATGCGTGGCCAATCCGTGGTGACGGGCACCTTCTTTCCTTCGCAGGTCAATGGCTATGTGAAGGAAGAAGATGTGCGCTTGCCTTATGATGCGGCGCGCGCGCGGGCGCTTCTTGCAGAAGCGGGCTTCCCGAATGGCTTTGAAATCACGCTGGATTGCCCGAATAATCGCTACATCAATGATGAGCAGATTTGCCAGGCCATTGTCGCGATGTGGGCGCGGGTTGGTATTCGCGCCAAGCTGAATGCCATGCCGCTGGCGCCCTTTTTTGCCAAGATCCAGCGCGATGACACATCCATCTATCTTCTGGGCTGGGGCGTGCCTACTCTGGATGCGCTTTATTCCTTCCAATCCCTGGTCGCGACCCGCAATGGCGCACAGGGCGATGGCATCTGGAATTACGGGCGCTATTCCAACCCGCGCATGGATGCGCTGATTGACCGCATGAAGACGCAATCGGGTGCTGAGCGCGATGCGGCGATCCGTGAGGCGCTGCGCATCTATCGCGAAGACGTGCCGCATATTCCGCTGCACCATCAGATGATCCCTTGGGCGATGCGGTCCAACCTGACCATCCCGCATATGGCCAATAACCAGCCCTATTTCCGCTGGGCGAAGATGAACTGATCCCCTGGCGCGGCGGGTTTCGCACCCGCCGCGCTTGGAGATTTTTTTGGTCGCATTTTCCGAGTCGCCAAGTGATTCCACTTCGGTTGAAAATGCTTACTGGAGTTGCCCCTTTTGTTCGCCTTCATCATCTCCCGCATCTTGCAGGCGCTGCCTGTGATGCTGACAGTTGCGCTGATTTCCTTCGCCATGTTCGCCTATGTGGGTGATCCGGTGGCGATCATGCTCGGGCAGGATTTCACTGAGGCGCAGCGTCAGGCGCTGGTGCAGGATCTGGGGCTGGATCGGCCCTTCTGGGTGCAATTCGGGACCTTCATCGGCAATGCGGTGCAGGGCGAATTTGGGCTGTCCTATCGCCTGTCGCGGCCTGTCGCGGATTTGATCGCGGAACGCGCGCCGGCCACCCTCGAATTGGCATTTTGCGCCGCATCGGTCGCGCTGCTGATCGGCGTGCCGATGGGGGTTTATACGGGGCTTTATCGCAATTCCTGGCTGTCGCGCTTTTTCCTGACCTTTAGCCTGATTGGGGTATCGCTGCCCGTATTTCTGATCGGCATTCTGCTGATCCTGGTGTTTGCCGTTTGGCTTGGGATGCTGCCTTCCTTCGGGCGCGGCGATACGGTGAAGCTTGGCTGGTGGTCCACGGGCTTTCTGACCTGGAGCGGCCTTAAGGCGCTGGTGCTGCCTTCCATCACGCTGGGCCTGTTCCAACTGACCCTGATCATGCGTCTGGTGCGGGCCGAGATGCTGGAAGTGCTGCGCACGGATTACATCAAATTCGCGCGTGCGCGGGGCTTGCCGAACCGTGCCGTGCATTTCGGCCATGCGCTCAAGAATACGCTGGTGCCGGTGATCACCATTGTCGGGCTGCAATTGGGCGCCATCATCGCCTTCGCCATTGTGACCGAAACCGTGTTTCAATGGCCGGGCATGGGCTTGCTGTTCATTCAATCCGTCAATCAGGCGGATATCCCGGTGATGGCGGCCTATTTGCTGCTGATCTCAGCACTTTTCGTCACCATCAATCTGATTGTTGACCTGCTTTATTATGCGGTGGACCCCAGGCTGCGCATTGGGCGCGGGCAGGGGGCGCATTGATCATGGCGGCTACACTCCGACGCTTTTTTGACAGTGATTTGTGGTGGTCCTTCAGGCGGTCCCCCATTACCATGATCTCCGCCGTGGTGGCGCTGATCTGCATTCTGGGCGCGTTATTCGCGCCCTGGATCGCGCCGCATAACCCGTTTGATCTGGCCTCGCTCAATCTGCTCGATGCCTTCAAGCCGCCCTCCTGGACGGAAGAAGGGGAGGCGCAATATCTGCTCGGCACCGATGATCAGGGGCGCGATATGCTTTCCGCCATCATGTATGGCGCACGGGTTTCACTGCTGGTCGGGCTTTCGGCGACGCTTTTCGCGACCACGCTTGGGGTTACGCTTGGGCTGCTGGCGGGGTATTTGGGTGGCAAGCTGGATGCGCTGCTGATGCGTATTTGCGATGTGCAGCTTACTTTCCCCTCCATCCTGGTGGCGCTTTTGATTGATGGCGTGGTGCGCGCTGCCCTGCCGCGCGAAGTGCATGACCAGATCGCGCTATTCGTCGTGATTTTCGCAATTGGCATCAGCGAATGGCCGAAATTCGCCCGCACCGTGCGCGGTTCCACCATGGTGGAACGCAATAAGGAATATGTGCAGGCGGCGCGGGTGATTGGCGTGACCCCACCGCGCATCATGCTGTCGCATGTGCTGCCCAATGTGATGGGGCCGGTCTTGGTGATCGCAACACTCAATCTGGGGCTTGCGATATTGTCTGAGGCAACGCTTTCCTTCCTGGGGGTCGGTGTGCCGGCCACGCAACCTTCGCTCGGCACACTGATCCGAATTGGCAATGACTTCCTGTTCAGCGGCGAATGGTGGATCACGATCTTCCCAGGCGTCACGCTGATTGCCATGGTGCTTTCCGTCAATCTTCTGGGCGATTGGCTACGCGACGCCCTCAATCCGAAGCTCCGCTAATGTCTGGCCAGAACCCCTTGCTTGAAGTGCGCCATTTGCGCGTGGAATTCCCAACGCGCCGCGGCACGCTGGTGGCGATTGATGACGTGTCCTTCACTATTTCCGCCGGCGAAGTGCTGGGCGTGGTTGGTGAATCAGGCGCCGGCAAATCCATGACCGGGGCCGCGATCATCGGCTTGCTGGAACCGCCGGGGCGTATCGCCGCCGGCGAAATTCTCCTGGATGGCAGGCGGATAGATAATCTGCGTTATGAGGATATGCGCCGCATCCGTGGCAAGGAAATCGGCGCGATTTTTCAGGACCCGCTGACCACGCTGAACCCGCTCTACACTGTTGGTCGGCAATTGGCCGAGACCATGACAACCCATTTGCCGATTACGCCGGCCGAAGCGCGCAAGCGTGCCATTGGCTGGCTTGATCTGGTAGGCATTCCGGCGGCCGCGCAGCGCATTGATTCCTACCCGCATGAATTCTCAGGCGGCATGCGTCAGCGCGTGGTGATTGCACTCGCCTTGTGCGCCGAACCACGGCTGATTGTGGCCGATGAACCGACCACGGCGCTGGATGTGTCCATTCAGGCGCAGATCATCGCGCTGCTAAAATCGCTCGCGCGCGAAAAGGGCACGGCGATGATGCTGGTGACGCATGATATGGGCGTCATTGCTGAGACGGCGGATCGCGTGGCTGTGATGTATGCCGGGCGCATTGCGGAGATTGGGCCCGTGCGCAATGTGGTGAAGCAAGCGAGCCATCCCTATACGGTGGGGCTCATGGGCTCCATCCCGCCCTTGGATCGGCGCGTTGAACGGCTCGCGCAGATTGATGGCGCCATGCCGCGGCTTTCGGCCATCCCAAAGGGCTGCGCCTATAACCCGCGCTGCCCCAAGGCCTTCGCGCGATGCAGCCAAGACAGGCCGGATTTGCTGCCGGCGGGGCCAACACAGGCCGCCTGCTGGCTTTATGGTGGGGAGGGCACCCATCATGGCTGAGACCCCCATGCTGGAACTGCGCGATGCCGCGCGGTATTTTGATGTCTCCCGCCCTTGGCTTCAGCGGGTAATTGCGGGTGAGGGTAAGCGCTTATTGCGCGCCGTGGATGGGCTGAACCTATCTGTCCCCAAGGGCACAACCCTGTCGCTGGTGGGGGAATCCGGCTGCGGTAAATCCACCGTCGCACGTCTCGCCGTTGGGCTTTACCGGCCAAGTGCTGGCCAGGTGGTGTTTGACGGGCGGGATTTGGCCGAAGCCCGCGCCGCATCCGATCAGCGCCGGCGGATGCAAATGATTTTCCAGGACCCCTATGCCTCGCTCAATCCGCGCTGGCGGGTGCGGGATATTGTGGCCGAGCCTATTCGTGCCTTTGGCTTGCTCCCCAATCGTGCGGCAGAAGAAGCGCGGGTGGCGGAATTGCTGACGCAGGTGGGGCTTTCGCCGCTGGATGGGCACAAGTTCCCGCATGAATTCTCTGGCGGGCAGCGCCAGCGCATTTCGATTGCGCGCGCGCTGTCATCCAATCCGGAGTTTCTGGTTTGTGATGAACCGACCTCGGCGCTTGATGTTTCGGTGCAGGCGCAAATCCTGAATTTGATGAAGGAATTGCAGTCCCGCATGGGGCTGACTTACCTGTTCATCAGCCATAATCTGGCCGTGGTGCGGCAGGTGAGTGACCGGATCGGCGTGATGTATCTGGGCCGGATTGCGGAATTGGCGCCGGCGGAAAGTCTGTTCCGCCACCCGCGCCACCCCTATACGCGCGCGCTGATGGAAGCGATCCCGGATCTGGACATGACCGGGCGGGTGCGCATTCCAGTGGGCGGCGAAGTGCCAAGCCCGATCACCCCGCCGACAGGTTGCGCCTTCCATCCCCGCTGCCCGCTGGTTCAGCCGCGCTGCAAGGCGGAACGGCCGGAATTAATGCCCGCAGGGGATGGGATGGTGGCCTGCCATGCGGTGGAAGAAGGGCGGGATTAGGCTGGGGGCGAAGCCGACTAAACTGCCCATGAAAAATGTCCATTGGATTAATGAGTGACTTTCAATTACTCTAGTTACAAGCTAGACATTCTTTCTTAGGTTCAATTCATTCTTTGAAGAGGCAGGTGCGGCATGGGTTTTCGTATCTTCTCCGGCGCAATTTTGGCCATCGTGGTCTTTATTGCGGCCAGATCGGCAGGGGTTCAGGGCGGCGGCGCGTTCGCAATGGCAATGGTTCCGCTTATTGCGGCTGCCATCAACGTTATGACCGGTCCTGTTTTTACGGTCAGCGCCCTTGCTGGCATTCTGTTCATCATCGTGCCGCTATTGCCGGTATCCAATTGGATTGGCGCGGATGTGGTAGCCGCACTACGTGGCGTCACACAGGATTTGAAGACAAGCGTCGTGGAGCCGGTCTCCCCTGCGCCTTCTCCCGCAACTTTGCTGGCTCGCCGCCTTGCTGATATTGAAGCCGCCTGCACTTCAGGTGTGCTCACCCCCTCTGCCTGTGACGAAGCCAAGCGCCAAGCCATTCAAAGCATGTCGCAGGCGCTCGGCATGGGCGACTCAACTGTGCCCCGCCCGGCAAATTGAATAGATCCGCGCTACATCCAGCGCGGCGCCGGCAGCGCGGTTGCCAGCCGCCCCTTGAAGCCTGCAGCGCGCAATTGCCCTGAAATCTCCTCGGCGAGGTTCCAAGGCAGGATCAGGATCACATTCGGCGCCATGGCCAGCAGCGCCTCGGGCGAGACAATCGGAATGGCGCTGCCTGGCAGCAGCCGATTCTGCTTGGCCGGGTTGCGATCCGCGACCGCCACGAAATCCGCCGCCGTCACGCCGCAGGCATTGAGGAAAGTATTGCCCTTGGCCGCGGCGCCATAAGCACCAAGGCGCAGCCCCTCCGCCCGGCATTGCGCCAACCAAGCCTTGAAGGCGGCCAGAACTGCCGCGACCCGCGTATTGAAGCCTTGGTAGAAGGCATCGCCCGCAATGCCCCTCGCCGCTTCCTCGGCGCGCATTGCGACGACACCTGGCATATCTGCCCGCACGGCATCGGCGGTCGCGAAATAGCGGAGGCTGCCGCCATGGGTTGAAAGCTTCTCCACATCAAACACGCGCAAACCCTGCGCGGCCAGCAAGCGCTCAACGGCATAAAGCGACCAATAGGCGTAGTGTTCATGATAGATCGTATCGAATTGCACGCCATCCACGAAGGAAAGCAGATGTGGCGCTTCAATGGTGACCACGCCACGTGGTCCCGCGAGAAGCGCAAGCCCCGCGGCGAAATCCACCACATCCGGCACATGGGCCAGCACGTTATTGGCAATCACCAAATCCGCATGGCCGCGCCGCGCCACAATATCCCGCGCTGCTTCACGCCCAAAGAAGCGCACTTCGGTCGGCACGCCGGCGGCAACCGCACTCGCCGCGACATTCGCGGCTGGCTCCACCCCCAGGCATGGGATGCCGGCGGCGACGAAATTGCGCAGCAGATAGCCATCATTGCTCGCGATTTCGACAACGAAGCTTTGCGCACCCAGCGAAAGGCGTTCACGCATCGCCGCCGCATAGCGCGCGGCGTGATCAAGCCAGCTCTCCGAGAATGAGGAGAAATAGGCATAATCGGTGAAGATCGCCTCGGCTTCTACCACATGGTCCAATTGCACCATGCGGCAGGTTCCGCAGACCACGGCAGCAAGCGGATAGCGCGGCAGCGGCGGGGACCCAGGCAGAGAGTAATCATTGGCAAGCGGTGTCGCGCCCAAATCGCAAAACATGGCGCTGATAGCCCCGCCACAGGCGCGGCAGCCAGAGATGGGGCGGCATTCAGCTTGGGCGTTCATGGTGCGAGTGCTTCCTCAATTTCAGCCAGCGCCAAAGCGCGGCCATCAGCCCCACCGCGCCAGGCTTCATACCAGCGCGCGGTGGCGGCAATGGCGCTGGCGGCATCATGGCGCGGTGCCCAGTTGAGGCTTTGCATGGCAAGGCCACTGTCCAAAGCCAGGCGCTGGGCTTCTTCCATGGGTGGCGCGGGCGCGGCTTCCCACGCAATCGGCGCGCCGGCGGCCTTGCCGTAAAGTTCAAGTACGCGCCGGACGGAAATCTCCGCATCGCGCGGGCCGAAATTCAGCGCAGGTGGCGCAACATTACCCCAAAGCGCTTCCGCATGCAGCAGATAGCCGCGCAACACATCCAGCACATGCTGGAAGGGGCGCGTGGCGTCGGGACGGCGAATGATCAGCGTTTCACCTGCCATGCGCGCGCGCACCAAATCAGGTATCAGCCGTTCCGCACCAAAATCACCACCGCCGATCACATTGCCGGCGCGGGCGGTCGCCATGCTGCCGATCTCAACACCAAAACTCGCGCGCCATGACGAAACCGCGATTTCGCAGGCGGCCTTGGAAGCGCTGTAGGGATCGTGCCCGCCGAGCGCATCATCCTCGCGGAAGGGACGGCCCTGATTATCGTTCCGATAGACCTTGTCGCTGGTAATCATCAGCGCGGCCTTGGCACCCACGCCGCGTAAGGCCTGCATCAGGTTGATGGTGCCGGTCACGTTGCTGGCGAAAGTGCCTTCCGGGTCCCGATAGCCGCGCCCGACCAAGGCTTGCGCCGCAAGATGCAAAACAATCTGAGGCCGCGTCGCCTGCACCGCCGCTTGCACCGCCGCCGCATCGCGCAAATCCCCGATGCGTGAAGTGATCGCGGGGCGCAAAGCGACAAAGGCAGAAGGCCCGGCTTCCGGCGCCAGAGCAAAGCCCGTGACCTCAGCGCCCAGGCGTTCCAGCAAAAGGGCCAGCCAAGCGCCCTTGAAGCCGGTATGGCCGGTCAGCAGCACGCGCTTGCCGCGCCAGAAGGCAGCGGAAGGTTGGCGCATCACCACTGTTTCCAGGGGGCGGAACCGCTTTGCCAAAGCCCTTCCAACACATCGCGATCGCGCGGTGTATCCATCGGGTGCCAAAAGCCGCGATGGTCAAAGGCGCGCAGCTGATCATCCGCGGCGAGGCCCCGCAAAGGCGCCTGTTCCCAGACACAATCATCGCCATCAATGCCGTCCAGCACGCGGGGCGAAAGCACGAAAAACCCGCC
Organism: Roseomonas sp.; assembly: GCA_040398485.1. Classification (GTDB taxonomy): domain Bacteria; phylum Pseudomonadota; class Alphaproteobacteria; order Acetobacterales; family Acetobacteraceae; genus Neoroseomonas. The sequence goes on along the minus strand of JBBAUC010000111.1, from coordinate 2,425 downwards.
ATTGATGGTGGCACCATCGCCGGGCGGCTTTTCGGTAAAGGCGCGCACGCTATTGCCGACGCGTTCCAGCGCCCCAAAGCGCCCGGGCGGCACCACGGCGGTTACGGTGGCATCGCGGCCATGGGCGCGGTGAAAGGCAATCAGCGCAGAGATATCCACATCCGAAACGCCGTCACCGTAGGTCAGGCAAAAACCCTCTTCTCCCCGCAAATGCTGCGCCACGCGGCCAAGCCGCCCGCCGGTTTGCGTATCCTCACCGGTGTCCACCAAAGTCACGCGCCAATCCTCGGCGGGCGGGGTCAGCCAGGTTGCGGTGCCGGTCGCGAGATCAAGTGTCAGATCCGATGAATGGGCGCGGTAGTTCAGGAAATATTCCTTGATCTGCTGGCCTTTGTAGCCAAGGCAAATCACGAAATCCTTGATGCCATGCGCCGCATAACACTTCATGATGTGCCACAGGATCGGGCGCCCGCCGATATCCACCATGGGCTTGGGGCGAAGCTGTGTTTCGGCACCAAGCCTGGTGCCGCGTCCGCCAGCCAAAATCACCGCTTTCTTGATCATGAACACTCCGACACAATGAATATGCGCGCTGCCTAGCACGCCATCGGCAAAGGGCTGATAACCCGGCTAATCGCCCTGTGCCACCCCTTCTCGCCTAGGGTCGGAAGCGCCGATCAGCCCGCCATTGGTGACGCGGATCACTTGCAGGCCCGAAATCATCTCCCGGATCGTTGCCTCATGCCCCCGCCCACGCAGCGCCGGCGCCAGGCCAGCCGCCGGCGTGCCTTGTTCAAGTTCCACCGGCCCGCCCATGGTGCCGATATGGGGCAGCGCCACGGCTTCTTCCGGCGAAAGCCCCCAATCGAGCAAACCAACCAGCGTCTTCGCGACATAACCAATAATGCGCGGCCCGCCCGGGGAGCCTACCACGGCATGCAGGCCGCCCGAGGCATCCACCACAATGGAAGGCGCCATGGATGACCGCGGCCTTTTGCCGGCCTCCACCCGATTGGCGATGGGCCGGCCATTGGCTTCGGGTGCGAAGCTGAAATCGGTCAGTTGGTTATTCAGCAAAAAACCCCGCACCATCAGCCTGGCGCCGAAAATCGCTTCGATAGTTGTCGTCATGGAAAGCGCATTGCCCGCGCCATCCACAATGGCGATGTGGCTGGTGCCGGCCTCATAATCCTGGGTCTGCGGGGCGAGGAATGTTTCTCTCCAGGAAGGATTGCCCGCCCTGACATTCTGCATGGCGCGGTCGCGATCCATCAATTGCGCGCGTGCGGTCAGATAGGCGCGGTCCGTCAGCCCCTGCACCGGCACGGGCACGAAATCCGCATCCGCGAGGTAAAGATTGCGGTCAGCAAAGGCCAAGCGCCCAGCTTCCGCCAGCAGATGCGCCGCATCCAGCCCGCGCGGGTCAAGCCGCGGCATGTCGAAATATTCGAGCAGACCCAGGATTTGCGCGACTGCGACACCGCCTGAGGATGGCGGCGGAAAGCCGCAAACGCGAAAGCTGCGATAGGGGGTGCAAATGGCGCTGCGCTGTCTTGGCTGGTAGCGGGCGAGGTCTTCAAGCGCCATGACGCCCGGATTGCTTGGGTGGTTGCGGATGGCGGCGATGATATCCTCCGCAATCGGCCCCCTTTGCAGCGCCGCCGCGCCATCGCGCGCCACGGCGCGCAGTGTCTCGGCCAAGGTCGGGTTGCGCAGCCGATGGCCGACTGGCAGCGCCAAGCCATCCGGGGTGAAGAAATAGGCGGCAGAGGCAGGATCACGCCTGAGTAACAGCGTATCAGCAGCGATTTCGCGGTTGAGGCGCGCGCTGACCGGAAAGCCTTCTTCGGCAAGGCGAATGGCGGGTTCCATCAGCCGCGCCCAGGGCAGCTTGCCATGGGCGCGATGCGCGGCTTCCAGCACGGCCAGCGTGCCCGGCACGCCAACTGCCCGCCCGCCCGCCATGGCTTCCAGGAAGGGCATGGGCCGGCCATCGCGCAGGAACAGCGCGGGCGTTGCAGCAGCGGGCGCGGCTTCCCGCCCATCCCAGGCTTCGATCCCGCCATCGGCGGCGCGGCGGAACATGATGAAGGCGCCGCCGCCAATGCCGGAGGCTTGCGGTTCCACGAGCGTCAGCACCGCCTGCACCGCCACCGCGGCATCCAGCGCACTGCCGCCATCCCGCAGCACACCAAGCCCGGCTTCCACCGCCAGCGGATGGCCAGCCGCGACCATATGACGCTGCGCGGGTTGCGCGGCGGCGGGGAGGGGGGCGATGAGGAGGGAGAGGAGAAGAAGGAAACGGATCATGGCAGTCTAGATTGGCGCCATCATCCTTCACTGCACAAGGCGCCGCAGCCTTCTCAAGCTGCGGTTTGTATTGAAGTCACCAAGGCAGCGTTTGTGGTTGAGGCGTGATTTGGGA
>JBBAUC010000110.1:0-10184 GCA_040398485.1 Roseomonas sp. | reverse complement strand
AAGACGCCGACAATGGAGATTCCGTAATCAGCCCCAACATGGCTGTAGCAGGTGTTGAAGAAGGTAGCTGATGGTGGCGCGCGGCCCGCAAGCGATGCGGCAATGCAGGCAACCGCATGCTTGGCATGCGATGATGCGACAAACCCCGATTTCGGCATGGGGGCGGCGATGGTCGCATCGCCCAACACATGAATGCCTTCCACCTGAGTGCTTTCCAGGGTGGCGGGCTTGATCGGGCACCAGCCGGATTGATTGGCAAGCCCCGCATCGCGCGCGATCTTCGCCGCCATTTGCGGCGGAATGACATTGACGACATCGCCCTTCAGCTTTTCGCCGAATTCCGTTTCCACTTCCATGGTGGCGGCATTCACCCGCGTCACGCGCCCATCATTGGAAGCGCCGCGCCATTGGATGATGCCAGGGTAGAGTTCTTCCCACGCGTCCTGAAACAGCGGCTGCTTCGAAAACCCGTTCTTCGCATCAAGCGCAATCAACTTGCTGCGCGGCTTCGCGCGCTTCAGATAATCGGCAACCATGCTGATCCGCTCATAAGGGCCGGGCGGGCAGCGGAAGGGGTTGTCGGGGATCACCATCACAAACCTGCCGCCATCGGGCATGGCTTCAAGCTGGCGGCGCAGGAGTGAAATTGGTTGCAAGGATGGCACCCAGCCATGCGGCATGCGTTCGCTGGCGGCTTCATCATAGCCTTCAATCGCGCCCCAGCGCAGATCAATGCCAGGCGACATGATCAGCCGGTCATAAGGCACCTGCGCCCCATCCGCGAGCCTGACCTGCTTCGCCGCGGCATCCACTGCGACCACGCTTTGATGCACCACACGCACCCCACGCGCGGCAAGTTTTTCATAGCCAAAGGTGATGCTGTTCATGTCCCGCCGCCCAGCGAGAACCAGGTTACCGTAAGGGCAAGTGGTAAAGCTGCGGCTACGTTCGATCAGCGTAACGTCAAGCGCGGGGAAATTGTCACGCGCGAAACGCGCGGCGGAGGCGCCACCAAAGCCACCACCGATGATGACAACGCGCCCAGCACCCGCTTGGGCATGGGCCAGGCGAGGCGCGGCAAGGGCTGCGGGCAGCGCGGCAGCGGCGAAGAAGGCGCGGCGGGAAAGGGCCATGATCTTGTTCCTCCGGCTTATTGTGGGCGCGCGTAATGCGCGGCCAAAAGCGCGATCTGTTCCGACGAATAGCCGCGGCTGATGCGGCCCATTATCGTGGAAGGCCGTTCATTGGCGCTGAAGCTGCGCATGAGCGCGATGAATTCATCGCGGCTATGATTGGCCTTGATGGAAGGGATGCCTTGCCCACCTTGGCCGCTGACGCCATGGCAACCCTGGCAGCCGCCGATCAATAGCGGCGTGTCTGTCGTCTGCGCAAAAACTGGCGGAGCGGACAGAAGAAGAAAGCAAAGCGCGATTTTGAGTTTCATGGACGTCCGTCTCCAAACTAATTTGAAACATCGCTATTCATCGATATCGTCGTGACCCTATCCAGCAAAAATCATTGGGTCAACAAGAGAATCTTCACGCAAAGCTGCGGGAATATTCCCATCCGATCAGACAAAAAAGAAGAATGAAATTCCGTTTTCTATGCGGCTGAGTGCAAGGTTCTCCCTCGCCCACTGCCAGAGTGCGGATCCCGAAACCCGACCGCGTTGCAAATCACATCATCACCAAAGCCATGATGGACAGCCGCACAGAAAGCCCAGCGCCTTCATTGCGTGCGGCCTGCACGCGTGCCGCAATTCTTTCTTGATGGCAAAAACGGAAAGCCAAGCTCCGTTGCAAGCGCCGTCACGAGATCTGCGCCTGATGATGGGAAATCCGCGCCAATCATATGCGGCGCGCCTTCAGCGTTTGCGTGCAGCAAGCCTCTCGCGCATCCGCCCCCACGCCTCCAAAAACCGCGCCACCGTCTCCGCCCCCGCATTCCACGGCAGCGAAACGCGGATGGCACATGCTGCCTCGGCCCCATACCCCATCGCCGCCAGCACATGGGATTGCCGCACCTTGCCGGATGAACAGGCAGCGCCGGCGGAAACCGCAACGCCGGCCAGATCAAGCGCAATCACCTGCGTCTCTGCCGGGGCACCTGGCAGGATCAAGCTGGTGGTATTGGGCAGGCGGGGCGCGCCGCTGCCCGCGATGATCACCTCCGGCGCCAGCGCCTTCACGCCCGCCTCAATCGCATCGCGCAACGCCGCCAGGCCTTCAGGGCGCGGGTAGGCAAGGGCTGCGGCGAAGCCGGCAATGGCCGGCAGGGCTTCGGTCCCGCCGCGCCGGCCGGATTCCTGCCCGCCGCCGGTCAAAATTGGTGCGGGGTCCAAACCGGGGCGCAGCAACAGCGCCCCAACCCCTTTGGGACCGCCGAGCTTATGGGCGGAAAACGCCATGGAATCGGCGGGACCCAGCGCAAAGGGCAGGCGGCCCGGCATCTGCACCGCATCCAAATGCAGCAACGCGCCATGCACCCCGCAAAGCGCCGCAATGGCTTCAACGGGATGCAGCACACCGGTTTCATTATTGGCGGCCATTACCGCAACCAAGGTCGGGCCAGCGGCCTTCAGCGCGGCTTCCAGCGCTGCCAAATCCAGGGTGCCATCGGTAAGCACGGGGAGCATCTCGGCCTCCGGCCCCGCCGCCGCCAGCACGGCGGGGTGTTCCGTCGCGCCCACCAGCACACGCCGCCCGGCGGCAAGGCCGCGAATGGCCAAGGCATTCGCCTCCGTCCCGCCCGAGGTGAACACCACATCCCGCCCGCGCGCCCCGAAGCGCGCCGCAATCGCCTCCCGCGCTTCTTCCAATACGCGCCGCGCTGCCCGACCCTCGGCATGGACCGAGGATGGGTTGCCGGGCAGGGCCATAGCCTCGGCCATAGCGGCGATGGCTTCTGGGCGCATGGGCTCGGTCGCATTTGCGTCCAGGTATAGGCGCTGCATGGCGCCTCAGCCGGGGGGCAGGGGGGCGGAGGCGCGGCCCAGAACGCGCCCGGCCAGCACATCCGCCAGCGTCACGCCGTCCAGGAAAAGCCGGATCTGCCCGCCCAATTCCGCCCAAAGATCATGGGTTTCGCAGCGCTGCCCCGCGAGACACCCCGGATTGCCCTCATCACACCTGGTGGCCGAAATCGGTTCCTCCACCGCATCTATGATTGCGGCGATGGTGATGTGCTGGGGCGCCGGCAGCAGCCGATAGCCGCCACCCGGCCCGCGGGCGGATTCCACCAGCCCCGCGCGGCGGAGCCGGCCAAAAAGCTGTTCCAGATAGGCTGCAGATAGGTGCTGGGCGGCGGCGATATCGGCGATGGAAGCGGGTTTGGCCTCCAGCGGGTCCGTCTGGGCAGCCTCCCGCCGCGCCATTTCAGTAAGCGCCATGACGGCATAGCGTCCGCGGGTTGAGAGCCTCATCTGTCAATCCGGCCTGACACCCGCGATGGGGGACAAAAAAAACGCGACTCCCGGCATGAAAACATTAGGAATATCCAGTCATGACCATTATATTACACCTTCCTTGGAGGGACGGGAAACCCCTCTGAGGCATCGAGGTGGCGGCTTTGGCTGCGCCTCGGCGATAGGATACCGCGGCGCTCCCGTGGCAATGATAGCTAGGTTTGCCGATCTTGGCGGTCAAGATTTCCGCGGTCGGTAAGTGAGTGATGAAGGCGTATCCTGGTCGTAGGTTTTGGTTTCCCTCAAATGCGGCGCCGGTGCCGCTGGGTTCTGCATTGCCCATCCCCCATGGGCGATGGGTGGCGAGCCCCGTACCGGCCAAAATGGAATGGATAGAAGAAGACCATGCCAGAAGTGATGTTTGCCGGGCCTGATGGCCGGCTTGAAGGACGCTATCACCATTCCAAGCGCCCGAATGCCCCCACGGCGCTGTTGTTGCATCCGCACCCTTTGCATGGCGGCACCATGAACAACCGCGTGATCCATGCGCTATATCAGCGTATGCAAGCGCTTGGCTTTTCGGTGCTGCGCTTCAACATGCGTGGCGTCGGGCGTAGCCAGGGTCGTTATGATGGCGGCATTGGCGAAATTTCGGATGGCTGCGCGGGGCTGGATTTCCTGCAAACCGTCAATCCCAACGCGTCTTCCCAATGGGTGCTGGGCTATTCCTTCGGCGCTTATGTCGGCATGCAAGTGCTGATGCGCCGGCCGGAAATGGGCGGCTTTGTTTCCATCAGCGCGCCCGCTTCGCATTATGATTTCGGCTTCCTGGCCCCTTGCCCCTGCGGCGGGCTGATCCTGCATGGCGCCGATGATGAATTGGTGCCGGAAGCTTCCGTGAAGAAGCTGGTGGAAAAGCTGAATACGCAAAAGGGTGTCAGCATTGACTATCGCATCATGGCCGGCGCCGGCCATGTCTTTACGCCGGAACAGACCGAAAAGGTTGTGGATGCGGCGGAAGATCACGTGATGGGCATTCTGAACCGCAATCGCATGGCGCTTGCGGCTGATTAAGCCTTGGTGCCATGCCTCGCAAAAAGGCCGCGCGGATCATTCCGGGCGGCCTTTTTCATGTGCGGCGTTTGTGCTTGGATCGTCATAATAACCGGGAGGTCAACATGAAGCTTTCACGTCGCGCGCTGCTTGCCAGCGCCCTTGCCACCCCTGCCATTGCGCGCGCGCAAGCTGGCTGGCGGCCAGATCGGCAGATCACCATGATCGTCGCCTTTGCCGCAGGCGGTGGCACGGATGTCGCGGCGCGCACCATTGCGCGCTTCATGGAACAGGATCTGGGCCAACCGGTAGTCGTGCTGAATCGCCCCGGTGCGGGCGGAGAAATTGGCTTTACGGAATTGGCGCGCGCCCGGCCCGATGGCTATACGATTGGCTTTATCAATACGCCCAATATCGTGACCATTCCGATTGAACGGCGCGCGCGTTACTCACTCGATGATTTTTCCCTGATCGGGAATATCGTTGATGACCCAGGCGGAATGTGGGTGCTGCCCGATAGCCCTTACAAAACGCTCGCTGATCTATTGGCGGCGGCGCGGGCAAATCCAGGCACAATTGGCTATGGCACCACAGGCATTGGTTCGGATGATCATCTGGCAATGCTGGCGCTGGAACGCGCCACGGGCACCAAGTTCCTGCATATTCCCTTCGCCGGTTCGTCTCAGGTGAAGCAAAATGTGCTTTCACGCACCATTCCGCTGGCGGTGATGAATGTGGCGGAAGGGTTGAATGATATGAACCAGGGTACGCTGCGGCCCATCGCGCAATTGGGGGAAACCCGTTGGGACCGCGCGCCCAGCATCCCAACCCTGCGGGAATTGGGCTTTGATGTGGTGGAAGGTTCCATGCGCGGCATGGCCGCCCCCGGCGGGATGCCGACGGAAATCATCACGCGCTTGGCAGAATCCGTGAAAAAGACCGTGGATAACCCGGAATTCCAGAAGCTTGCGGATCAACAATTCCTGCCGCTGCGCTTCCTCGCCCCCGATGCCTATCGGGCGGAGCTGGTCGGGCTGCGCACTCGCTATCAGGCGCTGTGGAACCAGCATCCTTGGCGGGAGTGATGCTGTCGCGTGATCCGTAAGCGCGGATCACGCGCGCCTCTCACGGCATCCATTTGTCGCAAAATGCCGTGACATCCTCATTCTGGAAATCTGCAAGCCGCGCCATGATGACTTCAAAGGGCCAATCCCACCAGGCGATGGCTTGCAGCCGTTCGGCGATACCCCGCGGGAAGCGTTCCTTGATCATGCGCGCCGGCACGCCGCCAACAATGGTATAGGGCACGACATCACGCGCCACCACGGCGCCCGCGGCAAGCACGGCGCCATCACCCACTGTCACGCCGGCCAATACCGTGACGCCATGGCCAATCCAGACATCATTGCCAATCTTTACCCGCGCGGCACGGCGTTCGGCGAAAAACGCGGCGTCCCGCTGCTTTGTCGCATCATAATATTCCGGCACATAGGTGAAGCGATGCTGAGTCGGGCGCCCCATGGGGTGATTGGGCGGGCCGATCCGGACACAGGCAGCGATGGCGCAGAACTTGCCGATTTCGGCATCCGCCACCTGACAATCATGACCAAGATAGGATGCATCACCAAGCGACGCATATGCCAGCGAGGATCGCTCCAGAATCTCACAACGCGCGCCGATGTCCGCCTGACGTAGCTTCACGCTGGGATGAATGAAGGTCTCGGCGATTTTCGGCGTGGGCAAGTTCATGACGGTGCTCCCTTGCAAGACGGGCGGCAGAACGCCCAAAAGCCTGCTGCGGGTCAATCGGATGAGGCAGCCACCCATCCAGCGGGCGGGTGCTTTCTTGATCTTGCTCAATATGCGCGCCCCGGCCACTGGCATGATGCTTGGGCCGAGCTTCAGTTCGGTGCAACAACACGGGCCGCGCAGCACAAGCGGATGCGGCTTTGGGGGTTCTATGGCTGAAATTGACCATCTTGTGATTGGTGCCGCCACGCTGGAAGCGGGCGCGGCTTATCTGGAACGCCATTTGGGCGTGCGCCCGGTTCCGGGCGGCGCGCATCCTGGCGTTGGCACGCATAATATGCTGCTCGGGCTTGGACCGGACCAGTATATCGAAATCATCGCCCCCGATCCCAACCAAGGCCCCCCTGCCCATCCCCGCCCCTTCGATCTGGATGACCCGGCCCTGAAGTTGGCGCTGGAAGCAGAACCACAGCTTATCGCCTATGTCGTCGCCACGCCGGCCATTGAAGCGGTGGTCGCACGGCTTGGTGCTTCCCATGGCGGTGAGGTACGCCCCATGCGCCGCGGCGCGCTTTCCTGGCGCATGGCTTTCCCGCCCCAGCGCCAGGATATGGGCAATCTGATCCCGCCGCTGATCCAATGGGATGGCGCAAGGGCGGCGGCGCAAATCCCCGATTCCGGTTGGCGCCTGGCAAGCCTGGAAGCCCAGCACCCGGATATGGATGCGCTGCGAGAGGCCATCGCCGCCCGGGGCCTGGCGGAAGCGATCAAGCTCCGCCAAAGTCCCAGCGCCCGGCTGATTGCCCATTTGCGCCATCAGGACGCACGGGAATCGGTGCTTGCCAGCGCCTGAAATGAGCGGGTAGAAACGCTTGAAAGCACTATCTTTCCGCGTAACTTGAGGACATATTTCCCGCATGGGAAGAACTTATTGCCCCATCCGCTATCGCCTTAACGGCGCCCTATCGCCATTTCCATTCATGTCAATGGAAATGGCGCGTTTGGCATTGCCTGGCGCCTTGCTTCACAGGACCACCCCGGCATGACAGCGCGGGTCTTGGTGGTGGATGACAGCCTGCCCAATCGGAAGCTGCTCGAAGCCCGGTTGCAGGACGAGTATTTTGAGGTTGTTGGCGCGGCTTCGGGCGCTGAGGCCATCACGCTCGCGCAGCGTTGGTCGCCCGATATCATCCTGCTGGATGTGCTGATGCCGGTGATGGATGGGTTTGAAGCCTGCCGCCGCCTGAAGGCGCAGCCGATCACGGCACATATCCCCGTGGTCATGGTCACATCACTCAATGACCAAAGCGAACGCGTGCGCGGGCTTGATGCCGGGGCAGATGATTTCCTGGTCAAGCCGGTGGATCAGGCGACGCTTTTCGCCCGGCTGCGCGCCCTGTTGCGCGTCAAGCAGGTGCTGGATGCCTGGCGGCTCCGTGCGGAGACAGTGCGCGATTTGGGCTTTGAACCCCCAAGCGCGCCGCCCGAGGATTTTGAGGGCGCGAAAGTCCTGTTGCTTTCCGATAATGAGGCTGAGGCCGCGGCGCTTTCCAGCGCGCTGGCCGCCGATGGCATGGCGCTTGAGCAGTTCCGCGACGAAAAATTGGTCTGGGCCAAGCTACAGGACCCGCAATCGCATTATGATTTGGTGCTGACCTCGCTCCCCATGCGAGAGGGTGATCCGCTTAGGCTTGCCTCTCGCCTCCGGGCTGAGGCGGAAACGCGCGACTTGCCGCTGATGCTGATCGCGGATGAGGAACAACGCGAATTGGTGCTGCGTGCCTTTGAATTGGGTGCTTCCGATCACGTGCTGCGCCCGATCAATGAGGAAGAATTGCGCGCGCGGGTGCGCAACCAGGTACGGCGCCGGCGCTACCAGCTGCGCCTACGGGCGGAATTTGATAGGTCGCTTGAATTGGCGGTCACGGATGGGCTGACGGGGCTGCGCAATCGCCGTTACGTGTTTCGCCATTTGGAATCGCTACTGCGTGCCGGCACCGCTAGCGGCGTGCTGATGATTGATGTGGACCGCTTCAAGCCGCTGAATGATTATTACGGCCATGCAGCGGGCGATGCGGCTTTGCGCGAAGTAGCGGCGCGGTTGCGTGAGCATGTGCGCGCTTCCGATATTGTCGCGCGCTATGGCGGTGAGGAATTCCTGGTGGTGATGTCCGGCGCGGGTGCGGAGGAGACGGCGGTCATCGCCGAAAGGCTCCGCTCCGCCATCGCTGATCGCCCGATTGACCTGGGCCAGGCCAAGCTGCCCGTCACGGTCAGCATCGGCAGCGCGTTATCATCGAGCAATATGGAAGCCGAGCCGCTGATCGCTGCGGCTGATTCGGCGATGTATCGCGCCAAGGCTTCGGGGCGAAACTGCGTGGAAGCCGCGACCGAGATGGATTGGCGCCCTGTGTAATTCTACGCGGGGAATCCCCGCGTCAGCACCTAACCTTGGCGAACCGGATGCTGGCGCCCCAAACGCAAAAAGGGCGGGAAAACCCGCCCTTGGCGCATCCATAATCGCAGCGCCTATGCGGCGCGCGGCATTACTTGATCTTGGCTTCGCGGAAGACAACGTGCTTGCGCGCCACCGGATCATACTTCTTCTTTTCCATCTTGCCGGTCATGTTCCGCGTGTTCTTCTTCGTCACGTAGAAATAACCTGTCTCCGCGCTGCTCACGAGGCGAATGAGGATGGTGTTCGATTTGGCCATGGTCAAAAGCTCCAGCCCGCCGGCCGCTGGGCCGGAGGTTTCGTTGGGCCTTTCCTAAGCATGCCGGCGTGTTCGTCAAGTGGAAAAGCAAACCTGCCCCAGTTTCAGCGCATCAAAGCCGCCTGATAGGCTGTTGCATCCAGCACCAGCGTCTGGGCGAAATCCGTCTCGCGCTCCACCCCATCCGGCCCAGGGCAGGTTTCGCGCAGGGCTTCTGCGTCCAGCGCCGAGACCGGCGGGCGGAGCGCGCGCAGCCGCGCCAGCGCTGCCCCCATGGGCTGCTGCCCCGCACGCAGCGCCACCAGCGCCCCCGCCGCAGCTTCAGCGCCGCCTGCAGTGCAGAGCGCCGGCAATAACCCCGCCCCCTGCAAGGGCCAGCCTGAGGGCATGACAATGCGCGACCAGCTCAGTTGCAATTCGCCGCCATTGGGCAAGGGCAGCAGGATTTGCACCAGCCCCTTGCCTTGGGTTGCGGTGCCCAGCACTGCCGCTCGGCCACGTTCCGCCAAAGCCGCGGCCAGGATTTCGGCGGCCGAGGCGGTGCGGCCATCCACCATCAACACAATGGGGCGGCCTTGCGCGAGGTCTTTGTCAGATGCGCCATAGCGCCGATTGGCGTCCGGATGGCGGCCGGCGGTGCCCACAATCTCTCCGCCATCGAGGAAGATATCCGCAACCGCTACTGCCTGGGTCAGGATGCCGCCGCGATTGCCGCGCAAATCCAGTACTATGCCGCGCGGCGGATTGGCGCCAGCAAAGGCAGCTTCGACAAAGCCTGTCACCTGGGCGGAAGTCAGCGCGGTAAAGCCGGAGACGCGCAAATGCAGCACCCCATCGCGGGTTTCAGCCGTTACCGTCTCCACGCGCTGCGCCACACGAAGCAGCGTCACGTTGCGCCTGCGCCCGGCGCGCTGCACCACAAGCGTCACCTCTGTCTGTGGCGCCCCTTCCATCAACAGCTCCGCGCCGGGCAGGTCATTAGCGAAGACCATTTCATCATCTACCGTCACAAGCCGGTCACCCACGCGAATGCCGGCACCTGCCGCGGGACTATTCGGGGTGACCGCCGCCACCAGCACCTGGCCGCGCTGCACCATGAGCCGTAGCCCGACACTGCCCTGGCCGAGGCGCCGGTCGCGCGCAAGCTGCGCTTCCTCGGGCGCCACATAGCGGCTGAAGGGGTCAAGATGGCCGAAAATGGCGTTGAAACTGGTGCGCAGAAGCGGATCGCGCCCAAGGCCCCGAATGGAGGGTGATGCCGCCCA
>JBBAUC010000109.1:0-10351 GCA_040398485.1 Roseomonas sp. | reverse complement strand
GGCGGAATCCTCAACCGGCGGGCTGATCGCGGCTGCCTTGCTCGCTGAACCGGGCGCCTCCGCCTATTTCCTCGGCGGCTGCGTGATCTATACCGCGCAAGCGCGCGAAGCGCTGCTTGGCATCAGCGCGCAAGACATGGCCGGGATGCGATCCGCGAGTGAGCCCTATGCGCTGCTGCTGGCAAAGAGCGTGCGCGAAAAACATGGCGCCGATTGGGGATTGGCCGAAACCGGCGCAGCAGGCCCCACCGGCAATCGCTATGGCGACGCCGCAGGGCATAGCTGCATCGCCGTGGTGGGACCTGGCATTGAACGCGTGATCACGCTTGAAACCGGGAGCGCTGATCGCCGCGCCAATATGCGCCGCTTCGCGCAAGGCGCCTTTGGGCTGGCGATCAAGACTATCGCTTAACGCAGCTACTACTGGCTCGCCCAGACAATCCGGTGCACCCAGGCGATTTCCGGCAATTCAAAACTATAGCTTGGATGCGCGGGATTGAGGCTGGCGACATCAATCCGCTTCGCCGAATGCCGGCGCAATTCCTTGGCCATCACCTCACCGCGCCGCGTGCGCACGACAACGCGATCCCCCCGGCGCACCGGCGCGGCGGGGGATACAATCACCACATCCCCATCGCGAAACACCGGTTCCATGGAATCGCCGGAAATCTCCAGCGCATAGGCATTGGGGTCGCCGATGTCGGGCAATGAGATTTCATCCCAACTGCCGCCCACCGGATAACCGCCATCATCGAAATACCCCTCACCGCCCGCCTGAGCCAGGCCGATCAGGGGAATGCGCCGATTGACCACGCCGCGCCCGCCGCGGGAAATCGCTGTCGCGCCAGTGACCAACGCCGCGAAATCATCCATCCGCGCGCCAAGCGCATCCAGCACCTTCGCGATGCTTTCCGTGGAAGGCCAACGCGCGCGGCCATCCACGCCGACGCGCTTCGATGGGTTGAAGGCTGTGGGGTCAAGCCCGGCCTTCTTCGCGAGCCCCGAAGCCGAGAGCCCGTATTCCGCCGCGAGCGCATCAAGCGCCCGCCAAATATCCTCATGCCGCATGGGCTACTTCCTCATATGCCCGCGATGCTGCGGGGGTCCCGACTCCAGATATGGTTCTGGTTTCTGTGCAATATATCCTAGGTCTTGTGTCAAAATTCAATAGGTCAGTTTTCCTTTTTTCTCTTGCTCGTGGCAATTTATGCGGTTATTCTCCCTTTGTTCCACAACCATAAGGCGAGATATCCCCCAATGATCGCAGCACAAAAGACCCATTATAGCCCCCGCTTTGCCTCAATCAGCCAGGCCGAGCCCTTCCATTCAGCCGAGGAAGCCTGGTTCTGGACCATGGCCGCCTTAATGGCACGGCGCGATGGTGCACGCATTGTCGCCGGCAAGGGCGACAAGCAGCGCCCTTGTGAGCCGGATGATGTGGTGAAGTGCCTGGACCGGCTTTATCGCCACCGCCGCATTGACCTGACCCATGCGCGCATCCTCCGCATCTGGGGTGAAAGAGGTGCCGCGCCGGACGCGCGCTACCCATCAGAAAAGCATGATTGGCGGCTGTGGCGCGAAGCCCTGGATCGGCTGGAATGGCCTTTGCGTGTGAAGGGCATCGTCGTATGAAGCCACGTATTTCCCATACATATACTGACGAGTCTCCGCAAGCAATCTGGCTATTCTTCGGTGGGCGCGCGGATCAGCCCTGGCTCTATCCCTTGAAGCGCGGCTTTCGCCATTGCTTCGCCGCCCTGCATGATGCGCAAGGCTGGACTGTGCTGGACCCGCTTTCGGGCCGGCTGATTGTGGCGCATCTGCCGCTTGACCCGGGCTTCGATCTGCCGGGCTTTTACCGCCGCGCAGGCTTTCACCTGCGCGGCCCCTTCACCCCCAGCCCCGCCGCGCCGCGCCTGCTCCCGCCGATCTTCGGGCTGAGCTGCGTGGCCCTTTGCCGTGCCCTTCTGGGCGCCGATGCGCCGCGCGCCGTGACGCCTTTCGGGCTCTATCGCAGGTTGCAAAATCGCCCTGAAAATTTTCTAGGAAAAATATCTTGACGTTCGCCTCGGTTTAGGCTATCAAACTCACGCCAACGGGCGAAGTGCGCCTGAAGGTCTTCCTCTCTCGCTCCTCCCGAAACTTCCATGGGCCCGGCCTCTTCCACAAGAAGGCGCCGGGCTCATGGCTTTTTGGCGGGGCGCCAACCCTTTCCAGGAGAAGCGCGCATGGGTGGCCTCTTCAAAGCGCCAAAGCCGAAGATCAAACCCCCGCCAAGCAAAGTACCCGCATTGGTGGCTCCGGCTCCGGCAGCCTATGTGGCGCCGGTAAGCGTCATTAGTGCGCCGCCGCCCTCCCCGGCGGCCGAGGCTACAGCATCAGAAGCACGCATTGAAAATCGCGACCGCGCCACGCGCGGCATGCCTGGCACCATCGCAACCTCCGCCCGCGGGTTGCTGGGCAGCATGCCGGATTTCGTAACCACCCGCCGTTCCTTACTCGGGGAATGAAGCGCATGACCCCGCATGATATTCTGGCGCGCTATGAAGCCGCCCTTGCCGCGCGACAACGCCATGAAGGCATTTGGCGCGATTGCTACAACCACGTGCTGCCACCCATCGGCAGCGGCGCCACGTTGTTTGATGCAACAGCCGCTGATGCAGCGGAACAGCTTTCCGCATCCTTGCTCGCAGAACTGACCCCGCCCTGGTCGCGCTGGTTCGGCCTGGCGCCCGGCCGCCCGACGCAAGACACCGATGAACAGCAAGCCGCCGCCGTTTTGGAAGAAGCGGCAGAGATGCTGCAAACCCATTTCGATCGTTCCAATTTCGCGCTTGAAATGCATCAGGCCTTTCTTGACCTGGTGATCACCGGCACCGGCCTGATGCTGGTGGAAGAAGCCGCACCGGGTGAAGCTTCTGCACTGCGTTTCACCGCCATCCCCATGCAGGATGCAGTGCTGGAAGAAGGCCCATCCGGCCGCTTGGATACGGTGTTTCGCGCGCTCAGTATGAATGAAGCGGCGTTGCGCACACGCTTCCCTGGCAGCCTGCCGCCACGACGCAAGGGCGATACGGCCGATGAAACTACCCATCGCGTGATTGAAGCGATTTGGCCTGATCGCGCGGGCTATCGCTTCGCGGCCATCATGGCCGATGGTGATGCACCGTCCGTGCTGGCTGAGGGTAGCTTCGCAGAAAATCCCTTCATCGCCTTTCGCTGGCTGAAGGCACCAGGCGAAAGCTATGGCCGCGGTCCGGTGGCGAAAGCGCTGCCCGATATTCGCACCGCGAATAAGGTCGTGGAATTGGTGCTGGCCAATGCCTCCATCGCCGTCACCGGCATTTGGCAAGCGGAAGATGATGGCGTGCTGAACCCAGCCACGGTGCGGCTGGTGCCAGGCGCCATCATCCCAAAGGCGCCCGGGTCTTCCGGCCTCACGCCGCTTGCCGCCCCCGGCAGCTTCGATGTCTCGCAGCTTGTGCTGAATGATTTGCGCGCACGCATCCGCACTGCCTTGCTCGCTGATCGTCTCGGCCCGCAGCGGGATCAGCGCATGACCGCAACCGAAGTGCTGGAACGCGCGGCCGAAACATCGCGTCTTTTGGGTGCCACTTACGGGCGGCTGCAAGCGGAATTGCTGACACCGCTGATCGCGCGCTGCATTTCCATCCTGCGCCGGCGTGGCGATATCGCGCCGCTAATGCTTGATGGACGCGAAGCGGTGCTGCGCTATCGCAGCCCGCTGGCGCAAGTGCAGGGCCGCGCGGATGCGGCGAATGCGCTGCTGTTTCTGGAAGCCTTGCGTGGCCTTGGCCCGCAAGCGGTCGCTGAAATCAATATCCCCGCCACCACACGTTGGCTTTCCCGCACCCTCGGCACCCCCGCCGAAATGCTCTCATCCCCCAATCAGGAGTAAGACCCATGCCCGAGGATCTGCTGGCAAATGCGCTTGGCGACCAGCCCAACACATCAACGCGCCCCGAAGATGTACCAGAGAAATTCTGGGATCAGGAAGCGGGCCAGTTGCGCGTGGATGCTTTGCTGAAATCCTACCGCGAATTGGAACGCCGCCTGTCACAGCGCATGGCGCCGCCCCACGCTGATGCGCCGGAAGAAGAAGTGCAGCGCTTTCGTCGCAGCCTTGGCATTCCCGATAGCCCGGGCGAATACCAAATCGAGCCTAAGCACGATCTTTGCTGCGCGGATGATGACGTGAATAAGCGCCTGCATGAAGCGGGCTTCACGCCGGCCCAAGCACAGCTTGTCTATGATCTGGCAGCCGAACGCCTTCTACCGATGATTGCGGAAGCCGCTGCGCAATTCGAAGCAGACCGCCAGGTGGAAAAACTGCGTGAGCAGTTCGGTGGCGAGGAACGCTTCCGCCGCATTGCGCAACAGCTTTCCGCCTGGGGTCGCGCCAATTTACCGGATGCGGTGTTTGAAGCGCTCTCCACTACCTCAGAAGGTGTCATGGCGCTGTACCGCATGATGGAAAAGGGCGAACCCGCTGTCACGCGCAAGGCTGATGCTGCGCCGGCGACGGATGAGGCTGGCTTACGCGAGATGATGCGCGACCCGCGTTACTGGCGCACGCGTGAACCCGAATTCGTCAAGCGAGTCACGGATGGCTTCCGCCGCATGGTGGGTGGCTGATCCAGCTTCCGGTGGGGCTTGAGTCGAAAGTTACTCGCCCCGACCGAAGGGGGCGGGTGCGCGTAACCCCTGAACGCGTGCCCGCCCCACCCCATTGCCGCCGCAGAACCTTTTCTTAGAGGCGTGGCGTGCCCTCGCCTCACACCGGCCCATTGCGTCAACCGGCGCGGCGATTTCCTCCAACCCCAAATGAAAGACAGGTAACCGCATGTCCGGAACCATTGAAGCCGCTTTCGTCAAGCAATTCGAAGCCGAAGTCGCTGAAGCCTATCAGCGCCAGGGTAGCAAGCTGCGCCCCACCGTGCGCAGCAAGACCAATGTAAAGGGCGCTTCCACCATCTTCCCCCGCGTCGGCAAAGGCACCGCCGCCGCCAAGGCGCGCAACGGCGCCGTGCCAGTGATGAACCTTACCTACAGCAATGCCGAATGCTTCCTGCAGGATTATTACGCTGGTGAATGGATTGATAAGCTGGATGAAATCAAGACGAATGTTGATGAGCGTGGCGTCATTGCCAATGCTGGTGCCTATGCGCTTGGCCGGAAGACCGATGAACTGATTGTCGCTGCCCTTGATGCTGCGACGCAAGAAGCGGTTAGCAGCGGTATTGGCCTGGCCGATACGGATGGCCTGACCAAGCAAAAAATCCTGATGGCGTTTGAAATGCTGGGCGCCGCCGATGTGCCGGATGATGGCCAGCGCTTCGCCGTGGTTGGCTGGAAACAATGGTCTGAACTGCTGCAAATCCAGGAATTCGCCAGCACCGAATATGTCGGCGATGACGCGCTGCCCTGGAAGGGTACGCAGGCGAAGCGCTGGCTTGGCGCGCTTTGGATGCCGCATTCCGGCCTGACGAAGTCTGGCACGCTGCGCTACTGCTACTTCTATCACAAGACCGCGATTGGCCATGCCGTCGCCAGCGAAGTGATGACTGACATCACCTGGCATGGCGACCGCGCCGCGCATTTCGTGAACAACATGATGTCCCAGGGCGCGGTCATGATTGACCCGACGGGTGTCGTTAGGATGCGCGCCAAGGAATAAGCGCAAGCACTGGCGCGGGCGGGTCCCTGCCCGCGCCCCCCTCTTCCCCCAAACATCGGAGAGCACCCCATGGCGCTGACCGCTATCACGCTATGCGCAAGCGCATTGATCAAGATTGGCGCGCAGCCCATCGCCTCATTTGAAGACGGCACCGCCGAAGGAGAAGTCGCGAAAAGCCTTTATCCTGGCGTGCGTGATGCCTTGCTCGCTTCCCATCCCTGGTCCTTTGCCACCACCCAAGCGGCCCTGCCGCGTCTCGCGCAAAGCCCCAGTGCAGAATTCCGCTACGCCTTCCAATTGCCCCCCGATTTTCTGCGCGCCATTTCTGCCGGCACGGCGGGACGCGCCACTGGCCTGCTCTATCGCATCCAAGGCAGCAAGCTGCTGACCGATGTCGAAACCGTAGCGCTGACGCATATCTTCCGCCCGGATGAAGGTAGCTTTCCGCCCTTCTTTGCCTCGGCCCTTATGGCGCGCCTGGCTGCGGAATTCTGCCTGCCGCTTACAGAAAACACGTCCCGCGCTGAACTGCTCGCGCGGTTTGCGGAAGCAGAACTCCGCAGTGCACGGCGTGCCGATAGCCAACAGGCCAGCGCCACCGCGCTTGGTTCATTCCCGCTGATCTCGGTCAGGGGCTGATCCATGCCCGCCATCAAACGCACCAAAACAAGCTTCACCGCTGGCGAATTGGCCCCTGAATTGCTTGGCCGAGCCGATCTGCGTGCCTATGAAAATGGCGCGCGCCGGCTGCGAAATGTGGTGATCCAGCCAACTGGTGGTGTCTCTCGCCGGCCTGGACTTCGGCATGTCGCGATGCTGCCTGGCGTGGCGCGGCTGCTGCCCTTCGAATTCAATACTGAGCAAACCTATTTGATGGTGCTCACCGCCGGGAAGCTTGCCGTCTACGCCGCTGACCTGAAGATCGCGGAGCTGGTTGCGCCCTGGACCGAAACCATGCTGCCGCAAATCGGTTTTACACAGAATGCCGATACGCTATTGCTGACGCATCCCGATATGCGCCCGCAGAAAGTGCAGCGCAGCAATGCCGGTTGGTCCATCACCCCTTGGTCCTTCACGCAGGATGCCTATTTCCGCTTTGCGGCACCAGAAGTGACACTTACTCCCAGTGCGCTGAATGGCACCATCACCATCAGCGCCAGCGCGTCAGTTTTTGCAGTAGAACATATCGGCGTGCGGCTGCGTATCGGCGGTAAACGCGTGCTGGTCGCGGCGGTGAATTCACCAAGCACCATAGTAGCCAGCGTCGAACAGACACTTCTCAGCACCACCGCCACCAAGGATTGGGAAGAAGCCGCCTTCAGCACGGCGCGGGGCTGGCCTGTCACTTGTTGCTTTCATCAAGATAGGCTGGTGATTGGCGGTTCGCGCGATTTGCCCAATCGGCTTTGGATGTCGCGCACCGGTGATCTGTTCAACTTCGATCCTGGCACTGGCCTTGATGATGAAGCGATTGCCTTCAGCCTGCTCTCTGATCAGGTGAACGCCATTCGTGGTGTCTTTTCCGGGCAGCATTTGCAGCTTTTCACTTCTGGCGCCGAATGGATGGTCACGGGTGATCCGCTGACACCAGCCAATATCCAGATCAATCGCCAAACCCGCGTGGGGTCTCCGGTGGATCGGCTGGTGCCGCCAGTGGATGTAGATGGGTCAACCATTTTCGTCTCACGCGGTGGGCAGGGCGTTTATGAATTCGCCTATACCCAGGTGCAGCAGGCCTATCAGGCAAATGACCTCGCCATCTTGGGCCGGCACTTGATCAAGTCACCGCGCGCCATGGCTTATGATCAAGGCGCGCGGCTTTTGCATCTGGTGATGGAAGATGGCGCGCTTGCTACGCTCACACTTTATCGTGCCGAACAGGTCACGGCCTGGACGCGGCAGGAAACCAGCGGCGCCTTTCGCGCCATTGCCGAAGTGGAAGGTACGCTCTGGTGCGTGGTTGAACGCTCAGCCGGCATTTCGCTCGAACGGTTTGAAGCTGGGCTGATGCAAGATGCCGGCCTGACCGGCACGTCAATCACACCAAAATCCACCTGGACCGGACTTGCGCATTTGAATGGGCGGCAAGTTGCGATCCTGGCTGATGGTGCGGTCCGCCTCAGTGCGATCGTTTCTGGCGGTGCTGTCACCCTCACCGCGCCGGCCACAAAGGTCGCGATCGGTCTTGCCTTCATGCATGAAATCGAACCTTTGCCTGCCGATCTCATCACGCCTGCCGGTAGCGCTACCGGCCCATCGCGTCTGGTCGCCGTCACCTTCCGCTTGCTGGAAACACCTGCGGTGAATGTGGATCTCGGCAAGGGGCCGCAAGCCTTGGCGCTCCGTCGCTTCAATGTTGACCACTTCGATGCACCCCCCACGCCCTTCACCGGCGATGCTACGCTGCGCGGCATGGGCTGGCGGCGGGACCGCATCGCGCCCCTTTGGCGCATCACCGGCACGGCCCCGCTGCCGTTGACGCTGCTTTCCGTCACCACTGAAATCAGGATGAATGACTGATGGCTCAAATCGCGACCATCGCTAGCCTCGCCTTGGCGGGGGTATCCGCCTATGGCCAGGTTCAGCAGCAACGCCAACGCAAGGCTGAAACCCGCGTGCAGCAGGAAGCAGCGCAACAGCAGCAGGTGGCTCAACAACAGGTCATCGCAACCCAAACCGCCGCGCAACAACGCGCCCGACAGGAAGTGATGGCGCGCACCATCGCTGCCACAAGGGCGCGGATGGCCGCGAGCGGCGTATCGCCAGATGAGGGCTCGGCTTCAGCGCTTACCGCCGGCATGGCAGCCGATGCAGCGCAGGATCAGGCGGAGAGCACTGAACTTCTGCGTACGCGCCTAGCTGCGGGTCGGCCTTCGTTGCTGACTTCAAATGGTGATTTCCAAGGTTTTGTGCGTGCTACGCAATCCTTCGGTGCAATTGCGCGCAACCTGCTTGACTGATCCAGGCCCCCCACGCCCCTCTATCCGCAAGGAACCGCAATGTCCGAACACATCACCATCGGCGATGTGTCGCCACGCGCGCTTTACATCGCCAATGGCACGCAGCGCGTCTTCACCTTCGCCTTCCCTATCTTCAACGACAATGATCTTGAAATCCGCATCAATGGCCTGACCCAGGCCACGGGCTTCACCATCGCCGGTGCCGGCGAATCAAATGGCGGCATCGTCACCTTCCTGGAAGCGCCCGCGAATGGCGCACGCATCATGCTCCGCCGCCGCGTCATCCTGGCGCGCATGACGGATTTTCAGGAAAACAGCCTACTCCGCGCCAGCGCCTTGAATGATGAGCTAGATTTTCAGATGGCCGCGCTGCAACAAGTGGCGAGCGATCTCAGCCAGGCCATCCGCACCGATCCCGCCGATGATGGCAATATGCTGCTGCCGCTGCGCGCCGCACGTGGTAATCGCCTACTTGGCTTTGATTCGCTTGGTGACATCGCGATATTTGATCGTGACGGGCCGGAAATAACCCTGCCCTATCCGGGTGCAGTGCCGCGTGCGGTAGAAGACAAGCTGAATGAACGTCTTTCTGTGCGGGATTTCGGTGCGCTCGGCGATGGCGTCGCCGATGATGGACCAGCGTTGCAGGCCGCAATGAACGCCGCCGTGGTATCGGGACGCTTCCTTGAAATTGGTGAGGGCAGCTACCGCACCGGCCAACCGCTGCTGCTGGGTGGCGGCGCTGCGGGCCTGATCATGCGCGGCAGCATTCTCTACGCCGGGCCGTCTGGTCAGACCGCGCTCACCATCGGTGATGGCGGCACAGTGCGTAATGCCACCAAGCTTTACATGGGCATTCGCATCATCCGCGCCAGCATTTCAGATTGGGAGAATGAAGCCGATATCGGCCTTGTGCTGCGGAATTTCGATTCATGTCAGGTTGAAATTCGCCAGGTGGAAGGCTTCACCATCGGCATCCGCACACTTGGTGAAGAACGTGGTTTTGAGGATACCACGCTGACCCTTGGCCGCATTGTCAATAACCGCATCGGGCTTGATATTCGCACCGCGAGTGCGGGCGCCTGGAATACATCCGTGCGCTATTACGGTGGGCATTTCGCCATAGCCTCCAGCCTGCATATCACCAAGGATCGCTTTGGCGTGCGCTTTTCCGCCGCACCCGGCGCCTATGTCGCGCATAATCGGCACATATTTGATGCACCTGGCTTTGAATTGCAGGCGCGGAATCGTCCCATCAGCGGCATCCCTTTTTTGTGTGAGGTCAATAGCCGCGCGATTTGGGCGCGTGCCATGCGTATGGAAGGCTGCAGCCCCTTTGTCGCGCGCCACACCGCCGGCGCACAGGACCATGTTTATGAAATTGCTTGGGCCAGCCAAGCCTATCTTGTGGATGTGGATTATACGCCAAGCGCCACACGCATTGGCGCCAGCGTGCGGCGTTTCCACCAGGCAGCCGCGTTTCGTGATGCATCGCGCGAAGTTGCCGCCGTGCCTAATCTGCGTGCCGCACGGTTTCGTTGGTCCATTCAGGAATGGGGTTTTGAGAAACTCGCCTGTCTTTCAAGCAATGTTTCCTTCTCGCCCACGCGGCTTGAGGATTTCGCCTTTCCGGGCCTTGATGATTTTACCTTCACGGATCGTGGCGTATTGCTGAATGGCGGGCGAGGGCTTG
>JBBAUC010000108.1:0-10354 GCA_040398485.1 Roseomonas sp. | reverse complement strand
GGCACGGGAAAGCTTGCCTGATCGGCAAGCTTGTCCAGAAGGGCGCGCTTCAAGCGCATGCGCGACATGCCATCATATTCGCGCTGCAAGCCTTCCTTCACCTGGGCTTGCAAGCCGGCAAGATCGGCCTGCCCGACAGTCTTTGCCAATTCATCATCAATGGCGCGCGGCACGCGCTGTTGCAGCTTCTTTGCCGTAATGGAAAACACCGCGCGCTTGCCCGCCAATTCGGCCGAGCCGTAATCCAGCGGGAAGACCACCTGGATATCGCGGCTATCGCCCACGGACATCCCTTCCATCTGTTCGGTGAAGCCCGGGATGAAGCCAGGTCCACCCACTTCAATCGGCATGTCGTTCGCAGACCCACCGGCGAATGGGGCCAGCGCGGGTTCTTCCGTACCCGCAATCAACCGCGCCGGGCCGATGCGAAGCGTGAATTCAACCGCCGCACCCGCCGCCATGCCATGCAGATAAATGAAGGGCCGGCAGGCGCCGATTTCAGCCTGATTCGGGAAGGTGAAGGCAAGCGTGCTGCGCCCGGCCGTCACATCAAAACCCTCACGCTGCATATCCAGGAAATCAACGCTGTCCTGGCCGAGGCTATAGAAATTAAAGCCAAGCTTGCCCTGAGTGCCTTCCGGCAGGCTGCCGCCGGTTACCTTGGTGCTGACCATCAGGCTCTGCGTGGCACCCGGCGCCGCGGCAATGCCCTTCGCGCCTTCCAGAAATACCTGCACCCAGCCGGCTTCGCTGGCTGTGCCGCTCACGCGAAGATCGAAATAGGGCAAAGCCTCATCCGTGCCGATGGCAGCGATTTCGGACATCAAGCCGCCCGAAAGCCCAATTTCCCAACCGCGCGGCGCCTGACCTGGGATGCCGGGCACGGCACCAAGGGCCGGGCCATTGGTCAGCAGGTCCGGCACGACGGAGCCAGCGAAATCGCACACCATCACCTCACCCTTTGTAGCCGGGCGGGCATCGCTCACATCGGTCAATTCACCATTGCGCGTCGCGAGTGTTTCCAGGATTTTCTGAACTTCCTCATCGGAAGGCTCGGCGCGCAGGCGTTCCAGCTCAATGCCGGAGAATTCGGGCATAGGCACATCCGGCAGCACTTCCAATTCCATCCGGAATTCAAGATCGCCACCATCGGGGAAGCTGGTCACCTCGATCTTCGGTTGCAGCGCGGGCTTCAGGCCACGATCGCTGACGACCTTGCGGGAGGCATCGCCCACGGATTCTTCCAGGACTTCACCCATCACGGCAGTGCCATAGCGCTGGCGCACAATGGAAAGCGGCACCTTGCCCGGGCGGAAGCCCGGCAGCGAAACCGTCTTGGCGATTTCGGAAAGGCGCTTTTCGCGGCTTGAGGCGATATCGCCCGCCGGAAGCGTCACGGAATAGGCGCGCTTCAAACCGTCATGCGCGAGCTCATTAACCTGCATCGGAGGATCGTCCATCCCAAGCTAGAGAAACAAAAGGCCGCGGCGGCGCCGGTGGTGCGGGCGAAGGGACTCGAACCCCCAAGGCTTGCGCCACCGGAACCTAAATCCGGCGTGTCTACCAATTCCACCACGCCCGCGCCGAACGGCGCCGCGCCGCGATCGGAGGCAGGGCTTTAGCCCATGCCTTGGCGCTTTCCAAGTCAGGTTATTTCAAAATGACTTCAGGACACCAAGGCCTGGGCGCAGGCATCCAGGATGGCGGCTTCATCCAGCCCGTATTCTCGGTAAAGGTCAGGAATATCGCCGGCCTGGCCGAAGCGGTCCACGCCAAGCGGCACCACTTTCTGCCCACGCACGGAACCAAGCCAGGCATGGGCCGCCGGGTGGCCATCCAGCAAGGTCACCATGGCGGCGCCAGGGGCCAGCGGCGCCAGCAGGGTCTCAATCCAGCTTGGCGCGCCGAAGCCTGAGCGCGCCTTGCGCCGTGCCGCGAGCCAATCCGTATGCAGCTTGTCCGGGCTGGTAATGGCCAGCAGCCCGGCTTCAGGGATGTCTTCCTTTATCATCGCAAAGGCCGCCGCGGCTTCCGGCTCCAAGGCGCCCTGATAGGCCAGCGCAAAGCTCGCCCCGGGCGCCGGCGGCACCGCCCAATAGGCGCCGGCAATCACCGCCGCCGGGTCCAGGCTGCGCTCAGGCTGTTCAAGTCCGCGTGTGGAAAGCCGGAGCCACACCGCCGAGCCATTTGGCTGCTGCATATGATGAAAAGCGTGGCGCAGCAGAATGGCCAATTCATCCGCATGCGCGGGTTCATAGGCAACCAGCCTATCCTGCGCCATGCCGATCAAGGGCGTATTCACGCTTTGGTGCTGGCCGCCTTCTGGTGCCAAGGTCAGGCCGGAAGGCGTTGAAACCAAAAGAAACCGTGCATCCTGATAGCAGGCATAAATCAGCGCATCCAGGCCGCGATTGACGAAGGGATCATAAACCGTCCCCACAGGCAAAAGCCGTGCGCCATAAAGCCGATCCGCCAAGCCCAGCCCCGCCAGCAGCAGAAACAGGTTTTGTTCCGCAATGCCCAATTCCACATGCTGGCCTTCCGGCGACATGCCCCAGCGCTGGGCAGAGGCCAGCTTAGCATCGCGGAACACATCATTCTTTTTGTGTCGGTCAAAAATGCCGCGCCGGTTCACCCAAGGCCCGAGATTGGTGGAAACAGTCACATCCGGGCTGGTGGTGACGATGCGCTTGGCGAGTTCGGCATTCTCCCCCTGCCCGCGTCCAATCTCGGCCAAAATCTCGCCAAAGGCGGCCTGGGTGGAGTGCTTGCGCCCCGCCGGCACGCGCGGCGCAGGGAAGCGGTCCGGCACATGGATCACGGGCGATTTCAGGGCGCGGCCCTGGGGGGACAGAGGCTTGGCGAAATCAATGCTGGCCAGGAAGTCGCGCAATTCTTCCTCGGGCACATCAAGCCCTTCGAATTCATCCCATTCATGGCCGGGGCGGATGCGCATGGCGGCGCGGAAGCCTTCCATCTGCTCCTTTGTCATCAATCCGGCGTGGTTATCCTTATGCCCGGCAAAGGGCAGGCCCATGCCCTTGATGGTATAGGCAATGAAGCAGGTGGGCTGATCGCCAGCGGCATCCTGGGCGCGGAAAGCCTCGGTCAGGGTTTCAATGTCATGCCCGCCGAGATTGGTCATCAGCGCGGAAAGCTCATCATCCGACATAGGGTCAATAATGGCGCGAATGCCGGCAACGCGGCCAAGCTCAGCCAAGATGGCGGCGCGCCAGGCGGCCCCGCCCTGGAAGGTGAGTGCGGCGTAGAGGCTGTTCGGGCAATCATCAATCCAGCGGCGCAATTGATCGCCATCGGGCCGCGCGAAGGCCGCTTCCAGCCTGCGGCCATATTTGAGCGTGACGACATTCCAGCCCATGTCGCGGAACAGGCCTTCGATTCGGCCAAAAAGCCTGTCGGGCACAACGGAATCGAGCGATTGGCGGTTGTAATCCACCACCCACCAGACATTGCGGATATCGTGCTTCCAGCCTTCCAAAAGGGCTTCGTAGATATTGCCCTCATCCAATTCCGCATCGCCCACCACGGCCACATGCCGGCCTGGCGGAATACCCTCGGGCGCCATGCGGTGCAGATGCACATAATCCTGCACGAGCGACCCGAAGGAAGCGAGTGCCACGCCAAGCCCGACCGAACCGGTCGAGAAATCCACCTCAGACCCGTCCTTCACGCGCGACGGATAGGGTTGGATGCCGCCGAATTGGCGCAGCGTTTCCAGCTTTTCCCGTTGCTGCCGCCCAAGCAGATAATTGATGGCGTGAAACACCGGCCCCGCATGCGGCTTCACCGCCACGCGGTCGGCTGGTTTCAGAATGTCGAAGTAAAGCGCTGTCAGGATGGAAATGCAGGAAGCGCAAGACGCCTGATGCCCGCCCACCTTCAGCCCATCCCGATTGGGGCGGATATGATTGGCGTGATGGATCATCCAGGAGGAAAGCCAAAGCAGCTTACTCTCCAGCGCATGCAGCATTTCCGTCCGCCGGGCGCTACCCGGCAAATGGCGGGCCTTGCCCTTGCCTTGCACTGTCATGATCCATTCCCCCGACAACCTGCCGGCAATATGGCGGTTTGGCCGCCGTGACGGAAGGGGGAAATCAGGTCTTCACAAGCCGCTTCAGCCCACCCGAGGCCGCGCGCTGCCCCTCCCCCACATAGGCTTCGTGATTATTTTCGATGGAGGCCGGATCGTAGAGATAATTCACCATCAAGCCGCAGGATTGGCGCAGACCATTCTCCGAGACGTCAGCCCGCCAATTCAGCCTTTCGACGCGCGCGCCATTGGAAAGGTGGAAATGCGCCACGGGATCGAGCGCGCGCCCTGCCCTGCCGGCTGGCGCTTCCTTCAGCAGATACTGCGCGCCGAGCCGGATCAGCATGGGCCCCAAGGCGCGGGAGAGCGCTTCCTGCTTCAGCCAGGCGCGGTCAGCCAAAGCACGGGCGCAATCCAGCGCCGTGCCGCCATTGGCGGCAGTAAGTACCGCCTCTTCCTCGGCCGTCAGCAGCGCGGTCTTATTGGCAAGGCTTTTATCGAGCCAAGCGCGAAAGCCCGGCATGGGGGAAAGCGTGCAAAACGTCTTGAGCTTGGGGAATTCGGCAGCGAGCAATTCCACCACGCGCTTGATCAGGAAATTGCCAAAGGAAATGCCATCCAAGCCGCGCTGGCAGTTGTTGATGGAATAGAACACCGCCGTATCCGCCTGCCCGGCATCCAGCAACGGCGCTTTTTCATCGAGCAGCTTTTGCACACTTGCCGCCATGCCGCGTTCCAGCGCGACTTCCACGAAAATCAGGGGCTCATCGGGCATGCGTGGATGGAAAAACGCATAACAGCGCCGGTCTGAGTCAAGCCGGTTGCGCAAATCGCGCCAGGTGCGGATGCGATGCACTGCTTCATATTGCACCAGCTTTTCCAAAAGCGCGGCAGGCGATTTCCAATCAATCGCGCGCAATTCCAGAAAGCCGAGATCGAACCAGGAAGCGAGCAAGCCCTTCAGGTCAGTCTCCAAAGCCTGTAAGGGCGGTTCATCATCCTTGAGGCGCAGCAATTCGGCGCGCATTTCGACCAGGAACTTCACACCATCCGGAATGGCAGCAAAGGCCGTCAGCAGCTTCAGGCGCGGCGGTTCTAAAGCACGGCGCAGCCCCGCCAAGGCAATGGCGCGCAGCGCGGCGTCAGTTGCGGCGCTCAGTTTTTCAATAGCATTGGTCACTGCCGCCGCGTTGGAATCAAAACTGGCCAAGGCGCGGAGGAAATCCAGCTTGCCCGCCTCATCCAAGCCACGATAGCGCACAGCGAGTGCTGCCGCGCGGTTGCGGGCGGAAACCTCACCACCGCGTGCCTGGAGGCATTCGCGGAATTCCTCGGCAAAATCATTTGAAGCGGCGGGGCTGCGCTGCACCACACTGGCCAGATCGCGCCAGAGGGAAGCCACGCGCTGCATGGCACGATTCATCAAGCCGGCTTCAATAGCGATATCGGACATGGTGTGTAGCGTTTCCCTTTTGGGGGAAAGCCTATCGAAACATTTCTTAAAAAACAAAGGATTTATGGCGGGCTTGATTGGCTTCAGGAAGAAAGATCATGCCGCGCCTTGGCGATCAACGCCGGCAAATCCTCGGCGATCAAACCTGGCGGGCCTAAAGCCGCGCCGGCGCCATGCAGCCAGACGGCAGCGGCGGCCGCATCAAACGGGGCCATGCCTTGCGCCAACAAGGCGGCGATGGCGCCGGCCAGGATATCGCCTGTGCCGGCGGTGGCGAGCGAGGGCGGCGCATTATCATTGATAATCACGCGGCCATCGGGGGCGGCAATGATGCTATCCGGGCCTTTCAGCACCACAACCGCGCCAAGTCGTGCTGCGGCAGCACGCGTGGCGCTGAGCCTATCCGCGCCCGGCGCGCCGAAAAGCCGGGCGAATTCGCCGGCATGGGGCGTGATTACTGCCGCGCCGCGCAGCAGATCGGGTACTTCGGCAGCCGCCATCAAGGCGCCGGCATCCGCCACCAGGGTTTTGCCGGCTTCGATAATCGCGCGGATGGCGGCGCGGGTCGCCTCATGGGGCAAAAGCCCAGGCCCGGCGAGCCAGACCTTGCGCCGCGCATCCGCCAAAAGCGCTTCAAGCGTCGCATCGCTTACCAATTGGCCGGGCGCGTCGGCGCGTAGCATCGCGGCCAGTTCCAGGTTTTCGGCATGCAGCGTGACCAAGCCCGCGCCGAGCCGCCGCGCCGCCGCCGCCGCCAGCCGCGCGGCACCGGGCATGCTTGCCCCCGCCAGAATGGTCAGATGGCCGCGCGTGTATTTATGCGCGCTGACGTCAAGCGATGGTAGCGCCCAAAGCGAGGGATGGTTGCGCCAGCAGCGCGGCGCGATGCCTTCCAGCACTGCCTTAGGCAGGCCGATATCGGCAAGTAAGGTCTCGCCACAAAGCGCTCGGCCCGGCAGCAGCACATGCCCGGGCTTGAGGCGAAAGAAGCTGATGGTCAGCGCCGCTTGTGGGGCATGACCCAGGACCTCCCCGGTTGCGCCATCAAGCCCTGAGGGCACATCCACCGCGACCAAGGGGGCCTGGACCGCACGGAGAATTTCCATGACTTCCGGCGCCAGGGGGCGCGTCAGGCCAGCGCCAAACAGCGCATCCACCACCAACCCAGCGCGGGCGGCCTCGGCAGTGCTGAAAGCCACCATCGGGCCATGCCAGCGCGCCGAAGCCGCCGCAGCGGCGGTGCCTGGGCTGGGCGTCGCGAGGGCCGCGACCGCAACGGGCCAGCCCGCCTGCTCCAGATAGCGCGCGGCGACATAGCCATCCCCGCCATTATTGCCCGGACCCGCCAGCACCAGGGTACGGCAGGGGCGGAACCTGGTGCGGATGGCCCGCGCCACCGCGCTGCCCGCCGCTTCCATCAAGGTTTCGGTTGGCATGCCCGTCGCCAGCGCAGCCGCATCAGCGCGCGCCATCTCGGCGGGGGTCAGAAGCTCGGTCGGGTAAGGAGGAGGCATTTATGGATTATAGTCCATTAACTCATTACGAGAATGGGCTAGATCAAGCGACGCGCCATGCTGCTATAGAGGACAGAAAGTCATAGGAGTCGTACATGGCCTTCGTGATCGCCATCGCCCAGCGCAAGGGCGGCGCCGGCAAGTCCACCGTGGCAGCCAATCTGGCCACCGCCTTGGCCGAGGCAGGCCATCGCGTCGGGCTTTTGGACATAGACCCGCAACGCAGCCTGGCACGTTGGGACCAGCAGCGCGGCGTCAGCAAAAAGGCCCATACGCTGCATTTCGAGGCGCCAACCGGCTGGCGCCTGTCCGCCACCCTTGAACGCCTGAAGCGCGAACAGGATTTCGTGCTGCTGGATACTGCGCCGCATGATGACACGGATGCCAAGCTTGCCATTCGCGGCGCTGATCTTGTGCTTGTGCCCTTGCAGCCCTCAGCGGCTGATCTTTGGTCCATGGATGCGACGCTTGATCTGGCAAAGCAGGAAAAGCGCCCGTTCCGCCTGGTGCTGAACCGCGCCCCGGCTTCGGGCAGGCTCAGGGATGATATTGAAGCACAAATCCGCGACCGCAACCTGCCCATGCTTGATGCGGTACTCGGCAATCGCACTGCTTATGCCCAAGCTTTCATGGCCGGGCTTGGCGTGGTGGAAGCCGCGCCCCGCGGCCCCGCTGCGGCAGAAGTGCGCAACCTTGCGGCGGCGCTGGAAGCGATCCGTAAAAAGGGTTTGAAATAATGAGTGATTTATTGCTGGCGCTGCATCTACTGGGCGCGGTGATTTGGGTGGGCGGTATGGCCTTCGCGCTTTTCGTGCTGCGCCCCGCTGCGCATGAAGTGCTGCAAGCGCCGGAGCGTCTTGCGTTAGCGCAAGCCGCCTTTAGGCGTTTCTTTCTGATTGTATGGCATGCCATGCCAATCGTGCTGCTGACCGGCTGGGCCTTGTTCTTCTTCTGGCATGGTGGCTGGTCTGACGCGCGATGGAGCCTGCATCTGATGCATTTGCTGGGGCTGATTATGGCTTTGGTCTTTTTTGCGATATTCTTTGGCCCTTGGGGCGCCATGCGCCGGGCAATGGCAGCGGGCGACAAGCCCAATGCAGCGCGCGCGCTGGAAAGTATCAGAAAGCTGGTTTTGGTGAATTTGATCATGGGTTTGATTGTGGTGGCATTCTCAGGCGTTGGGCGCATCGCGGGATGAGCATTGCGCTGAAGGGCGGCATCCAGATTGTGGAGGATGCCGCGCCGGAATTCGAAGCTGTCGCCGCCATCCAGCGTGGCCTGCATGATTTCAACCAGGAAACCGGTGGTCCTTATGACCGGGAACCGTTGACGTTGCTGGTGCAGGATGCGGATGGCAAGACCCTTGGCGGGTTGTTGGGCCTGACCTTCTGGGGTTGGCTGTTCATTGATTGGCTTTACCTGGAACGCGGCGTGCGCCGGCGCGGTATTGGTGAGGAATTGCTGCAACGCGCTGAGGCGATTGGCCGCGAACGCGGCTGCACCAATGCCTATACGGATACTTTCAGCTTCCAGGCGCCGGGCTTCTGGAAGCGCAATGGCTATGTGGAATTCGGCAAGCTGGAAGGCATGCCGGCTGGCCATGCGCGGGTGTGGTTGCGCAAAAAGCTGTAGCGCGATCTTGTGAAGCGCCATCCGATAACCTGATCCGGCGAAAGGATCAGGTTATCGGGATTTAGAAGGTTCAGGCCTTCAGCGTCGCCAAAGCGTCATTCAAGGTCTTGCTCGGGCGCATCGCGGCCGAGGTTTTCGCATCATCGGGCCGATAATACCCGCCCAATTCCTGCGCCTTGCCCTGGGCTTCGATCAATTCGCCGTAAATCTTCTTCTCACTGGCAGAGAGCAGATCCGCCAGCGGCTTGAAGCGCGCGGCAAGGCCCGAGCTATTGTCGCGCGCGGCCAGTGCCTGCGCCCAATAAAGTGCCAGATAGAAATGGCTGCCGCGATTATCAATCTCACCCACCTTGCGTGCGGGTGAGCGGTTATATTCCAGGATCCTACCATTGGCTTCATCAAGCGTCTCAGCAAGCACGCGCACATCGGCATTGCCCGTGGTCTGCGCCAGATGCTCAAGCGAAGCGCCAAGGGCCAGGAATTCACCAAGCGAATCCCAGCGCAGATAACCTTCGTCCTGGAATTGCTCGACATGCTTCGGCGCCGAACCGCCAGCGCCGGTTTCAAACAAGCCGCCACCATTCAACAAGGGCACGATGGAGAGCATCTTGGCCGAGGTGCCGAGTTCCATGATCGGGAACAAATCGGTCAGATAATCGCGCAGCACATTGCCGGTGACCGAGATGGTATCAAGCCCCTTGCGGATGCGGTCGAGCGAGAATTGCATCGCCTCAACCGAACCAAGGATACGGATATCAAGCCCTGAGGTATCGTGGTCCTTCAGGTATTTCTGAACCTTGAGGATCAGCTGCGCATCATGCGCACGCTTGGCATCCAGCCAGAAAACCGCCGGCGTATTGCTGAGCCGCGCGCGACGCACGGCAAGCTTCACCCAATCCTGGATCGGCGCATCCTTCACCTGGCACATACGGAAGATATCGCCGGCCTCAACAGGCCGTGAAAGCAGCACCGTGCCATCTTCCGCGACCACACGAACTTCGCCATCAGCAGTCACTTCGAAGGTCTTGTCGTGGGAGCCGTACTCTTCCGCCTGCTGCGCCATCAGACCGACATTGGGGACAGTGCCCATTGTTTTCGGATCAAAAGCGCCATTGGCCTT
Source organism: Roseomonas sp. (assembly GCA_040398485.1). Taxonomy (GTDB): domain Bacteria; phylum Pseudomonadota; class Alphaproteobacteria; order Acetobacterales; family Acetobacteraceae; genus Neoroseomonas. Next base: position 584 of record JBBAUC010000108.1, on the reverse strand, counting down.
GCAATCTTCAATCACGGTCTGGAACAGCCGCGCATAGCAACGGTCCGGGATCACGGCCAGGGTATCATGCAGTTTGCCATCCGGGCCCCACATCTTGCCCGATTCACGGATCATCGCCGGCACGGAGGCATCAATGATGGTATCGCTCGAGACATGCAGATTGGTGATGCCGCGGTCGGAATTAACCATCGCAAGCGCCGGGCGCGCCTTATAGGTGGCGTCAATATCGGCCAGGATCGCGGCCTTTTCAGGCTCTGGCAGGGTTTCGATCTTGGCCAGCATATCGCCAACGCCGTTATTCGGGTTGACGCCAAGGCGCGTAAGCGTCGCGCCATGCTTTTGGAAGACATCGGCGAAAAACACCGAAACCGTATGGCCGAACAGGATGGGATCGGAGATCTTCATCATGGTGGCCTTGAGGTGCACGGAAAACAGTACCCCTTCGCGCTTCGCGGCATCAATCTGTTCCGCGAGGAAAGCGCGCAAAGCCTTCCGGCTCATGACTGAGGCAGCAATGATTTCGCCCGCGATCAAATGCGTTTTCGCGTTGAGCACCGTGACGCTGCCATCCTTCGCCACCAATT
>JBBAUC010000107.1:1485-10355 GCA_040398485.1 Roseomonas sp. | reverse complement strand
AGGTGATCTGATCCGGAAAAAGCCGCGGATTGACCGTGTGGTAAATGGAGCCAATGCTGGTGATGCCATACCAGGCTTCCACATGCCGCCAGGTATTCCAGGCGAGCGTCGCGACGCGGTCACCCAGCTTGATGCCATCGCGTTGAAGGCGCTGGGCAACACGCAGCGCGCGTAGCCGCACATCATGGTAATTCGTGTGGTGGAAGGGGCCTTCCACGGAACGGCTAATGATCTCCCGCCCTGGATGCTGGATGGCAGCGTGGTCCAGGACCTTATGCATCAGCAAGGGCCAATCCTGCATCAATCCGAACATGGCTTCCCCCTTTATCTGGGCGTGCTGCGCCCAAGCTTCTCAGGAAACCCTACACGCAAAGCCTCGGCCTGTGGCAAGATGCTGGTCAGCCCCGCAACAGGAGAAAGCGTCATGGCCCCGATCCCCGATATCAGCCCCAAAGACACTTGGGCCGCATTGGCCGCCGATAAGGATGCCGTGCTGATTGATGTGCGCACGGATGCGGAATGGAATTTCGTGGGCCTGCCGGATCTGATGGCACTCGGCAAACAGGTGGTGCTGATCCCATGGCAAATGTATCCTTCCATGCAGGTGAATGACGGCTTTGCCGAGGATTTGCAGGCGGCGGGGCTGACGCCCGGGCAGAAGCTTTATTTCATCTGCCGGTCTGGCGCGCGATCTCAATCCGCGGGGCAGGCGGCGCAGGCGGCGGGCTTTGCCCATGCCTTCAACGTGGCGGATGGGTTCGAAGGCCCGGTGGATGGGGCTGGGCATCGTGGCGTTGCGGCTGGGTGGAAGGCTTCTGGCCTAGCTTGGCGGCAGCGCTGAAGCGGGGCTTGCCTGCTCTACAGGGTGAACAGGCTCAAAACATCCTGAAGGCTGGTGCCTCCGGCCAGGATGACATCATCACCCGCGCCGCCGATCATGGTATCGGCGCCCGCGCCACCCAGCAGCGTGTCATCGCCGGCGCCGGCGTTCAGGCTATCGGCGCCGTCGCCACCATTCAGGACATCATTGGCTACCCAGTCTTCCCAGACGGAAAGCGTATCGGCACCCGCGCCCCCGGAAAGGCTAAAGGCGCCGCCGATTACTTCAAGCAGATCATCACCGGCATCGCCGAACAGACCATCACCGCCACCCCAGGCGGTGATCGTGTCATTCCCATCGCCGCCTGAAGCCTGATTCTGGTCGTCCCCGGCTTCCAGCAGGTCATCACCGTCGCCGCCGGCTAGCGTGTCATTACCATCGCCACCGATTAGCGTATCCGCGCCATCGCCGCCCGAGAGGCTGTCATTGCCGCGATCACTTTGCAGCCAATCATCGCCGGCTTCGCCATTCAGTTTATCGTCGCCATTTTCGCTGGTAAGGCTGTCATTTCCCAAACCTGCGAAAATGCGGTTCGCGCCCGCGCCGCCCGAAAGACTATCAGCGCCATCGCCACCATCCAGCCAATCCTGACCATCGCCGCCGAGCAAGGTTTCCGCCGCGGTGCCGGAAAGCAGGGTGTCGTCGCCATCCGCGCCATCAGCCGCGCCAAGAATGAGGCCAAGCTGACCATCCAAGAAATCATTGCCGGCGCCGAGGCTGACCGAACCTTCGATGCGGCCGGAATTGACGATTTCATCCGCATAGGAACTGCCCGTAATGGCGTGCCGCCCATCTGTCACCTGGCCGTTCGCGGCCAGATCAATGAAAAGGCGATTGGTGATGGTGCCGCTATTCTGGAGCTGAAAGGCCCAATCCGCCGAAATGGCGACATCAGCGGCACTCACCACCCCCTGCTGCACCAACAGGCCCGGGGCTGCTGCGGTATTGATTGAAAGAGATTCCTGCTGCGGGATGGCCGACGAAGCTAGAAAGTGAATCGCCCTGCCGTAATCCCAGTCGGTTTCAAAAAGGCCGGAAAGCAAGGTTGATTGCCCCGGCGATAGCAGGAGCCGCGCGAAGGTGATCATGATACGTCAGCCAAGGAGCTTCCGCTGCCCCGAGGGCGCAGGCAGGCGTCGACCTGTGGAAACAAGTTTAACACAAGCTGCTCCGCGACGGTTGCGTTAAGGATAATTAGTAATTCTAAAATGAATGAAAAACAAGATAAAAGATCAAGAAGTCATAAAGAATTTTTCTAAAAACAACCGATAGTAGAAATAATTTATCCAAATTCGAGTTTGGGGATTTCCCTGATGGAGCAGGCCTGCCGCCCTGGCGCAGATGCCGCCGCCGGGGCATCATCCCCTTGAAGGAGAACCGCCCATGACCCCAATGCCCCTGCAATCCGAATACCTGTTCCGCATGACGCTTGGCGTCGGCACCCCGCAAATGATCGGCGCGACGCGCAATGGCGAACTCCGTATCGTGCCGGTGACGGGTGGCACGGTGGTGGGCCCCGAGCTGAATGGCGAAATCATGCCAGGGTCGGCCGCGGATTGGCTGCGGGTGGACTCGGATGGCACGGCGCAGATTGATGTGCGGCTGACCATTCGCGCCGCGTCCGGCAGCATGGTTTACCTGGCCTATAATGGCATTCGCCATGGCTCACCGGCAGCACTCGCGAAGCTTGCAGCGGGCGAGGCGGTTGACCCCTCCGAGATTTATTTTCGTACCCTGATCCGCTTTGAAACCGGCGCGGCTGATCTGGCTTGGATGAACAAGATCATCGCGGTGGGTGTGGGTCAGCGCCCGCCAAGCGGGCCTTGCTATGATGTCTATGCCGTGAAGTAAGGGGCGCCTATTCAGCGCCGCGCCGCCAATTGCTTGTTTTCAAGCCGGCTCAATAACCGCACCACGGGCCAGAGCAGAATGAAATACACCACCGCTGCCGCCACAATAGGGGTGGCGTTGTAGGTCACGCTTTGCGCCTGCCGCGCCTGGAACAGCAATTCCGGCAAAGCGACGACTGACGCGATGGAGGTGAGTTTCACCACTTCCAGCGTGTTAGAGATCAAATCCGGCAGCACATTCCGCACCGCTTGCGGCAGCACGATATGCATCATGGTTTGGGGTGCGGAAAGCCCAGTGCTGCGCGCGGCTTCCAGCTGACCGCGCGGCACGCTTTCAATCCCAGCACGCAGCACTTCCCCATAATAAGCCCCGGTATTGAGGAAAAAGCCAATTGCGACCGCGCCCCAGGCGCTGACCTCCAGCCCGATAAAGGGCAGGCCGGCGAAGATGAAAATCAGCAGCACCAATGGCGGCAAGGCGCGGAAAGTATCCACCCAGGCGCGCAGCGGCCAGCGCACCCAAGGGGAAGGCAAGGTGGAAAGAATGGCCAGAATAATGCCGCCCAGCAGCCCAAGCGGCACCACCATGGCCGAAAGCAGCAAGGTGGCGCGCAAGCCTGCCCATAAAATCGGGGAGGCTTCCTTCACAATGTCCCAATTCAGGAAGGCAGAGAGAAAATCTTCCATGCTCAGCGCTTCCAGGCGAAGCGGGTTTCAATCCAGCGACCCAGAATCACCACGGGAAAGAACAGCACCAGATAGGCAAGGGCGCCGAGTGTCAGGGGCGATGGGTTGAAGGAATGTGAAACGCCAGAATGCGCCGCCCCCAGAATATCAGATACCGCCACAACGGAAGCCAGTGCTGTGCCCTTGGTAATGGCAATGGTGCGGTTGGTGAGCGGGGGGATCGTCAGGCGCAGCGCCTGGGGCAGCACAACATGGCCAAGGGTTTGCACAAAGCCCAAGCCGGTGGAACGCGCCGCTTCCCATTGCCCCTTGGGCACGCTGGTAATACCGGCCCAGAAAATTTCTTCCGAAAACGCCATCAGCACCAAGGAAAGTGCCAGCCAGGTTGAAGCAAAGCCAGAAAGCTCCATCCCCGCGCTAGGCAGGCCAAAAAACAGCAACACGATAATCACCAAAGGCGGCAGGGCGCGGAACAGATCCACGACGAAAATGATCAGCCAATTCAGCGGGCGAATACCCATGGCGCGCAGCACCGCCAGGCCAATGCCGGCGATCAAGCCGGACACAATAATACACAGTGCCAATACCACAGTCAGGCCAAAGCCTTCGATGATCTTGGGCAGATATTGCGCCATGACGCGCGCATTGAAGAAACTATCTGTAAAGCGTTCCCAGCCAGTCATGGCGGATTAGTTTCGCTCGATCTGGCTGATGAAAGCGCGCATGCGTTCATGACGCGGCGCGTTGAACATTTGCTCCGGCGGGCCCTGTTCCAGGATTTCGCCATCGGCCATGAACACCACACGATCCGCGGCGGCGCGGGCGAAGCTCATTTCATGGCTGACCACCACCATGGTCATGCCGTCTTCGCGCAATTCGCGCATCACGGCCAGAACACCGCCGACCAATTCGGGGTCCAGCGCGCTGGTGGGTTCATCGAACAGCATCACCCGCGGTTCCAGCGCGATGGCGCGCGCAATGGCCACGCGCTGCTGTTGGCCACCGGATAATTGATTGGGGTAGTGATCCGCCCGATCGGCTAAATGTACGCGGTCCAACGCGCGCTGAGCGCGTGTTTCAGCTTCGTCCCGATCCAGCCCCAGCACTTTGCGCAGCGCGAGGCTGACATTCCCAAGCGCGGTCATATGCGGATAGAGGTTGAAGGATTGAAACACCATGCCAATCCGCTGCCGTGCCTTATTGATATCGGTGCGGGCATCCAGCATGTCTATGCCATCCACGATGATGGAACCGCTTGAAGGTTCCTCCAGCCGGTTCAGGCAGCGCAGCAGCGTGGATTTGCCGGACCCTGAAGGCCCGATCACGAAAACAAGCTGGCGTTCTTCCACCGTAAAATCAACGCCCCGCAAAACATGCAGGGCGCCGAAATGCTTGTGGATGGCGCGCGCTTCAACAATGGGGCGGGCGGGGTTCATGCCCGCCGCACCCAGTGCGCCTTTGGCATCAGCAGCGCGGGTTCTGCGGTGTCGCGTCGTAGCCAGGCAGATCGGGCGGGCCGTAGCCTGGGAATTCCATCACTTCGGCCTGATCAGGGCCGGGCTTATTGCCAAACCACTTTTCCGAAAGTGTCGCGATGGTGCCATCGCGCTTCATGCAGGTCAGCACATCTTCCACCTGGTTGCGCATGGCGGCGCTATCCTTGCGGAAGGGCGTGCCCCAATGCATGCGCGTGCCCGGCAGTACGAAATCCGCGATATATTGCGGCGTACGAGACGCCGAATAACGCACCACGGTATTGCCGGACAAATTCGCAAAGGCGCGGCCCTGGATCACGGCCTGCACCGCATCTGGCTGGGTATCAAAGGCGAGCAGTGTCAAGTTCAGGCGCGCGGCATTCGCCGTGACCCAGTTCTCATAGGGCGTGCCCTTGTTCACGCTGATGGTCTTGCCGCGCAGATCTTCCTCAGACTTGATCGGCGGCGTGCCGCGGCGGATGCCGAATTGCAATTCGGTCCAGATATAGCCTTCGGTGAACAGCAAAGCTTCGGCGCGTTCGCGTGTGACCGTGGTGGGCGCACACAGGAAATCATAGCGCCCCGCATTCATGGCCGGAATAAGGCCAGAGAAGGATGCACTTTCGATCACAATCTCGCGGCCCATGCGCTTGGCGACTTCGCGGAACAGGTCAATCTGAAAGCCCTGCACGCCGCCTTGCAGCGATGGGAAGGCGTGGGGGGCGAAAGTGCCATCAACCCCGCAGCGGAGCGGCGGTTGGCCTTGGGCCAAAGCGGGCCCGGCAAGGGTGGCGGAAAGCAGTACGGCAGCCAGAAAATGGCGCATTGGGACCTCCTTCTAATCGGTCGAAGGCGCAAACAGTCTCAGAACTGGGTGCTTCTGTCCATGGCAGCTTGCCACGAAACTGCCTTTCTATGGTCGCGCTGCTGCCCTGCTAGGCAGGTTTAAGGGCCGCTGAACGAAGCATGAGCAGGTAAATGTTTGCCCTTGGACTGATTGGTATTGGTGTATTGTGTGACCTGGTGCTGGTGGCGCTTTTGCTGGGCGATGCCACGGCGCCGGGCCGCTTTTCGCATGCCTTGGTGGCGCTGCTGGCACTTTGCGGGGGCGGGCTGAAGCTTGGTGGCATGATGCTGCTGGAACCGCGCCGCCGGGTCGGGTGAGGGGGCGGAACCTCACAATTTGGCGAATTCATCCTTCAGGAAGCGATCGAGCGCCGCAATCAAGCTTTTATCCGCGTAAAGCGCTTCCTTCCGCTGGACCAATTCGGCGCGCATCGCCTGGCGGCGGTCTGGTTCCTGGCCCAAAGCAATCAGCTTGCGCACCATATCATCCGTATCCTGCGCAATGGCTGATGGCATATCCATCATGCGGAACATGGCATAGCTGTGCCGGCCCCGCATGAAGGCGCCGGGGCAGGTAATGAGCGGAACGCCCGCTTCGATGGCGCCAAGGGTGGTATTGCCGCCGCTCCAGCCGAGGGAATCCACCAAAACATCCACACGCCGCGTCAGCGCTTCAAAATCCGCGGCGCCCATGCGCGGCAGGAACAGCACATGCTCCGCCGCTGAGAGCCCAGCCTTGGCAAAGGCAGCGTCAAGCCGGGCGCGGGTGATGTCGGTCATATGCGGTGACATGCCTTCAATGAAGACGAATAGTGCCTTGGGCACCTCGGCCGCGATGCGTGGCAGGATATCATCGTAGCGCGGCAGGTATTTAAACAGGGATTGCAGGCAACCATAAAGCACGCGCCCTTCGGGTAGAGCGAAATCCTTGGGCGGCGGTGTGCCCGCACCGGGTTCGAGATATAGCGCAAGATTGGGCAGCCGGATCAGTTTTTCCGAATAATGCGAAGCACCGTCTTCGGGTTCCATCAGATCGCTCGACAGATAGAAATCCATGGCGGCTGAACCGCTGGTGACGGGATGGCCCCAGGCGGTGAATTGGATGGGTGCAATACGATGCAGCGACAGGATGCGGCTTGAAGGCGTCATCCCGATATCGGGGAGCATCAGGAAATCCAGATCATCCGCGCGCATGGTGGCAATGGTCTTGGCGAGGCTAGGCGCATCAAAGGAAAGGCGCCGTTCAGTACCAAGTTCGGCAAAGCCGTCAGAGATATCATCATATATGCCGTGAAAGGCGTAGGAGAAGAATTGATAATCCGCCGGCAGGTGCTTCAACCAAGGATAAGCCCAGCTTGCGCCATTATGCCGATAGAGCTTTTCTGAGGCGATGCCGAAGCGCATGGGGCCTGGCTTCCGGGGCGCCTCCCGCGCTGGCCTTTCAGGAATGCCAAGCATCTGCGCGATGCAATCGGACAGAAGCCGCATCGGCGCCACATCATTTTCCTGTTGATAGGCAATATAAAAACCATTGGTCGTAAAGGCGACAGTCTTGAGGGCAGCCATCGCTGCATCACTGCGCGGGCCAGCCTGCGCCAGCAGGTCGCGGGCCTGGTTCAGATCATGCAGAAGTTCTGCGCGGCTTTCTGCGATTTCTGCGTCATGATGATAGATGGCGGGCAGCAGATTGGCTGTATTCACCGCAGCGCAAATTGCCTGGATGGTTTCTGCCTGTGGGTCCGTTGCGGTCATCAGCACGATGGAGCGTCTGAGACCGATATCCGCTTCTTCGCGCCGGCCAAGTGCCTCCAAAATCTGCCCCTGAAGCAGTTGCACTTCCGCATCATCCGGATGACGCTTGAGCAAGGCATTATAGATCTCCAACGCCTCCTCATTCCGATAATCGGCGGAGAGGATGGAAGCCTTGCAAATAAGCGCGGCTCTGTTCTCAGGCTCGGCCTTGATGGCGCGGTCCAAATGGTCCATCGCCTGCGTGTGCCCGGCCACGCCTTTAAAGATATAGGCGCAATTGACATGCGCATCGGCATAATCTGGCTTCAGCGCGATGGCTTCTTCAAAAAATGTCAGTGCTGCCTTGATGCGCTTGATGGTAAGGAATGCCAGACCACAGGCATGGTAAAAAGCCGCATTCTTCGGCGCCACTTCGATGGCGCGGCGATGGCTGTTGAGTGCTTCCTCTGGCTGGTCAAGCGCAAGCAGCGCCTTGCCGCGGCCTATCAGGAATTCTCCATCATCCGGGCGGAGCGCCAGGGCGCGGTCAAAAGCCTCCAGCGCATTTTCGGGCTTTGCTAATTCGAGCAGGATTTCACCCTTCCGGAAATGGGCGGTCGGGTAATCCGGGCGTAGCGCAATCGCCTTATCCAGCGCATTCAGCGCGGCTACATGCTCATGAAGATCATAGAGCAATGCTGCATAGTTGGCATGAATAAGGGGGTTATCTGGCTGCAAGGCCAGGGCACGATCATAGCTTTCCCGAGCTTCTGGATATCGCTTGGCTTCACGCAATAGATTGGCGCGGTTGTGATGCGCGCTGGCGAAATCCGGCCTGGCGGAGATCGCCTTGTCAAAACTCTCGAGCGCTTCCGCCTTTTGCTCCAGCTTTTGATGGGCGATACCAAGATTGGTGAGCGCTGGCGCGTCATTGCCGCGCAACGCCAGTGCGCGCCGGATCAGCTTGATCGCATCGCGATAGGCTTCCTGCTGCATGGCCACCACGCCGCAAAGCTGCAATGCGTTGAAATTGCGTGGATCGCGCGCGATGATGCTTTCATATATACGCCGCGCTTCCTTCAAATTGCCCTGCTGTTGCAGGGCAAGCGCCGCTTGCAGCATGGCGGCATGCGGGTCAGCGGCCATTCAAGCCTCTACCCTTCGGTCATCCATGCCACGAAATACGATCAATTCACGCTTGACGCGTGCTGCTGCCGGCAAGGCAAGCCAATGCAAAAATTCCAGCATGACCCGCGCCGTGATGGTCGCGACATTATGCGCATGCGCCGCTTCCGGGCTGTACCAGCCAAGCTTTTCCAATTCGCCCGAGCCTTGAATCGTGCCTGTCACGGCTTCCGCCGGCGCAATCAAAAAGCGGGCATGGAAGCGAATGGGGCGGCC
>JBBAUC010000107.1:0-1475 GCA_040398485.1 Roseomonas sp. | reverse complement strand
CTGGGGCGCCAGATCGCCAAGCGCGCCGGCGCGCGGCCGGATGGCGTGATGGCGCGGCACAAATAATCCAGCGCCCCCAAAGCTGCCGCGACGCCTTCACCGCGCCTTTCGCCCAGTACCAGCCCGGTTTCCTCAAACAATTCCCGCGCGGCTGCAATCCCCAAGGCGCGCGCACGCGCTGGTGTTGCCCGGCGTTCCAGCAGGCTTCGGGGCGCTTCGCGCAATTCGCTGATCGCCGCGCCGCGATGATCATCCGGGTCCACACGCCCACCAGGAAACACCATGACATCAGGCATGAAGCGATGCCCCGGATGACGCTTGCCCATCAGCAGTTCCGGACCAGTGCTGCTTTGGCGCCAGACAATCAGGCTCGCGGCATCACGCGGTCGTGCGGTGCGGGCGCGGGGGCTGCGCTTGCCTTCGGCATCGGCACCACCGGGATTATCGGCGGTTGGGTCTTCGCGATGCGGGGGCTTAGTCAAGGTCAAACCCCCGGCTGCGCAGCCAGGCGCGGAAGCCAAAGCGCTCCGGCACGGAAAGCTGCCGCGCGGCGTTTTCAGACCAGGTGCAGCCTTCCGGTGCTGGGCCATGGATTTCTGGATAGCGCGGCTTTTGGCGTAGGCGTAGCGCATCATAAGCGGCAATCGCTTCTGCCTCCGCCGCGCTGGAATAGGCCTCACGGTGGATCACCACGGAAGGCGGCAGGCGCGGTGTCACTTCATTGCGCGCAACCGGCCAGCCGAGTGACAAGCCCGCCACGGGATAAACACCCTTGGGCAGCGTGAATAGCGGCGCTACTTTTTCGATGTGGCTGCGCACATAGGAAATGGGGCAGGTGCCAAGCCCAGCCGCATCTGCCGCCGCAATCGCAGCACCCAAAGCCAGCGCCGCATCCACCGCGGTGTTCAGGAAAGTGTCCATATTGTTATTGGCGTGTTCTCGCCCATGAAGCGCACAAGCCGCCTGGCCGCGCCGCATATCGCCGCAGAAAATCAGCAGTACCGGCGCATCCTTGATCCAGGGCATGGAGCCGATCCAATCCGCCACTTTCGCGATCTTCACCGGATCACGCGTGACGATAATGGAATATTGCTGCAGGTCTGATTTGGATGGCGCTGATTGTGCTGCCGCCAGCACCGTATCCAACAACGCCTCAGTCACTGCTTCGGCGCTGTAGCGGCGCGTGACGCGACGATCCAAAAGCGCCGCCAAGGCGGGGGGTATCGCCTCGGGCGGGGTGAAGGGCAGGGCGCCGTAGCGGGCGCGGATCAAATCTTCGGGCTTCATGGCGCCAAACTGGCACCGCGCGCCATTAAGGGAAAGCCGGCACCACCCAGGCATCGGCCACCGTCACGCCCTGGCCTTCGGCATGGATAATGAGCGGGTTGATTTCCGCTTCCGCTACACCCGGCTGCGCCGCCAAACGGGAAGCCGCCACAACCGCCTTCGCCAGCGCATCCAGATCGCCCTTTGGC
>JBBAUC010000106.1:0-10368 GCA_040398485.1 Roseomonas sp. | reverse complement strand
CTGGGGCTCCGCCTGCCGAGCGAAGTTGAAATCCGCGAAGGTGTTGCGGCGGGTGAGCCTGTGGTGGTGCGCGGCATCCAACGCTTGCGCCCTGATGCGCCGGTGCGCATCATTGAAACCATCACGCGTCCGACAAGCTGAGTAGGGCTGAACCCATGGTCCTTTCCGATATCTCGATCAAACGGCCGGTCTTCGCGACCGTGATCAGCCTGATACTGATCGTGCTTGGTGTGGCATCGCTCTTTAAAATGCCGATCCGGGAATACCCGAAGATTGATCCGCCGATCATCCAGATTGTCACCACTTATCGCGGTGCCTCCGCGCCCGTGGTGGATAATCAGATCACGGAAATCCTGGAAGGTGCCGTTGCGGGGATTGAGGGGATCAAAGCCATCCAATCCCAATCGCGCGATGAACGCAGCCAGATCACGCTGGAATTTCGCCTGACGCGCGATGTGGATAGTGCGGCCAATGATGTGCGTGACCGTGTGGCACGTGCGCTGGCGCGTCTGCCGGAACAGGCCGATACGCCCATTGTGCAAAAGGTGGATGGCGATAGCCGGCCCATTTTGTGGATTGCCTTGGGGTCCGAGACGCTTTCTCCACTGGACCTGACTGATGTTGCGCGGCGGCGCATTGTGGACCGGTTGGCCATTGTGGAAGGTGTCGCGCAGGTTCTGATCCAGGGTGAACGGCGCTTTTCGATGCGCGTTTGGCTGGATCGTCAGGCCTTGGCCGCGCGCGGCCTCACCGTGCAGGATGTGGAGGAGGCCATCCGGCGCGAGAATGTCGAATTGCCCGGCGGGCGCATTGAAAGCACGGCGCGCGAATTGACGGTGCGAACCGATTCACGCATGAGCACGCCTGATCAATTTCGCCAGGTTGTGGTGGCGCGCGGCTCGGGCGGTGCGCAGGTATTGCTGGGTGAAGTGGCGCGCATTGAAGTGGGGCCCGAAGATGCGCGCGGCGGTTATCGCATCAATGGCCGGCCTGCCATCGGGCTTGGTGTTTTGCGGCAATCCACCGCCAATACGCTTGCGGTGGCGGATGGCGTGAAGGCGGAATTGGAACGCATCAAGCCCACCCTGCCACCAGGGATCGAGGCGGTTATCGCCTATGATGAAAGCCTGTTCATCGCACAATCCATCTATGAGGTGGAGCACGCGCTGATAATTGCGCTGGCCCTTGTGGTGGGGGTGATCTTCCTGTTCCTGCGTTCGGTGCGCGCCACCATCATTCCCGCGGTTGCCATTCCCGTTTCCATCGTGGCGTCCTTCCTGCCGATGGCGGTTTTTGGGTTTTCGGTGAATGTGCTGACGCTGCTTGGCCTGGTGCTTGCCATCGGCCTGGTGGTGGATGACGCCATTGTGGTGTTGGAAAACATCCATCGCCGCATCGAATTGGGCGAAGACCCCTTGCTTGCTTCCTTGCTCGGATCACGCGAAATCGCCTTCGCCGTTATTGCGACAACCCTGGTGCTGGTTTCGGTTTTCTTGCCGCTATCCTTCATGGGCGGGAATACCGGGCGGTTGTTTACTGAATTCGGTATTGCGCTTGCGGCATCCGTTTTATTCTCGGGGCTTATCGCACTCACGCTGACGCCCATGATGTGTTCCAAGCTGCTGCGCGCGCATGAAGGCGAAAGCCTGCTGGTGCGCATGACAGAGCCCTTCTTCGTTGCGATGAATGATGGGTTGCGCTGGACCCTGGATAAGGCGCTCCGCGCACCGGTGCTGGTGATGGGTGTATCGGCGGCCATGTCGCTATTCGCCGTAGTGCTGTTCAATGCGCTGCCCAAGGAATTCACGCCGACTGAAGACCGCGGCGTGGTCATCATCCCGACCACGGGGCCTGAGGGCGCTTCCTTCCCCTACACCATGGAACATGTGATGCGGCTGGAAAGCCTGTTGCAGAAATACATTGATAGTGGCGAAGCCTATGCGGTGATGTCCACGGTTGGCGGCTTCCAGCGTCCTGCCATCAGCAATGTGGCGAATATCTTCGTGCGATTGGCACCTTGGGCTGAGCGGGATCGCAAGCAACAGGCCATTGCTGCCGAAATCTTCCCTCTGGTGGCGGGCATTCCGGGCATTCGTGGCTTTGCGCTGAACCCGCCATCCCTTGGTCAGCGCGGTTTTCAGCCGCCGCTGCAATTCGTGATCGGTGGGCCGGATTATGATACGCTGATCGCCTGGCGTGATGTGTTTCTGGAAAAGGCGCGCACCAATCCGCGCTTGCTCAACCTTGACCACAACTTCAAGGAAACCAAGCCGGAAGTGCGGGTGGATATTGATAGGCGCAAGGCCGCTGATCTTGGCATTTCCATCGCCGCGGTTGGGCGCACCATTGAAACCCTGATGGGATCACGCGAAGTCACCACCTATGTCGTGGGTGGGCAGGAATATAAGGTGCTTTTGCAGGCACCGGATTCCGCGCGGATTTCGCCTTATGATCTGCAGAATGTCTTTGTGCGCACAGGAACCGGCGGGCTGGTGCCGCTTTCAAATGTGGTGACGCTGTCCGAACGCGCCCGCGCGCAGACCTTGTCGCGGCAGGACCGTGTGCGCGCCATCACCATCACAGCATCTCTCGCGCCGGGTTATTCCCTGGGTGAGGCTTTGGATTTCCTTGATCGCACCGCCAAGGAAGTGCTGCCGCAGGAAGCGCGTATTTCCTATCTGGGGCAAAGCCTGGAATTCCGCGAAAGCTCCGGCGCGCTTTACGTGACCTTCGCCCTGGCGCTGTTGGTGGTATTCCTGGTGCTGGCGGCGCAGTTCGAAAGCTTCATCCACCCCTTTGTCATTCTACTGTCCACGCCGCTGGCCGTCACCGGCGGGCTATTCGCGCTGTGGTTCACTGGCCAGACGTTGAACGTGTTCAGCCAGATCGGCATGGTCTTGCTGATTGGCCTGATGGCGAAGAACGGCATTCTGGTGGTGGAATTCGCCAATCAGCTCCGCGACCGCGGCATGAGCATTCGTGATGCGGTGCTGGAAGCCTCCGTCGTGCGGTTGCGCCCGATCCTGATGACCTCCATCGCGACGGTGCTGGGTGCCGTGCCGCTTGCCATGGCAACCGGGGCGGGGGCAGAAAGCCGGCAGGCCTTGGGTGTGGTGATTGTGGGGGGCATCACGCTTTCCACCATTGTCACGCTTTACGCGGTGCCGGCGCTTTATCTGCTGCTGGCACCCTATACCAAGCCGATCGGCGCCATCGCGGCCAAGCTGGCCGATCTGCAATCAAAGCCCGTCACGGGCCATGGGCATCAGGCGGCGGAATAACACGCCGCCGCTTGCGTCGGGGTGATTTCACACCCGGATTTTCTGCGCTAGCTTCCCTCCTGAATTCGAATCATTGGGGAAGCTTTCATGACTGAAGCGAAAACAGGACGGACAGGCGGCAAGCTTTTGGCTGATGCCTTGGTGGCCCAGGGTGTCACCCATGCGTTTTGCGTACCGGGTGAGAGCTATCTTGATCTGCTCGATGGGCTTTATGCCGTGCGCAACCAGTTGCAATTGGTGACCTGCCGTTTTGAAGCCGGCGCCATCCATATGGCCGAAGCCTATGGCAAGCTGACCGGCAAGCCTGGGGTTGCCATTGTCACGCGCGGCCCGGGCGCCTGCCATGCGGCGATTGGTGTGCATGTCGCGCAGCAGGATTCAACGCCGCTTGTGCTGCTGGTCGGCCAAATCCCGGTTGAGGAGACAGACCGAGAAACCTTCCAGGAAGTTGATTACCGCCGCATGTTCAGCCCCATCGCCAAATGGGTGACGCAGATTGATGATGAAAAGCGCATCCCCGAATTGATGGCGCATGCCTTTGATGTCGCGGTTTCTGGCCGCCCCGGCCCGGTAGTGATCGCGATTAGTGAGGAAATGCAAAAGCGGATGGCAAACGTGCCGGATATCGGCCCCGCCAATGTGCTGCCGCCGCACCCGGCCCCTGATGCCGTTTCGCGCATGATGGCAATGCTCGGCAAGGCGAAGCGCCCGCTGGCTGTGCTGGGTGGCTCACGCTGGTCCGCCCAGGGCAAGGCCGATATCCGAGATTTCCTGCTGGCGAATGATTTGCCGGTTGCGGTTGGCTTCCGCCGCCAGGGGATTTTCGATGGCACTTCGGAAAACTATGTCGGTGATCTTGGCGTCGGTGCCGATCCTGGCCTGGTTGCCCATGCCAAGGATGCTGATTTGATCATCGCCATTGGCTCTCGCCTGGGTGAGACTTTCAGTCAGGGTTATACGTTGTTGGACATGGCAGGGGCGACGCCGATTGTGCATGTCTATCCCGAGCAATCGGAAATCGGGCGCGTCTATCGCCCCGCACTTGGCATCACGGCAGACCTCAATGCCTTTGCGGCGGCGGCCAAGGCGGCGGCACCCATCAAGAAGCCCGCCTGGGCCGGCTGGACGCGGGATTTGCGCGCCACACGCATGAAGCAGGCGACAGCGCCCAACTACGAAGGGCCGCTCAATCTGGCGAAGGCCTTGCAGGATTTGGAAAAGGCTTTGCCGGCCAATACGATTTACACGACCGATGCCGGCAATTTCGCGACCTGGCCCACGCGCTTCATGCATGTGGGGCCAGGCCAGGATTTTCTTGGCCCCACCAATGGCGCCATGGGCTATGCGGTGCCATCAGCGATTGGTGCGAAAATTGTGCAGCCGGAACGGACGGTGATTGGCTTCGTCGGCGATGGCGGCTTTCTGATGACGGGGCAGGAAATCGCGACCGCGTTCCATCATTCCGTCAATCCAGTGATTCTTGTCTTCAACAACCAGATGTATGGCACCATCCGGATGTATCAGGAACGCACCTATCCGCATCGTGTCTCTGGCACTGCGCTCACCAATCCGGATTTCGCGCGCTTCATTGAAGCGTTTGGTGGCCATGGTGAGATTGTTGAAAAGACCGAGGAGTTGGTGCCGGCAGTGCAGCGCGCACTCGCTTCCGGCAAGCCGGCCCTGGTGGAAATCCGCATGAACCCGGAACAGGTGACCAACCGCGCAACCATTGCCGATTTGCGCGCGCAATCCGGCAAAGCTGCGCCTGCGGCGGCACTTCCGGCCGCCGCCAAGCGCGGTCCGGCCCCGCGGCGTAGCGGGCCGCGCCCGCGCTGATCAGCTTGGCCGGGGTGTCGGCGAAGGGCGCCCCGGCAGATTCATGCCGGAAAACCGCGTATCCAGATGCTCGATCTCAAGCCAGCCCATATCGCGGCCAAAGGGCTTATAGATCGGGAAGGTTTTTAGAATGCCGAGCGTTGCCGCACTTTCAAGTGGTGAGATGAAGCTGCAATCCTGATCGCCAAATTGCGGCTGCGCCATCCAATGGGTCAATTGCTCGGCGGTAATCGCGAAAAAGCCGCAATGCGGATTGGTCGCACGCTGGAAGGTGAGCGGCCTTGCCCCTTGGCGGCCCTTCAGGAAACGCTCATCCGGCAGGGCGGCTTCAAACGGGGCGAGCAAGCCCGGGCGCAGCATGCCATCAATATACGTCTTCAGCGCCGGGCCACGCGGATTCCATTCAAATCGATTAGGAAACAGCACGCGGCGCCAGCCGAAATCATCCTGAAAGGCCAGGATGCGCGGGATCATATCGCCACCGGATGGGCGCAGATCATCTTCTGAGAAAGCGAAAACATCATAGACATTGCGGGCATCGGCAAACAGCTTATGCGCGGTGAAGCCCAGCATGCGTGGATTTTCCAGCTTCGCATCATAAAGCCGCACACCGCGCGCGCGGCAATAATCCGCATCCAGCAAATGATTGTCGCCATTCACCAGCACAATGATTTCAAGCTGATCCGCCACCCCGAACATGGGTTCGAAACGCTTCTGCCAGACATTGATGGCGGAAACCAGGCCGTAATGCCCACGCCAGGCATCAATCACGCTGCGGATCGCCGCCGCCCGCTGATCTCGGCGATGCGCATCGGTGGAGCTATGGTTTGACCCTTCCTCGGCGCGAAAGAAATGCGCGATGGTGAGAAGGATGCGCATGCTCAGGCGGCGCCCTTGGATAGCAGCTTGTCGAAATAAGCAATGGTATGCACCAGGCCCTGTTCCAGCGGGATGCTCGGCTCCCAGCCAAGTTTGCCGCGCGCCTTGGTGATATCGGGCTGGCGCTGGCGCGGATCATCCACCGGGGCGGGCCGGAAGACCATGCGGGAAGCAGAACCCGTCAGCCGGATCACGGCTTCGGCCAATTCGATCATGGTAAATTCACCCGGATTGCCGAGGTTGATTGGCCCCGTAACCTCCTCAGGTGAATCCATCAGCCGGCGCAGACCCTCAACCAAGTCAGACACAAAGCAGAAGGAACGGGTCTGCTTGCCATCGCCGTAGATGGTGATGGGATCACCGCGCAAAGCCTGAACGATGAAGTTGGACACGACGCGCCCGTCATTCGGGTGCATGCGCGGGCCATAGGTGTTGAAGATACGCGCGACTTTGATCTGCAGGCGGAATTGGCGATGGTAATCGAAGAACAGCGTCTCCGCGCAGCGCTTGCCTTCATCATAACAGGAACGGGGCCCGATCGGGTTCACATTGCCCCAATATTCCTCAGGTTGAGGATGCACATTGGGGTCGCCGTAAACCTCACTGGTGGAAGCTTGCAGGATGCGTGCCTTCAAGCGCTTGGCGAGCCCCAGCATATTGATCGCGCCATGCACGCTGGTCTTCAGTGTCTGCACCGGGTCATGCTGGTAATGAATGGGCGATGCCGGGCAGGCAAGATTATAGATTTCATCTACTTCGACATAAAGCGGGAAGGTCACATCATGGCGGATCAGTTCGAAGTAAGGGTGATCCAGCAGGCTTTCGATATTTGCCTTATTGCCGGTGAAGAAATTATCGGCGCAGAGCACTTCATGCCCGGCGGCCAGTAGCGCATCGCATAGATGGCTGCCGACAAAGCCGGCACCCCCCGTGACCAGGATGCGCTTGCGCGCGTGGTATTCGCGTTTTGTATCGTTCATATTTTCCATCATCGCCCCACTGCGTAACCTTGCATGCCGCGCGGATTTGCGCCGGCGCGGATGGTGCCATCGGCTTCAAGCCGCGCGCCAGTCAGCCGCCCTTCGGTCCAATCGCCGCCCGCTTCCGCCTGATGGCCGCGCGCCTTCAGCGCCGCCAGCACTTCGGGCGCATAGCGCCCTTCAATCACCAGCTTGCCGGGCTTGGCGCCACGCGGCCAGAAGCTGCTGATCCAATGTTCCGAATGGAAGGAAGGCGCATCAATCGCTTCCTGGATATTCATGCCTTGATGCAGCATCCGCAGCAGCATGATGGACTGCCACTGATCCTGCTGCTCCCCGCCTGGTGTGCCGTAGCTCATCCAGGCCTTGCCATCGCGCAGTACCAGCGCGGGCGAAAGCGTGGTGCGCGGGCGTTTGCCTGGCTGAAGGCCATTGGGCAGAGTTTCATCCAGCCAGAACATCTGGCAGCGCGTGCCAAGGCAGAAGCCAAGCTCCGGAATGGCGGGTGAGGATTGCAGCCAGCCGGCGGAAGGTGTGGCACTCACCATATTCCCGGCAGCGTCAATCACATCCACATGGCAGGTATCACCACCCGCGGCGCCGAGGCGAGAGACGGTGGGCTCACCGCTGCCGGCAGCCGCGGCCATTTCCTGTGCGCGGCGGATGGCGGCGGCGTAATCCGTGCGCGGGGTGCGGCCATCGGGCGAACCGGGGCGGAATTCCATGCTGGCGGTAGCGCCAATCAGCGCGCGGCGCGCGGCATTATAGGCGGGTGAAAGCAGTGTCGCCATCGGTACATCAACGAAATTCGGGTCGCCGTAGAAGGCTTCACGATCCGCGAAGGCAAGCTTCATCGCTTCTGCCACCAGATGGATGAAATCAGGCCCAAGCGGGTCCATCGCTGCAATGTCATCGCCCGCGATCAAGGCGAGGGTTTGCAGCATGGCTGGCCCTTGGCTCCAGGGGCCGCATTTCAGCACGCGATGGCCGTGGTAATCCAAGCCGAGTGGGTCTTCGATGGTCGCGGACCAGCCCGCCAAATCCTGCCCATTCAGCACGGCGCGATGGCGGCGCCCGGATGTATCCATTGCTTCCGTCACGCGGCAGAAGCGATCAATGGCTTCCGCCACAAAACCGCGATACCAGGCGCGGCGCGCCGCTTCAATCTGCGCCACGCGATCCCCGCCCGCGGCCTCCGCCTCGCGCACCACGCGTTCATAGGTATCGGCAAGTGTCGGGTTGGCATAAAGCCCGCCCGGTGCCGGCCCGCCATTCCGCAGCCAAAGTGCCGCGGAGGTTTTCCATTCTGCCTCAAACAAGGGGCGCACCGAATCAATCGTGGCGCGCACGCGTGGCACCATGGGCGCGCCATGCCGTGCATAGCCAATGGCATAGGAAAGGATATCACGCGGCTTCCAGGTGCCGTGATCACGCAGCATCAGCATCCAGGCGTCAAAGGCGCCGGGGATGGGCGCGGCCAGCATGCCGGTGCCGGGCATAATCTCATGCCCCAGGCTTTTCATGAGTGCGACATTCAAGCCGGCAGGGGCGGGGCCTTGGCCGCAAATGGCCTGCTGCTGCCCGGTGCGGACGCTGTGGAGCAGAATGGGGCAATCGCCGCCAGGGCCATTCAAATGCGGTTCCACGATTTGCAGCGTGAAGCCGGCGGCAGCCGCAGCATCAAAAGCATTGCCGCCGCGTTCCAACACCGCCATCCCTACTTGGGAAGCGATCCAATGCGTGGAAGCCACCGCCCCGAAGGTGCCGATGATTTCAGGCCGCGTTGTGAAGCCGCGCGCCCCTTCCTTTGCCGGAAAGCCGATTGAGGCAAGGGTGGTTTGGGACATGGGCGCCTTTGTTCCGTCTTTCCGCCGGGCGCGTGATGCCGCCCGGCTATGCTTTTCTAGGCGAAATGGTCAGAAAGACAAAGATCAGGCATCGGCTAGACCGCCATCGGGTTCGGCGCGCATTTCGGCAAAGACGCCCTTGGCCACGATCATCGCTTCCCGCACCGCGGGCAGGCCGATATAGCCGCAAAGGTGCATCAGCGCTTCAGTCAGTTCATCCTCCGTCCAGCCCATGCGCCGCGCCATCCGCAGATGAATGGTGAGTTCCGGCCAGGCATGGATGGCGGTATCGGAAATCACGCAAATCAGCGCCTTTGTCTTGAGATCGAGCCCCGGGCGGGACCAGAGCATCCCAAACACCGCTTCCCGCGCATAATCGCCGAATTTTTCCATGATGGGGTCGTCATAGACGCCCTGGGCCATAGTCTTGACGGTGGATTGACCCATCAGGCGCGTTCGTACCGCATCGCCCTTCTTCCAGAGTGCTGATTTGGCCATCGTTTCTCTCCCTTCTGGCTTATGCACCAAAGCCTAACGTGGAAAGAGGTCGCCTGGAAACAGATGGTGGGTCAGTGATGGTCGCGCCGCGACGCGCGTTCGCTCATCAGGCAGGCAAAGACTACGATGGCCGCGCCCGCCAAGGTCCAGGCACCGGGCCAAAGCTGCCAGATCGCTGCATCAAGTATCAGCGCGAAGACCAAGGCAGTGAATTCCAACGGTGCCAGCCGTGCCGCGCGATCAATGCTGAAGGCAATCGCCAGCGCTAGGGTCGCGCCCCCTGCAAAAAGCCCATTTGCAAGCAGCGCCACCCAATCAAGGGCAGTGGGCGCTACCCAATCAGCGATGGCAAAGGGCAAGATGGCGATGAAGATCGGGCCTGAGGACCAGAAGATCAGCCGCGCCGCATTCTGTTCTGCACGCAGCATGCGGCTGATCGTCAAAAACCCGGCATAGGTCATGGTGCCGAGAAACGCCCAGGCATAGGCATGCCACGGGATCGTTGCGGAAGGTCCGCGTAATGTCAGTGCAGGAAACATCGCTACCATGACGCCAAGAAACCCCACGGCAGACCAGAACCAGACAGCGCCGCCATTCCTTTCGCCAAGTACCAAGGTGGCCAGCAGCAGGATGAAGAAGGGCGCGGTAAAATAAACCAGATAACCTTCGGCCAAAGGGATGTCGCGGAACGCCAGGAAGAAACCATAGGCGGAACCCGCCATGCATAGTGCCCGCAGCAAATGCAGCCCAGGGCGCGCGGTTCCAATCGGCCCGCCTGCGCCGCGCCAAACAAGGCGCAGCATTCCAAGCAATATCAGCAGCGCGCCATAACGAATAACCAGCACTTGATCCGCGCCATACCGCCCGGCCAGCAGCTTCGAATTGGCATCGAGCAGCGCAAAAAGCGCCATGGCCCCCACCAGCAGCAGCGGCCCCTTGAAGCTTGTCATGTGATCCCGGACTGGCGTTGCGCCGAAGAAGCTTCGGCTGCCGCTTGTCGCCCCGTGATCAGGGGGCGTCAAGCACGTAAGACCCGATGGTCAAGAC
>JBBAUC010000105.1:0-10399 GCA_040398485.1 Roseomonas sp. | reverse complement strand
GCAGCAATATCGCGGCGTATTCGGCGATAGCGCCAGCGCCTATACAGCCTCCATGCTGCGCGATCTGGAAGCGGGCGGGCGGATCGAAGCCGATCATATCCTAGGCTTTTTGTTGGAAGCCGCGCGGCGCCATGACTTGCCAAGCAGCCTGCATGAAGCGGCCTTCCTGCATGCCAAGGCGTTCGAACAACGGCGCGATGCCAAGCGCTTGCCAAAGTAAAAATCCCATCCAGGAGAATTCCATGCGATTGAAGGACAAGATTGCGGTCATCACCGGCGCCGGTTCCGGTATTGGTCGCGCGACTGCCCTGTTATTCGCACACGAAGGTGCGAAGCTTGCCCTGGTGGATCGCGATGCGGCGGCGGTTGAGGAAACTGCGAAGCTTATCGGTGGTGCGCTGACCCGGGTTTCCGATGTTGGCGCCCCAGGTGCTGCGGATGAAGATGCGGCGGCCATCCTGCAACATTATGGGCGCATTGATATTCTGTTTGCGGCTGCAGGATTTTCGGTGGGCGGTACGGTTCTGGACACCAAGCCCGAGGATTGGGATGCGGTGTTTCGCGTGCATGTCGGCGGCACCTGGCTTTGGGCACGCGCCGTCATTCCGGCGATGAAGCGCCAAGGCGGTGGGGCAATCATCACCACCGCTTCGCAGCTTGCGATCGCCGGCGGTGCTGGCAATAGCGCCTATATCGCCGCGAAAGGCGCGATCTTGAGCCTGACGCGCGTTATGGCGCTTGATTTCGTGGCTGATGGCATTCGCGTGAATGCGATTGTGCCGGGTGCGATTGATACGCCCTTGCTTGCGCGCAGCATGGGCCGCCGCGCAGACCCGGAAGCGGCGCGTGCCACATCCCGCGCGCGTCATGCGATGGGGCGTTTTGGCCGGCCCGAGGAAGTGGCCGATGGCGTGCTGTATTTGGCGAGCGATAGTGCAAGCTTCACGACAGGTATTGCCCTGCCGGTTGATGGCGGGTGGCTCGCGAAATAGCGTTTATGGACCTGGCGCGTATTTATGCCGCTCTGATGGCTTGTTTAGGCGGCTTGGTGTTCGAAGGCCGAGGGCTCTTGCCTTCCAATGCTGAATGCCGGCGGCGCGGGTTATGGAAGCCGTTGTGCGAAACTCATCCATTCTGCCTGCACCCCTGCACTGCATTGGGGATACGGTTCCAGACACGAACGGGTCGGGATGGCCTGTCGGCCAGCGACTCTGGCCCACCAGTAACCCTTTACCCTTTCGCCCAGCCAATCGCCGCCCGCGCCAGCGCATCAATCGTATCCGCCACCGGAAAAGGCAGCACCGGGCCGGCAGCGATGCCGAGCGGAATTTCCGTACACCCCAACACCACCGCCTTGGCACCGCGCGCCATCAGGCTGCGCGCGACCTCGGCCAGGGGTTCATAGGATTCAACCAGCTTATTCGCCTTCACCGCCGTGATCGCTGGCGTGACGCGGCTTTGCATTTCCTCATCGCTTGGCGTCAGGCATTCATAGCCAAGCCCATCCAGTCTTTGCTGATAAAGCCGCATGGCGAGCGTCCCTGCGGTGCCCATTATCCCAATACGTCCCGCCGCAACCCCAAGCCGCTGCAACTCAGCACCCGCCGCATCCACGATATGCAGAATGGGGAGGCTGGTCGCGGCAGACATGCCTTCGTACCAGCCATGGGCGGTATTGCAGGGAATGGCGA
Organism: Roseomonas sp.; assembly: GCA_040398485.1. Lineage (GTDB taxonomy): Bacteria > Pseudomonadota > Alphaproteobacteria > Acetobacterales > Acetobacteraceae > Neoroseomonas. The sequence continues at coordinate 8,708 of JBBAUC010000105.1, read as the reverse complement.
TGGCACCGCAGCCCGCGGCTTCCAACCCGCGAATGCCGCAGATCAGCGCCGGCAGGGGATCTTCCCCACCCGCAACACGCGCCGCAGTGCGGTCCGGCACGCGCGGGTCGGACCACAGGATGGTCGGGATATGGTCCTGATCACGCTCCGCCGGCGTCAGCAGCGTGAGGCGCTGCATAAAACATGCACTCGCCAGCGGCCCCATGCCGCCCAAAACGCCCAGGACTCGAGCATCAGCCATCGAAAACATCCTTTCGGCGCATCCCCATGGGGTGACGCGCAAGCCTCGCCCCTTTATGCCATGCCCCTTGAGGACGGCACAGCGTTAGTGTGATTCCCGTTCACCTTCGTTCACGGGAACCACACTAAAGCTATGTTCGATCGTATTTTCCGGAAAGCCAAGTGATTCCACTTGGCTTGAAAATACTCAGGCAGGAAAACAAATGAGTTATTTGAACGATCCGCTCTGGCTCGGCGCAATGGCCTTGGCCATGGCGGCGACGGGCCTGGTTTCCGGCACGCTGGCCGGCTTGCTTGGCGTTGGCGGCGGCATTGTGATTGTGCCGCTGCTGTTCAATGTTTTTCCGCTGTTCGGCATCCCTGAAGCGGTGCAGATGAAGGTGGCCGTTGCGACTTCACTCGCCACCATTATCCCAACCTCCATCCAATCGGCGCGCAAGCATCGCGCGACGGGGGCGATGGATATGGCGCTGGTGCGTTCCATCTGGCCGAGCATGTTGGCCGGCGTGGTGGTGGGCACCCTGCTTGCGGTTTATGTGCGGGGCGAAGGGCAGATCGCGATTTTCGCGCTGGTCGCTTTGCTGGTCGCCTTCAACATGGGCTTCACCGGGCTTGACTTCAAATTGACCGATCGCGTGCCGGAAGGCGCGCCGCGCGCGGCACTTGGGCTTGGCATTGGTTCGGTCAGCGCCATGATGGGCATTGGCGGCGGCACATTGGGTGTGCCTTTGCTGTCCTTGCTGGGCTATCCGATCCGCGCCGCGGTCGCGACCGCATCAGCCTTTGGCGTGATTATCGCCATCCCCGCCACCATCGGCCTGATCTGGGGCGGGTGGAGCGATCCGCGCGTACCGCCCTTCTCACTCGGCTATGTCAGCCTGATCGGCTTTGCGCTGATCGCGCCTACCTCCATCATCGCGACACCTTGGGGCGTGAAGTTGGCGCACAGCATCCCGCCCTTGGTGCTGAAGCGCGCCTTCGCGGTGTTCCTGGCGATCACAAGTGCGCGGATGTTTTGGTCAATCTTTACGTGAGGTGAAGCTCACGGCGCGGCGCGAAACGCCTCCACCCGATACCCCTGCGCAAACAGCAGCGCGCGCAAATCCGCATGATCCACCCGCGCCCGCGCGGCTGCCGCCACCACGGGCTTGGCCTTGAAGGCCACGCCAAGCCCGGCCGCGCCCAGCATGTCCAGATCATTCGCGCCGTCACCCACGGCCAGGCTCGCCGCCAGATCAATCCCTTCTTCCGCTGCCAGGCGCTTCAGCGTAACCAGCTTGGCATTGCGGCCCAGAATGGGCTCGCCCACATGGCCGGTGAGCCTGCCCGCGTCATGCAGCAGGGTATTGGAGTAATGTTCATGAAAGCCGAGCCGTTCCGCGACACGGCCCGTGAAAAAGGTGAAGCCACCCGATACCAGGGCGCAGCGCGCGCCATGGGCACGCATGGTCGCGACCAATTCCTCGGCGCCCGGCATCAGCGTGGTGGTGGCCCAGGTGCGTTCCAGCGCTTCAAGCGCCAGGCCCTTCAGCATGCCCACACGCTCCCGCAGCGCGCCTTCGAAATCCAATTCGCCATTCATGGCGCGGCGCGTGATGGCCGAGATTTCTTCCTTGAGCCCTGCCTCCCCGGCCAATTCATCCAGCGTCTCGCTGGTCACCATGGTGCTGTCCATATCGGCAATCAGCAGGCGCTTGCGCCGCCCCGCCTCATCCTGCGCAATGGCATCCACGGGGCTGCCTTCCAGCGCCGGACGCGCCACGCGATCAGCGACATCCAGCGGCAGACCGGCGAAGGGGATATCGGCGGCTTCATGGGCAGCAAGCGGCGCCACGGCGCCAACCTCGGCGCCCGCCTCACGCAGCGCAGCGCTGACCTTCGTCTGATGTTCCGGTGCAAGCGCGCCACGCGGCGCGATCAGGGTCAAGACCTTTTCCATATCCGGCCTATGCCCGTGCCATGAGCCAGGATCAACCTCTCGCCTTGTTTGTCGTGGGGCCGACTGCGTCGGGTAAATCCGCCCTCGCGCTGGCCATCGCGGAACACCTGGGTGGGTCCATCATCAATGCCGATAGCATGCAGCTCTATCGGGAACTCCGCATCATCACCGCCCGCCCAAGCCCAGAGGACGGAGCCCGCGCGCCGCATGTGCTTTACGGCGTGCGCGAAGCCGCCGAGGCCGCATCGGTGGCCTGGTGGCGCGATGCGGCGCTCAAGACAATGGAAGAAACCCATGCGGCGGGTCGGCTGCCCATCATCTGCGGCGGCACCGGCATGTATTGCGCGGCGCTCACCCAGGGCCTGGCCGCCATCCCCCCCATCCCCGCGCCAGCCCGCGAAGAAGCCCGGCGCCTTTTGGCCGAGGAAGGCCCAGCCGCCCTGCATGCGCGTCTGGCGGCTGAGGACCCGGTCTCCGCCGCGCGGCTCCGCCCCAGTGACAGCCAGCGCATCGCCCGCGCCTATGAAGTCTGGCGCGGCACTGGCCGAGGCATCGCGGCCTGGCAAGCGGAAGCCAGCGCCGCCCCTGCGCCTTGGCGTTTTGCTGCGATTTTGTTGGACCCGTCGCGGCCTGAACTCCGCACTGCCATCGCCCGGCGTTGGGCGGCCATGATCCAGGCCGGCGCGGTTGACGAAGTGCGCGCCCTGCTGGCCCAGGGCCTTGACCCCGCCTTGCCCGCCATGCGCGCCCTTGGCGTGCCGGAAATCGCGGCCATGCTCGCCGGGCGGCTGACGCCCGAAGAAGCCTCCGCCCGCGCCATCCTGGCGAGTGGGCAATATACCAAGCGGCAAGCGACCTGGTTCCGCCACCATGAATTGGCGCCCCCGGACCAATCCTATCTCATAAATGCGCGTTTTGAAGATTTGGCGCAATTTTCGGAAAGTGAATCGGCCAAATTTTTCGCATTTCTTGATTTTTGCCGTTGACGCCCCCTGGCCGAGGGTCTAACAGCCCCTCCTCGCCGGCCCTGAACCTTCGTGGCCGGTTGCTTTTCATGAAGGAAGTCACCCATGTCTGCCGCGACCCAAGCCCCGCCCGCCTCTGATGCCCTGACCATGTCGGGTGCCGAGGTCGTATTGCGCGCGCTGAAGGATAACGGCGTTGAGGTAATCTTCGGCTACCCCGGCGGCGCGGTGCTGCCGATCTATGACGCGATTTTCCAGCAGAACGCCATTCGCCACATCCTGGTGCGCCATGAACAGGCAGCGGTTCATGCAGCAGAAGGCTATGCGCGTTCCACCGGGAAGGTTGGCGTGGTGCTGGTCACTTCTGGCCCTGGCGCCACCAATGCGGTGACCGGGCTTTTGGATGCCCTGATGGATTCCGTGCCGGTGATTTGCCTGACCGGCCAGGTGCCGACACATTTGATCGGCAATGATGCCTTCCAGGAAGCCGATACCACCGGCATCACCCGCCCCGCGACCAAGCATAACTATCTGGTCAAGAAATCCGAAGACCTGGCGCGTGTGATGCATGAAGCCTTTTACGTCGCGAAATCCGGCCGCCCCGGCCCGGTGGTGATTGATCTGCCGAAGGATATCCTGATCAACAAAGCGCCGTATCGGGAAGCGACCACGCAAAGCCATCGTTCCTATCGCCCGCGCACCGAACCCGATGCCAAGGCCATCCGCGATGCGGTGCGGTTGCTAAAGCGCGCGCATCGCCCGATTGTCTATGCCGGCGGCGGCGTAATCAATGCCGGGCCGGAAGCATCACGCTTGCTGCGCGAATTCGTGCGCATGACTGGCATGCCCTGCACCAATACGCTGATGGGGCTTGGCACCTATCCGGCGGAAGACCCGCAATTCCTTGGCATGCTTGGCATGCACGGCACTTATGAAGCCAATCTTGCGATGCATGGCTGCGATGTCATGTTCAATATCGGCGCACGTTTCGATGACCGTGTGACGGGGCGGCTCAATGCCTTCTCACCGACATCGAAGAAGATCCATGCGGATATTGATCCATCCTCCATCAACAAAAATGTCGCTGTGGATGTGCCGATTGTGGGCGATGCGGGCGCGGTGCTCGCCGCCATGATTGAAGCCTGGAAGGCGGATGAAGCGCCGCAGGACAAAGGCGCCATTGCCGCCTGGTGGCGCCAGATTGATGCTTGGCGCAGCACGGATTGCTTGCAGTATCGCCAGGAAAGCAAGATCATCAAGCCGCAGCATGCGGTGAAGCGGCTTTATGAAATCACCAGCGAATTGGGGCGTGAGACCTTCATCACCACCGAAGTAGGTCAACACCAGATGTGGGCCGCGCAGTATTTCGGCTTCGACAAGCCCAATCGCTGGATGACCTCGGGCGGGCTTGGCACCATGGGCTATGGGCTGCCCGCCGCAATGGGTGTGCAGATCGCGCATCCGGATGCGCTGGTGATTGATATCGCTGGTGAGGCTTCGATCCTGATGAATATTCAGGAAATGGCCACGCTCGCGCAATATCGCCTGCCGGTGAAGGTGTTCATTCTGAACAATGAATATATGGGCATGGTGCGCCAATGGCAGGAATTGCTGCATGGCGGGCGCTATTCTGAAAGCTATTCCGCCGCCCTGCCGGATTTTGTGAAACTTGCCGAAAGCTTCCACGGGGTTGGCATGCGCGCAGAAGGCATTGATGATCTTGATCGCGTGATTCGTGAAATGATCGCGATAGACAAGCCAGTGATCGCGGATATCTGTGTAGCCAAGGATGAAAACTGCTTCCCCATGATCCCATCAGGTGCCGCGCATAATGAAATGATCCTTGGCCCGGGCCAGGAAGGTGGCGTCGCCGGCGTTACCGATGAAGGCAAGGTCCTGGTCTGAGGAGTAGCGCAATGTCTGATCTGAAAGGCGGCCAACGCGCCGCGACCATTGCCGTGTTGGTCGAAAACGAAGCGGGCGTGCTCGCGCGCGTGATCGGCCTGTTTTCTGGCCGTGGCTATAATATTGATAGCCTGACGGTGGCACCGGTGGATGAAACCGGGCGGATTTCGCGCATCACCGTTGTCACCAGCGGCACGGATATGGTGATCGAGCAAATCAAGGCGCAGTTGGATCGGCTGGTGCCGGTGCATAAGGTGTCTGACCTGACGATTGAAGGCCCGCATCTGACGCGCGAATTGGCGCTGATCAAGGTTGCCGGGCGCGGTGACAACCGCATGGAAGTGCTGCGCTTGGCCGATGCCTTCCGCGCACGCGTGGTGGATGCCACCACGGAAAGCTTCGTGCTTGAGATGACCGGCAATGGCGATAAGATCGATGCCTTCCTAGCCTTGATGCGCCCAATCGGTCTTGTGGAAGTCTCGCGCACCGGTGCCGTTGCCATTGCGCGTGGGCCAAGGGGAATCTTGGATTAGGCGCATGTCTCAGGCCCTGCCCAAGACTTACAGTAAGGGCAAGGCCATCGCTTGGGCCCTTTATGATTGGGCCAATAGCGGCTTTCCAACGGTGGTTTCCACCTTCGTCATCGCGGCATATTTCACGCAAGGCATCGCGCATGACCCCGTGTCGGGTCAGGCGCAATGGGGCTGGATGCAAACGCTGGCGGCTTTTGCCATTGCGCTGCTCTCGCCACTGCTTGGGGCCATTGCCGATCAGGGGCGGCGTCGGCGCGCGATGCTGACGCTCTGCACGCTCGTCACCGCGATTTTCACGGCACTGATCTGGTTTGCACGGCCCGACCCAGCCGATGCGCTTTACGCGCTGGTCTGCATTGGCATCGCGACCGTCGCCTTCGAATTGGGCACGGTATTCTACAATGCGATGCTGCCAGGCTTGGTGCCGGAAGACAGGATGGGCAGGCTTTCCGGCTTGGCCTGGGGGCTTGGCTATGCAGGCGGGCTCGCCTGCCTGCTGCTGGCGCTGGTGCTGTTCATCCAACCCGATCCTTCACCCTTCGGGCTTGATCGTGGCGCGGCGGAACATGTGCGCGCCTCCGCGGTATTGGTTGCGGTCTGGATATTGGTATTCAGCTGGCCGGTATTGATCGCTTTGCCTGACCCGAAGGGCGTGCGGCCCAGGCTCGGCGATGCGCTCGCAGCCGGCTTGCATGAAATGGGCACTCTGCTGCGCGGCCTGCCACGCCGCCCGGCCATGGCGCGGTTTCTGATTGCGCGGCTGTTTTACACGGATGGGCTGAATACGCTTTTTGCCTTCGGCGCGATTTATGCCGCCGGCGTGCATGGCATGACCATTCAGGAAATTCTGTATTTTGGCATTGCCATGAATGTCACTGCAGGGTTGGGCGCGGCCGGCTTTGGCTTGATCGAGGATCGGCTCGGCGCCAAGCCAACGGTGATGATCGCACTCGGCGCCATGATTGTGCTGGGCAGTTTTCTGCTGCTCAGCAATGACAAGACCATGTTCTGGATCCTGGCCATGGCGCTTGGGCTTTTCATGGGCCCTGCCCAGGCGGCATCGCGCACCCTGATGGCCCGTATGGCACCGCCCGATGAGGTGACGGCGCATTTCGGTCTTTTCGCGCTTTCCGGGCGGGCGACTGGGTTTCTCGGCCCGGCCGCAGTCGCTTTGGTAACGGCGTTGAGCGGCAGTCAGGCCTGGGGTCTCGCCACGGTCATTGCCTTCCTCGCGCTTGGCGCGGCCATCCTGGCGCCCTTGCGCGTGGTCCGCCATGGCTAAATCACCCGTACTTCTGCCATAGTCTCGCCGCGGAGGCATGGCAGAAAACCCCGATGATAGATTATGCGCGCGAAGCCGCCTGGGCGGCGCTGATGGCTTTGGCCGCACGGCCGGATGCGGCGGCTATTCGCCCGCTTTTCGCCGTTGATCCTGATCGTTTCGTTCAGTTTTCGCGCCAGGCTGGCGATGTGCTGCTCGATTTTTCCAAAACCGCGATTTCGGATGCGGTGCTCAACGCACTGCTCGCGCTTGCGGAGGCTTCTGATGTGGCAGGCTTCCGCGCGCGGCTTTTCGCGGGTGCTGCGGTGAATGCCACCGAAGGCCGCGCGGCGTTGCATATGGCGCTGCGTGCCGCGCCCGAAGATCAGTTCCGCGCGGGCACTGAGAATGTCATGCCCGAAATGCTTTCGGTGCGTGCGCGCATGGAGGCCTTCACCCGTGCCGTGCATGAAGGGCGCATCCTTACAGCCAAGGGTCAGCGCTTTACCGATGTGCTCAATATCGGCATTGGCGGGTCGGATCTTGGCCCAGCCATGGTCGCGCGCGCCTTGTGGACGGATAAGGCACCGCTGCGCGGGCATTATTTGGCGAATGTGGATGGCCATGCCTGGGCAGAGATGTGCGCCAAGCTAGATCCCACGCGCACGCTGGTGCTGGTCGCGTCCAAAACCTTCACCACGCAAGAAACCATGGCCAATGCAGCGCTGGCGCGCGATTGGTTGCGCGACGCTGTGGGTGAAGCTGGTGCTGCGCAACATATGGCGGCGCTTTCCACTAATCTTGCCGCGACCAGCGCCTTTGGCATCGCACCCGAGCGTGTTTTTGGTTTTCGCGATTGGGTGGGCGGGCGGTATTCGCTCTGGAGTGCGATTGGGCTTTCACTCGCGCTGACGCTTGGCTGGGATGCCTTTGCGCGCTTGCTCGCTGGTGCACGCGCCATGGATCAACATTTCTGCGATGCGCCACTCGCGCAAAACCTACCGGTACTGCTGGCGCTTGTTGAAGCCTGGCATGTGAATGGCCTTGGTTATCCAAGCCGCGCTGTGCTGCCTTATGATGAGCGCCTCGCGCGCTTCCCGGCGCATTTGCAGCAATTGGAAATGGAAAGCCTGGGCAAGCGCGTCGTTGTTTCCGGCGCGCCACTGCACCGCGCTTCCGGCCCTGTGGTGTTTGGCGAACCAGGAACCAATGCGCAGCATTCCTTCATACAATTGCTCCATCAGGGAACCACGCCCGTGCCGGTGGATTTCATCCTGGTCGCGCGGCCCGATCATGCGCATGCGGATAGCCACCGGAAGTTGCTTGCCAATGGTCTGGCGCAGGCGGAAGCGCTGCTCAACGGCAAGGACGCCGCCGCGGTCACCGCCGAGATGCGCGCCGCGGGCGTCGCGGAAGCTGAGATTGCGCGCTTGCTGCCGCATCGGGTCTTCCCCGGTGATCGGCCAAGTGTGACCATGCTGCTGCCGCGACTTGATGCCTATACGCTTGGCCAATTGGTTGCCTTGTATGAACACAAGGTTGCGGTGCTGGGTGCGCTGTGGGGGATCAATCCCTTTGATCAATGGGGGGTGGAACTCGGCAAGCAATTGGCCGGCGCCATCTTGGCGGAGTTGAATGCCGGCGCGCCACGGCAGGGCGCGCATAATGGTTCTACCGCCGGGCTAATCAGCCGGATCGCAGCGCTTTGGCCAGAGGGCCACACATGACCGCGCCTTACATCCAAGCACTTGCCCGCGATGGCACGCATCGCTTCAGCAAGCAGCCGGTTGAAAGCCTGAAACTTCTCGCCGGGCTTGGCGTGGAACGCGATGCCCATGCTGGGGTCACGGTGAAGCATCGCTCCC
>JBBAUC010000104.1:5915-10409 GCA_040398485.1 Roseomonas sp. | reverse complement strand
GATCGAGAATATCGGCGCCATCCTGGATGTGCCGGGCATTGATGGCATTTATGTTGGGCCTTCGGATCTTTCCTTCTCCTACGGGTTGGAACCGAAGCTGGATGTGGAAGATCCCTTCATCCTGGGCATTTATGAAAAGCTGCTGGCGGAATGCGGCAAGCGCGGCGTCTCCGCCGGGCTGCATTGCGGGTCTTCCGCCTATGCCAAGCGCATGATCAAAATGGGCTACAAGCTGGTGACCGTCGCCAATGAAGTTGCCATCATGGTCAATGCCGCCAAGGCCATTGTGAAAGACATCAAGTCTGCCTGAACCATGGAACGTAGCAGCTTCCGCTACTTCTACCCCCTGAGCGTTCGCTACAATGAAGTGGACGCTCAGGGCATTGTCTTCAACGCGCATTACCTGACCTGGTATGATATGGCGGTATCTGCCTATATCCGTGCTGCCGGCTGGGATAATCGCGCTGAAATCAAGGCAAGTGGCGCGGATTTTCACGTTGTGCGCGCCCTTGTCGAATATAAGGTCGGCATTGGCCATGATGAGGAATTGGCGATTGGCGTGCGCACCACGCGGATTGGCACTTCTTCCATCGCCTTCCAACCCACGATTTTCCATGCCGATGGCGACAGGTTGCTTGCAACCGGTGAGATTGTTTGGGTCTGGACCGATCAAAAAAGCAAGCGGCCCATCCCCGTGCCGGATCGCCTGCGCGGGCTGCTGACGCGCTTTGATGCGGCATAAAGGCGCGGGCTTTTCAATCGCGCGCGATAGGTTAGGCTGACCGCAAGTACTTTCCAGGGCGAGAAACACCATGAACCATGTGAGCAATAGCGCGCTTAGCGCGGTCGCGGATGATGCGGCTTTGGTGACCGGTTGGCTGCAGCGTTTTGAAGCCGCCCTGAAGGCGGCTGATGCGGGGCGGCTCGCAGCACTTTTCGCACCAGACAGCCATTGGCGCGATCTGCTCGCCTTCACCTGGAACATCACGCCCCATGGCGGCGCAGCTGATATCGCGGCGGCTTTCGCGGAGGCAGCGCCCAGCACTGGCGCGCATGACTTTGCCCTGGCTGAAGGGCGCACGCCGCCGCGGCGCGTCAAGCGTCTGGGCATTGAGGTGATTGAAGCGCTGTTCACCTTCGCCACAAGGCTTGGGCGCGGGGATGGCGTGCTGCGCCTGCCGGCGGAAAACCCAAGCCAAGCCTGGGTGCTGCTGACGACGCTTGAGGAACTCACGGGGTTTGAAGAAAAAACCGGCAAGCGCCGGCCCAGCGGAGAAGCCTATTCGCGCAATTTCGGCGGCGATAATTGGCTCGATCAACGCGAAAAGGCAGAAGCCTTCGCAGGGCGAGACCCCGTTGTGCTAGTGATTGGCGCGGGCCAGGCGGGGCTTGGCATTGCGGCGCGGCTTGGCCAGCTTGGGCTGGATACACTGGTTGTCGAAAAGCACGGTCGCATCGGCGATAATTGGCGCAAGCGCTATCATTCGCTGGCGCTGCATAACCAGGTGCATGTGAACCACCTGCCCTATATGCCCTTCCCGCCCACCTGGCCGAAATACATCCCGAAGGACATGCTGGCCAATTGGTTTGAGCACTACGCCTGGGCGCTGGAAATCAATGTCTGGACCAGCACGGAATTCCTGGGCGGCGACTATGACGCCAAGGCAGGGCATTGGCGCGTGCGGCTGCGCCGCGCAGATGGGACTCTACGGGAAATGGCACCGCGCCATGTGATTTTCGCCAATGGCGTCAGCGGTATTCCCAAAGTGCCGAAGCTGCCGGGGCTTGAAGCCTTCAAGGGCGATGTGATCCATTCCCACAGCTTCTCCAGCGGCGCGGCCTGGCGCGGCAAGAAGGCGCTGGTGCTTGGCACCGGCAATAGCGGGCATGATGTGGCGCAGGATCTGCACAGCCATGATGTGGCCACTACCATCATCCAACGCGGTTCCACCACCGTTGTCAGCATCGATCCAAGTGCGAAGATGAATTACGCGCTGTATGATGAAGGCCCATCTTTGGAAGATTGTGATCTGATCGCGACTTCCGGCACCTATCCGCTGATCATCCACGGCTATCAATTGGCCGTGCAGCGCATGGCGGAAATGGACAAGGATTTGATCGCGGGGCTGAAGGCGCGCGGCTTCAAATATGATCTGGGCGAAGATGGCACCGGCCATCAAATGAAATACCGCCGGCGTGGTGGCGGGTATTACCTGGATGCTGGCTGTTCGGGCCTGATCATCAATGGCGATATCGGGCTGCTGCAATTTGACGATATCGCTGAATTCGTCGCTGAAGGTGCCAAGCTGAAGGATGGGCGGATTGTGCCTGCGGATTTGCTGGTGCTCGCCACCGGCTATTACACGCAGCAGGAATTGGTGCGCCGGCTGATGGGCGATGCCATTGCCGATAAGGTCGGCCCGATTTGGGGCGTGGGTGAAGATGGCGAATTGGCCAATATGTGGAAGCCCACCGCGCAGGAAGGGCTATGGTTCATGGCCGGCAGCTTGGCGCAATGCCGCATCTACTCAAAGTATCTGGCGCTTCAGATCAAGGCGCGGGAAGAAGGCATGATCCCACGAGGATAGCGCTTACGCGACACTCCCCGGGTCACAATTCGCCCCACAGAGCACAATGCCAATCCGCGCCCCTGCCGGGGCGCGCCAGGCGCCGGAAAGCAAAGCGGCCAGCGCCGCAGCGCCGCCCGGTTCGGCCACAATCCGAAGCCTTTCCCATAACCAACGCCGTGCGGCGATAATCGCCTCATCCGGCAGCGTCACGCAGGTGGCCTTGGTTGCGCCCAGCACCTCAAAAGCCAAGCGCCCTGCGCGGCGTGCGCCAAGGCTATCGGCGGCAATGCCACCCACCGGCACATCCACCGGCGCGCCCGCCTTTTGCGCCATGGTCAGTGTCGCGCAGGCTTCCGGTTCCACCACCACCAGGCCGGCACGGCCCGCATACCAGGCGCCAATGCCGCCAAACAGGCCGCCACCGCCGGCTGCGATCAGCACATAGGTCAATTCCGGCGCATCCTGTTCCAATTCCAGCCCGATCGTGCCCTGGCCGGCCAGAACCTCCTGCTGGTCATAGGCATGGACCAGCATGGCGCCCGTTTCCGCCGCCCGGGCTTCGGATGCGATCCGCGCTTCCTCATAACTCGCCCCGCCGACCACAAGGCGCGCGCCGAAGCCTTCAATCCGCGTGCGTTTGACTGCGGGGGTAGGGGCGGGGACGAAGATTTCCGCCGGCACACCAAGGCTTTGCGCAGCAAAGGCCACCGCTGCGCCGTGATTACCGCCGGATGCCGCAACCACGCCCGCCGACGGCACCGGATTCGAAAGGAGCCGATTAAAAGCCCCGCGCGGCTTGAAGGACCCCGTCACTTGCAGGAATTCCAGCTTCAGCGTGACCGGGTGTTCCGTCCCCAATTCATGCGGGGCCAGGCGCAGCACTGGGGTGCGCCGGATATGGGGGGCAATGCGCGCCATGGCGGCGCTGATGTCGGTCTGTGCAATCATGCGCCGAGCCTGCCCTGCACGCCCCGCCTCGGCAAGCGCTTCCCGCGACCGGGCCTTTCTGGCATGATCACTTCTGGAAAAGGCGCGGAACCGGCGCCTCCTCGGGAAGGGGCTGGCGCGATGGCGCTGGCGGAGAATGCTCATCCACGCAAGTGCCGCAGCTTTGGGGTCAGAGGCAGTGCTGTTTCGCGGCCCATCCGGCGCAGGCAAATCAGATCTGGTGCTGCGCTTGATCGGGCGCGGCTGGCAACTGGTGGCAGATGATCAGGTGATGCTTGAAGGCGAAACACTCAGCGCGCCGCCCGCCTTGCGCGGGATGCTGGAAATACGCGGGGTCGGGATTTTGACCGCGCTGCCGGTGGCGGAAAATGCGCGGCTTTGCCTGATGGTGGATTTGGTGGCGCGCGAAGACGTGCCCCGCCTGCCGGAACCGGATTACTGGGAAGGCCCGGCCGGCGCCGTGCCACGCATTACGCTGCATGCCTTCGAAGCTTCCGCCTGCGACAAGATCATTCACGCGCTTGGCGCCGCCACTGGGCGCCTGCAGCAAAAAGCCGGGGCCTTCGCGGCATGAGCAACCCGATGCGCGAAATCATTCTGGTCACGGGGCTTTCCGGCGCGGGCAAGGCTTCCATCCTGCGCGTGCTGGAGGATTTGGGGTTCGAGACGGTGGATAACCCGCCCGTCGCCATTCTGGAATCGCTGGTGGGTGATGGCGTGCTGCCGCTTGCCGCCGGGATTGATGCGCGCACGCGGGATTTCGATGCTGCTGCCGTGCTTCGCGTGTTGGAACGGCTGCGGCTGCGCTCAGACATCAATGTCTCACTCATTTTCGCAACCGCCGAGGATGAGGCACTGCTCCGCCGCTACACCGAATCGCGCCGCCGCCACCCCTTGGCGCCGGGTGGCCCCATGGGCTCACGCGTGCTGGAAGGGATTGCGCGGGAAAAGGCGCTGCTGGAAGCGCTGCGCGATA
>JBBAUC010000104.1:0-5905 GCA_040398485.1 Roseomonas sp. | reverse complement strand
ACTGCGGACCTCACGATTGATACCTCAGACCTGCCACTCGCAGATTTGCGGCGCATGATTGAAGGGCGCTTTGCCCCGGATGCGGCGGCGGGACTCGCGGTTTCCGTGCTTTCCTTCGCCTATCCGAAGGGCCTGCCGCGGGAAGCGGATCTGGTTTTCGATGTCCGGTTTTTGCGCAATCCGCATTACGATCCGGTGCTCCGCCCCATGACCGGCCAGGCAGCGCCCGTTGCAGCCTTCATTGAAGCTGATCCCGATTTTTCGGCCTTTTGGCAGAGGTTACGGGATTTTCTTGAGCTTTTGCTGCCGCGTTATGCCGCCGAGGGGAAGAAATATTTCACGATTGCGGTGGGATGCACCGGGGGCAAGCATCGGTCAGTCCTTGTCGCGGAACGCTTGGCAGGGCATCTTGGTGCATCCGGTTGGCGGGTTGATCTTGCCCATCGGGAATTGAAAATCGCCGGCGGACAGGCTAGCGCCGCCGGCTCTTCCTCCGCTGCGGGCCAGGGGGCCCTTTCGCAAGAATCATGATTGGTCTTGTTTTGGTTTCCCATGGCAGGTTGGCCGAAGAATTGCGGCTGGCGATGGAACATATCGTCGGGCCGCAGCAGGCGGTGGCGACAGTCTGCATCGGGCCCGATGATGATATGGAATTGCGTCGGCAGGATATCCGCAATTCCATCGCCAGCGTGGATCAGGGTGATGGTGTGGTGGTGCTGACCGATATGTATGGCGGCACGCCTTCAAACCTGGCCATGCAGATGGTGGAAAAAGGCAAGGCGGTGGAAGTGCTGGCAGGGGTGAACCTGCCCTTGCTGGTGAAGCTTGCGAAAATTCGCGGCAGTGAACCGCTGCATGAAGCGCTGGATCACGCCAAGGCTGCGGGCCGGAAGTATATTGCTCTCGCGCGGGATGTCGCGGCCGCTAAGCAAAGTGGCGGCGCCAAGGAATGAACGAAGCAGCCCCGGCCCCTTCATCCGGCGGCATGGTTTTGCGCCGCAGCGTTGTTATTCCGAATAGTCGCGGCTTGCATGCCCGCGCGGCGGCAAAGCTGGTTGCCTTGGCGGAACGCTATTCGGCTTGCGTGAATGTAATGCGTGATGGGCAAAGCGTACCCGCCGTTTCCATCATGGGGCTGATGATGTTGGGGGCAGGGCGTGGTGCCGAAATAATGATCGAAGCGGAAGGCTGGGACGCCAAGGAAGCTTTGGACGCTGTGGCAGCCTTGGTGGAGGCTGGCTTTCATGAAGAGTGAAACGCCCGCGCGCCCGCGCAGCACCAAAACGCCGAAGCGCCGGGAAACCCTGCTGCGCGGCATTCCGGTTTCACCCGGCATCGCAATCGGCCCCGCCTTCGACACAAGCGAAGCCCCGGCAGATGCACCGCGCCGGCGCATCACAACCGAGGCGATTGAAGCCGAACGTGTGCGCCTGGCCGATGCGGTGGCGTTTTCGCGCAAGCAAGTCACCAAGCTGAAAACCCGCATCGCGATCTTGCCAGAAGAAGCGCAGGAAGAAATCGCGCCCTTGCTTGATGCGCATTTGCTCATGCTTGGCAATTCGCGGCTGATCCGCGGCGCGCGCAAACGGATTGAAACCGAATTACTCGCCGCTCAGACCGCCATCGCGGATGAAGCGGCAGCAATTTCGGATGCCATCCTGGGCACGAAGGATGATGATCGCGCTGGGCTTTCGCGCCGGGCGACGGAAGTGCGCGATATTGCGCGGCGCGTCACGCGCAACCTGACCGCGACGCCCTTTCGCAGCCTGAAGAACCTGCCCGAAGGCTGCATCCTAATCGCCGAGGAACTGACACCTTCGGACGCCGCACTACTGGACCCGGCGCGCATTGCCGGTGTCGCGACCGATGAGGGCGGTGCGGATGGCCATACTGCCATCATGCTGCGCGCGCTTGGCATTCCTTCCGTGCTTGGCGTGCCCGGGCTGACGGAATCGGTACGGCGCGATGATGTGGTGGTGTTGGATGGTGCGGCGGGGAATATCGCCATTCATCCGGAAGCCGCGACGCTGACGGCTGCGAAGGGAAAACTGGCGGCTTATGCGCGGGAACGTGCACGGCTTGGGCGGCTTCGTCGCCTGCCGGCCGTGACCACCGATGGCGAAGCTGTGGAATTGCAGGCCAATCTGGAAATTCCGCAGGAATTGCCGCTGATTGCGCAAGCGGGCGCGCAGGGTATTGGGCTGCTGCGCACCGAATTCCTGTTCATGAATCGCGAGGATTTGCCGGATGAGGAAGCGCAATGCGCGGCCTATCGCCAAATCCTGGAAGCCATGGGCCAAGACCCCGTGACCATCCGCGTGCTGGATTGGGGTGGGGAGAAGGATATCGCGGCCCTGGCCGAAGGAATCGCGCCGACGCATGCCGGCGCCAATCCAGCGCTTGGGCTACGCGGCATCAGGCTATTGCTGCGCCGGCCGGAATTGCTGGAAGTGCAATTCGCGGCGATTTTGCGCGTGGCGGCGGAATTGCCCGATGGGCAGGTACGGCTTTTGTTGGCGATGGTGACGATCCCGGAAGAGATGAAGCAGGCGCGCGATATTTTTGACCGCGCCGCGCGGCGGCTACGGCGGCGTGGGGATAAGCTGCCGGAAGAATTGCCTTTGCTTGGCGCCATGATCGAAACGCCAGGTGCGGCGCTGGCCGCGGATGCGATTGCGCTGGAAGCGGATTTCTTTTCGATCGGCAGCAATGACCTGGCGATGTATACGCTGGCCGTTGATCGTGGCGATGCGGAAGTGGCGTATCTTTATGACCCGCTGCATCCCGCCGTGCTGCGGCTGATGCAATTCGCAACCGAAGCGGCGCTCAGGCTACGGATGCCAGTTTCGATTTGCGGGGAAATGGCGGGCAATCCGCAGCTTATTCCTTTATTGCTTGGGCTTGGCATTCGCAGTTTTTCGATGAATGCATCGGCCATTCCGCGCGTGAAGCAGGCCGTGCGCGGGCTTGATATTGGTGATTGCGCACGCTTCGCCCGCCGCGTGATGGAACAAAGCGACCCGGCGCGGATCCGCGAATTGGTGGCGGGGTTTGCGGCGGGGGCGGGTGATCGCGGCTAGGCGCTGCGCTATTCGGCGTTGTCGTAAATCAGTACGGGATTGATGGTTTCGGATGGGCGCGGCCCCCCGCGGACGGGCGGCACAGCCACTTCCGGGCCGCGTACGATGAAAGATGTCAGAAGCTGATCAAGGCCGTCGCGTATCCTGCGCCATTGGGCCAATTGGCGGCTGTCCAGCGAGGTCTGCACCACCAGGCCGCGAAAGACGCGGTACCATTGGCAGCTAATGGGCTGGAAAGGCGCTTCGGTTGGCTGCTGATCAAAACGCGGGCTCACATTGCAATCAAAGAATTCCGGCCATTCTTCGCCGGTTTCCGGATTGCGGGCCAATTCAACTGGCTTGAAGACATCGCGCGGTAACGGGCGGGTTTCCGCCGGGCTGCCGCGCGCCGGGAAATAGATCAGCCCGTCAGGCGGCGCTGGACCATTGGGGCCGTCAAGATGGGTGCTCGCCTCCTTGGTCTGCACAATGCCAAGGGTATGGCGGTTTTGCAGCAGGCCGCTGACCGTCTCGGCCGCGCTTGAATTCCAGGCGACACTCACGCGCACGCGCATGGCTTCCCGCCAATAGCGTTCCGGAGGCAGGCCAATCAGGCGAATCGGCGAAAGGTCATCAACGCGGAGGCCCAGATCAAAGGACCCATCACCATCGCGGATATGCAAATGCGCCCGCGGGATGCGAAAGACGATGCCCCGCACCTCGGTCTCCATCGCCACCACGCGGCGTTCCTGCGCCAGCGCTGATTGGAAGGGCCACAGCATCGCAAGCAGCAGAAACACCAGGCTTGCCGTGACCGGCATGGATTTGTCTGTAGCCCCAGCGAAAACCCGCATCATGCTAGCTCTGCCAGAATGGCGCGCAGCGCCAGCATCGCGGCCACCCCCACCAAAAGCGCCGGCAGTAAATTGCGCCCGAAGGCAAGGCACACCGCAACGCCAACCCCAAGCCCGAAAAGCCGCGCTGCCAGCGACACATCGGCCAGCGCCCCGCTTGGCGCGATGATCGCCAGTATCACAAAGGCCGCGAGTGTTGCCTGCGCAATCGCCGTCGCCCAGGCAATCACGGGATGATCGCCACCAAGCCCGCCCGCCAGCCAAACACCGGCACTGCGCAGCAACAGGCAGGCAAGGGCAGTCAGCGCGAGGGCGATATCAGCGTTGTCCACGCGCGCGCCCCCACAAAAAAGCGGCGGTGCCACCAATAATCCCCGCCGCCAAAAGCCCCATTGAGGATGGCAAGATGATTGTCAGCCCCGCCGCCGCTGCGCCGCACAGAATGGCGCGGCGTGGCGCGGGCTTGTC
Source organism: Roseomonas sp. (assembly GCA_040398485.1). Lineage (GTDB taxonomy): Bacteria > Pseudomonadota > Alphaproteobacteria > Acetobacterales > Acetobacteraceae > Neoroseomonas. The sequence continues at coordinate 1,524 of JBBAUC010000104.1, read as the reverse complement.
CAGATCCGCCGCCAATAGCAGCGCGTAATAGAGCGGATTGACGAATAACAGCGCCGCGCGCGCGTGATCATCCAACATGCCCGCCACATAAAACCCCGCGAGTGCCGCAAACCCCGCCACCACCCAACTTGTCAGGCCAAAGCCCAGAAACCAGGAAAGCCGTGCATCGGGCACCACCGCAGGAAAGGCGCGCATCGCCGCCGCCCAAGGTGTAACCGCGATGAAGGGAATGGCAGGGATCAGGCGCTTGCGCTCTGCCACGCCAAAAAGTGGCGTGATGGCAATCGCCATGGGCAGAAAGCGCGCATTCACCGCAATGGCGCCCATCACGGTGGGCAGAATGCCGCCGATGAAACCCGTACTCGCCGCCTGCACCAGCACCAATTGCCCTGGCATGCCGTAAATCGCCCAACACGCCAGCAGCGCCCAGCCTGGCGAAAGCCCGGCTTCTCGCACGGCAGCACCGAAGGCGAGGAAGGTCGCCGCCATGGCAACGCCCGCAGCACCCACCGCATCGCGCGCACCGAACAGCGCCGCGCCGCGCGATGAGGTAACGCTACCCATCCTTGCGCGGATGCATAACAGCGTAGGGCGAAGCAGCCATCATGCGCTAAAGCTTCACCACCCCAGCGCCGATCAAGCCCGCAAGCCGCGCCGCGATGGCGGTTTGCGCATTGGCATCCAGCCCCAGCAGGCGATGAATACCGGCGGCGAGTTCCGCTTCCGTCGTGGCCGGGCGCAGCGCCAAAAGTTTCTCGGCAGCAGCGGCGATTTCGCGCGGAGAAACTGCAGCGGCGCGGCGCAAATGGGCACCGGTTGCGCGGCGATCCCGCGGCGCAATCGCAGCACCTTCGGCCAAAAGAAAACCTTGTTCGTCCTTGACGCCATGCAATTGCCGCGCGAGCGCAAGCGCTTGGCGCAGCGCATCGCGTGCCGGCGTGGGCAGTGCTTCCAAAGCCCAGAGCAAGCGCACGCGTTCGCCCAGGCTCTCAGTCGTGATTGGCGATTCTACGGCGATAATTTCCGCAAGAATACCGGCCAAAGTCGCGAAGGGCACATCGGCAATGGCGGTGTCCTTCGGCACTTCCGGCGCGGCTTCGCGGTAGGGCTCAGCCAGGCCGGTTTCCGGTGCGGGTGCTGCTGCTTCAGGCGTGGTGGCGGGCGCGGCGCCGAGCAGCGCGGCGATGCGCGCAGCCTCGGCTTCTGGTCTACCATACCATGAAAGCGACCAGGCGCGCGTGAGCTTCCAGCCCATGGCTTGAAGCGCACTGTCGCGGCCCCTTTCACGATCTCGCGCGCAACGCAGCGCCGCCCAATCCCCCGCATCTGCTTCAATACCCAGCACATAATTTCCGGCTTCTCGCGCTGCGACATCTAGGAACAGGCCCGCCATGCCAACGCGCGGCACGGCTTCCTTGCCCGCGGCTTCAATGGCTTTGCCAATGGCAGCAGCCACTGGCGCGGCCTGGATTTTTGCAGCCGTGGCGCGCGGAGCCTCACCAGCGGCGGCGAAGGCAAGGAAGG
>JBBAUC010000103.1:0-10464 GCA_040398485.1 Roseomonas sp. | reverse complement strand
GTTTCTCGCCATCAACCCTGCCTGCACTGTGCCTGTGCTGCAGGAGGAAAACGGCTTTTGCGTCATCGATTCATACGCGATTTGCGAATATCTGGATGAGGCCTATCCGGATATGCCGCTGCTGGGCCGATCACTCGGCGAAAGGGCGGAAATCCGGCGCCTAGTTGCGTGGTTTGACGGCAAGTTCCACCTGGAAGTCGGGCGGAACCTGCTATTTGAAAAGCAAATGAAGCAGCTTCTGGGCCGCGGCAATCCGGATGCCGGGGCCATTCGCGCGGGCTATGCCAATTTGCGCCCGCATCTGGATTACCTGGGGTGGCTTGCGGAAACCCGGCCCTGGCTTGGCGGGCATGCGCTGTCACTCGCGGATTTGGCGGCGGCGGCGCATCTTTCGGCGCTGGATTACCTGGGCGATGTGGATTGGGCGCTGAATAATGCCGCCAAGGATTGGTATGCGCGGGTGAAATCCCGGCCAGCCTTCCGGCCGCTATTGCAAGACCGGATCAGCGGCCTGATCCCGCCCGAGCATTACGCGGATTTGGATTTTTGATGCTTTTCGCTTGAATATAAGATAATACTAATTTATCTGCTAGGCGAGTGTTCCAAGGAGCGACGCCATGACCACCACCCCTATTTCCGCCCGTGAAGCCGCCGGCCTGATCGCTGCTGGGGAAGCCGTACTGGTGGATATCCGCGAAGCCGATGAACGCGCCTGCAGCCATATTCCGGATTCGGCCCATGCGCCGGCCTCTCGGCTGGGGAGTGGTCCGCTTAGTATCCCGCCTGGTTCGACCGTGATTTTCCACTGCCAATCGGGCAGCCGCACGGCGCAGAATGGCGGGGCCTTGGCCGCTGCCGCGCCTGGCTGCCGCGTGTTGCTGGTGGAAGGTGGCATGGCGGCGCTGCGCGCGGCAGGGGTGCCGGTGTCGGAAGACAAACGCGCACCCATGCCCATCATGCGGCAGGTGCAAATCACGGCGGGTAGCCTGGTACTGCTTGGCGCCGTATTGGGCGCTTTGGTGGACCCGCGCTTTCACGCGCTTTCGGCCTTTGTCGGCGCGGGCTTGGTATTCGCCGGCATCATGGGGCTTTGCCCCATGGCGAATTTCCTGGCGCTGATGCCCTGGAACCGGCGCGCAGCGTAGCTCGCCTGGATCAATCCACCTTCGCACCAGAAGCGCGTATCAGCGGCGCGAAGGCAGCTTCATTATCGGCGCGGAATTTCACGAATGCCTCAGGCGTGGTGTACCAGGTGGTGGCGCCATTATCATAGAAGCGCTTCTTGATATCCTCACTTTCCAGCGATTGCCTGGTAAGTTCATTGATGCGCCGGATCAGCGCGGGAGAAATCCCAGCCGGCGCGCAAACGCCACCCCAGGAAGAAATGTCAAAGCCCGGCAGGAATTCGGCCATGGTCGGAATTTCCGGCGCTTGCGGGCTGCGTTCAGCGCCCGTGACCGCCAGCGCCCGCACCTTGCCGTCACGTGCCAGTGCCAAGGCTTGCGGGATATTATCAAAAATCATGTGAACGCGCCCGCCGGCCAGATCAATATGCGCGGGCGCCGCGCCGCGATAGGGCACATGCAGTATATCCACGCCGGCCATGAATTTGAACATCTCGCCAGAAAGATGAACCGTGGTGCCGGACCCGGATGACGCGAACGCATATTTGCCCGGATTGGCCTTCAGTAGCGCGATCAGTTCAGGGACGGTCCGCGCCGGAACATCATTGTTCACCACAAGCATATTCGGCAATTGCCACAGGCCAGAGATCAGCGCGATATCGCGCGCGGCGTTGAAATTTAGCCTGCTGTAAAGTGTTGGCGAAATCGCCAAAGCCGCAACCGAAGCAAGCCCGATGGTATTGCCATCAGGGTTGGACCGCGCAATCGCTTCCGTCCCCACATTGCCACCGGAACCGGAACGGTTTTCGACCACGAATTGGTGGCCGGTGATCTCGCTCATCTTAATGCACCAAATGCGGGACAGGATATCCGTGCCCCCGCCTGGTGGGAAAAGCCCAATGAAGCGAATGGGGCCCGTTGGCCAATTGCCCTGCGCGCTGCCGATGGCGGGTGCGGCAAGCAAGCCGGCGCCAAGGCCCAAGGTGGTGCGGCGTGTGATGATGTTTTTCATGTTGATCCTCCCGTGAGCCCCGCGCCTTGGGGCGCGGCTTATTCTGCCATGGCAGAGCCTAGCGCCTGATCGACGCAGGTGGAAACACCAAAGGCCCAAAAAAGAATGGCCCGAAAACCGTAAGGTTTCCGGGCCAAGTCAACAGGGAGGCTTCACGTCTGGGAGACGAGGGATCAACGGACCCCTTCCGAACAACGTCGGATGGGCATCGTATAGCCGCTCTCGCTTTGGTTGTGGTTCCCGTTCTTCACCACACGGCCATGCAAAAAACGCATAGCTTGGAACTTTGCTGTAACATTCGGTCACAGCGCCCCGGCCAGCTCCGCCACCAGGAAGTCTCGGAAAACCGCTACGCGCTTGGAATGCCTCATTTCTTCGGGGTAGACGAAGTAAGCCTCAATCTTCGGCCCCTTCACCCCGGGCAGGACCTGGACGAATTCATCCAGCTCCGCCCCGATGTAATCCGGCAGCGCCGCCAGCCCCAAACCACTGCGGACTGCCTGGACCATGCCGGGGATGGAATTGAGCTCGATCGCCGCGCGCCGCGCCATACCGGGGCGCCGGCCAACCTCGGCCAGCCAATTGATGTTATCAATCGGTGGTTGGTAATCGCCATAGATGATCAGTCGATGCGCATCCAAATCCTCAGGCCGTTGCGGGATGCCGATGGTCTTCAGATAGGAAGCCGCCCCGCAAATCCGCCAGCCAAAGCTTGCGATATGGCGCTGGATCAATTCCGGCTGCCGCGGCGCATGCATGCGGATCGCGACATCTGCTTCGCGCATGGCGATATCCAAATCGGAATCATCCAATAGCAACGTCACACTAATTTCCGGATGGATATCCAGCAATTTCTTCAAACGCGGCGCCAGCCAGGTACTGCCGAAGCCGACGGTGGATGTCACTTTTAGTCGCCCCGCCGGGCGTTCGCGGCTTTCGGTCAACATGGTTTCGGTCATCGCGAGTTTCGCGAAAACCTCTCGCACCGTGCGGTTCAGGGTTTCGCCCTGTTCGGTCAGGATCAGGCCGCGCGCATGGCGATGAAACAGCGGCACATTCAGCGCTTCTTCCAAAGCTTGAATTTGCCGCGATACTGCGGATTGGCTCAGGTTCAGCGTGTCACCCGCATGGGTGAAGGAACCTGCCTCCGCGACCGCGTGAAAGATACGAAGCTTGTCCCAATCCGTTGGCATCAGGCCGCCGCCGCGTGGCCAGCTTCCTGGGCGGCGAGGTATTTTTCCGCCTCAAGTGCTGCCATGCAGCCGGTGCCGGCGGCAGTTACAGCCTGCCGATAAGTCTTGTCCTGCACATCGCCGGCAGCGAAGACGCCAGGGATGGATGTGCGCGTGCTGCCCGGCGTGGTTTCGATATAGAATTCCGCATCCATGCTGATTTGGCCTTGAAAAAGTGCCGTTGCCGGTGAATGGCCGATGGCCACGAAAACACCATCCACCTTCAATTCGCGCGACTCACCCGTGATGCGATCACGCAGCGCGAGCCCACGCGCCACCGGCATGCGCCCCGATGTATCCGCCAGCACTTCTTCCGTCAGCGTATTCCACATGATCGAGACATTCGGCTTCGCGAAAAGCCGCTGTTGCAGAATTTTCTCAGACCGCAAGGAATCGCGCCGATGGATCAGCGTGACATGGCGCGCGAGGTTGGAAAGATAAAGCGCTTCCTCGGTCGCGGAATTGCCGCCGCCAATCACGGCCACATCCTTGCCGCGATAAAAGAAGCCATCGCAGGTGGCGCAGGCGGAAACGCCAAAACCACCCAATTCCTTTTCACCCGGAATGCCAAGCCAGCGTGCCTGCGCGCCGGTTGCGATCACCAGCGCTTCGGCGACATAAACATCGCCGGAATCCCCCACTGCGCGGAAGGGCCGGCGCGTCAAATCAATAGAGGTAATCACATCCTGCACCACCTTGGTGCCGCAATGCGTGGCCTGCGCGGCCATCTGGTCCATCAGCCAAGGGCCTTGCACGGCCTCCGCAAAGCCTGGGTAGTTTTCCACATCGGTGGTGATGGTCAGCTGCCCGCCGGGCTGCATCCCGGCCACCAGCAGCGGCGAAAGCCCCGCGCGCGCCGCGTAGATGGCCGCCGTATAGCCCGCCGGCCCGGCGCCTAGAATGAGAAGCTTGCTTTGAAATGTCTCGGCCACGATCCGCACCCCTGAAATCTACCGGTTGATATCGGCCAGCCGCCCCTTTCGGGCAAGCCGCAGCCTGGCCGATCCCAAATCTTGAAATGATATTGCGCGGCAGCCCGGTTTTGAGCAATGAAGGGCGGTGCCCAATACCAAGACCCCCGCCCCCGAGCCTGCCCTGGATGCCCTGGACCGCCAGATTCTGGCGGAACTCCAGCACGATGGCCGCATCACGAATGTGGAACTCGCGCGCCGCGTCAATCTTTCCGCGCCACCCTGCCTGAGGCGCGTGCGTCGGCTGGAAGAAGAAGCCGTCATTCGCGGCTATCACGCCGACATAGACCCCACCGCACTGGGGTGGGAGGTGATGTTCTTCGCCCTTGTCGGCCTGGAATCGCAAAAGCAAAGCGTGCTGGATGCCTTTGAAGCGCTTGCAACTTCCTGGCCGGAGGTGCGCGAATGCCACATGATCCGCGGCGGCGGGGATTTCCTGCTGCGCCTTGTCGCGCGCAATACGGCGCATGAGAATGAATTGACCGCACGGCTGACCGGGGCTGCGAATGTGCTGCGCGTGCAGACCTTGCAGACCATCAGGACCGCGAAGGACGCGGCGGGCGTGCCGCTCGGTTAATGCGGCAGGGCGGTTTGGCCCAATACCCAGCCCTCCCAGGCACGGATCATCGGGTCTTCGGGGATGAAATCCGGCCGCTTGCCGTCAATCACGCCGATCAGGCCAAGCAGGCCGATCAGCGAATCAAAGCGATCCTCGCCGGCGGCATCGGTGCCGAAGCCGGTTTGGATCAGCTCAGCCAAAGCCGCATCGGGGGTCACGCGTAGCGTGGCCATCGCATCACGCAGCGCCGTGGCCAGCGCACGGCGCGGCGCTTCGGCGCGTTTTGACCCCGTGAGTTTCAGCCCCAAATGGCGGAGCGACTCGGCCGGATAGACCTCAGCCAAGGCAAGCTGGCCGGGGCGGAGCAGATCGTGCAGCCCGCCAGCAAAGGGCCAAAGCTTGAAGGGCGCCCCGGCGGCAAGCGCGGGGGCAAGCCAATCGCGCCAAGCGCTGATCGCCGCCTTGCCGGATTGATTGGCGCCAAGCGTCCAAAACACCGGGGCGCCGGCGGGGCGTTCGGCCGTTGCGCGGTCACACACACGTGACAGGCCAGCGGCATCGGGAAGACCAAGTGCCGCAGCATGGGCAGCGCGGGTCATGCCCTTGATGCCGCGCGCTGGGTAGAAAGGCCGGGCGGAGGAAACGGTTTCCAAGCTTGGCGAAACGGCAAAGAAATCAGTGTTTCCCGCAAGCCCCGCCAGAAAAGCTGGAAAGCCTTGCTCGGCGCGGGTTTCGGCGAAGCCACGCGGCACGCCAAGCGGCAGGTCAAGACCAAGCGCGGCTGGGCCGCCTTCCGCGATCAGGCCCGCCGCCAAGCTGGCGGGGTCGCCCACCAGGCGCGGGGCGGTGGCGTGCCAATGCTGGGCCTCGCGCCGGGCCAGCGTGACCCAGCGCTTGCGGGGATCCAGGCTCCAATCCGCATGGGCAGCGATCATGTTGTTAAATTCCTCGCGCGCAGCCGGCGCTTCGTGCCATGCTGAGCGCAATAAGAAGGGAGAGCGTGATGGATAGCATGGCTGGCCTTGCGCCCAAGGGCACGGATGCCGCGCATCCGGCGAGGCAATATGGCGCGATTGCGAAGCTGTTTCATTGGGTCACGCTAAGCCTGATGCTGGTGGCACTGCCGCTTGGCTTTGTCATCCAGCATGTGAAGGATGCCAGCAAGATGGGTTTTTACGCGCTGCATGAAAGCGCGGGCCTGACCATCCTGTTCGTAGCGCTTGCCCGGTTGGCTTGGCGCTGGTTCAGCCCGCCGCCCAGCCAGCCGAATGACATGCCGAAGATGCTCCGCACCGCTTCCACCGCCGTGCATCATGCACTTTATGGGATGCTGATTTTGCAGCCGATCTTCGGCTTTATGGCGACGAATGCCTGGGGCTTCCCAATGCGGGGGGCGACAGCTTACCTGGGCTTCATTGAATTTCCGAAATTCATGGAAGCCTGGGAAAGTCTGGCAAAAATCCTCTCCTTGCTGCACAGCATAGGCGGCTGGCTGCTGGTGGTGCTGATTGCGCTGCATGTCGGCGGCGCGCTGTTCCATCACGCCATAAGGCGCGACGGAACACTCATGCGGATGATCTGAAGCGGAAGGTTCAGCCCGGATCGCCGGACAGGCCTGCGATCATCTGATCATTGATGTCGATCAGGAAGGCGATATCCGGTTCCGGATTTTCCATTTCGCGCTGGACCCCGCGGCCAAGCCGCATAATGCCAACGCGGGTTACTTCCGGAAGCTGGTTTTCGGGATTGACCAGCGCCGCTTCAATGGCGAACCAAAGCCGGCGGTTATCTGCAATGGCCCGAGCACGATCAATGGAATCCCCGTTCAGGGCAGCCTTCAGGCCGAAATTCACGCGGCGGAAGACATCAGCTTCCTGTTCGCGCAAGGTCCGGGTGCGTTGCGTGGCACCATAGCCGCGCGTTCCAAGCATTTGGTTCATGGGGCTACCCGTCATTCAGCGGTGGTGGCGAACTGCGCAATGGGGGCTAGGCCCATCACCACTTCCTCATGCCGCATGACCCGGCGGGCGAATTTCAACGCCTGGTAGCATTGGTCTTCTTCAGCAAGCGCAAGCGCACGGTCAAGATATTCTCGCGCGAGGTTGGAAGTGGTGGCTTCCTTGAATTCAGCAGCGAGCTGCTTGGCGTGTTCAAGACCAGCCTTACGCTCCTCATGATCGCCGATATAGGCGGTCTGCAGGGCAAAATAGATGCGCCGCGCCGGGGTATCGGCCATATCGGGCGTCATTAGCTGCTTCCCGAATAGGAAGCGCGCCTTGGCAGTGAGTTCGATCCGCGCGCGGTTGCGGAAGCGGATGGGGGCGCCGTTGACGATCATCATGTCGCCTTGGCGGAGTTCCAGAACAAGCGTCGACATTTTTTGTCTCCGTTACAGGGTTAGGGTGGCGACCCCGGACCAGCCGGGGCCGCCTGTTGTACTATTAGCGGAAGAGGCTGAGCAGAACCTGCGGCCCCTGATTCGCGATACCAAGGGTTTGGATACCAAGCTGCTGACGCGTCTGCAGCGCCTGCAATTTGGAACTTTCCTTGGCCAGATCGGCATCCACGAGGGCGCCAAGACCTTCGTTCATGGCGTCCACCTTCTTGGCATTATAGGTGATCTGGTTTTCGACATACTGCATGCTCGCACCGAACTCGTTCAGCGCGGTGGAGATCAGCCCATCAATAAGATCGAATTCACCACCGGCAGCGATCATAAGCTGGGCAGCGGTTGCATCGGCCGGCGTCGAAGTCAGATTCAACTTATCCCCATCCACCGCATTGACCGTGAAAGTACCGCCACCTTCATTGCGGATACCAGTTATGTTACCGCCAGCAGCCGTGTCAGTCGAGAGCAGCGTACGGCCATTATAGGTTGCGTCAGTGATGAAGTCCGCAATCTGAGCCCTCAGCAAGTTATACTGCGTGTCATACTGCGCACGCTGATCGCCGTTGATGGAACCATCGGCCAAACGGGTCAGCGTAGCGCGAACCTGCTTCATGGTATCGGACACCACGGAAAGCGATGCAAAGGTGGTTTGCAGCACACCCTTAACACCACCAAGCTGTTCGCCCACCGCGGTCACGCCGGCAACATCGGAACGAACGGCCTGCGCAACAGCGAAGGCGCCACCGTCATCCTTGGCGTCCGCGACGCGCATGCCTGTCGAAACGCGCTTCTGTACGACACTCAATTCAGAATTGGTCAGATTGAGGGATTGCAGCGCGAAAACGGCCTGACGATTGGTATTGACAGAATTGAAAGACATTGGGGTCTTCCCCTTTCTAACGGCACTCGCTCTACCCTGAGTAGCGATTGCCAGTTTGACATCCGCTTTTTGCGGCGCTCTGTATCATGGCCCGGAGATGGTTAATAAAAACTAAACGCAGACCGAAAAACCTAAGCCTTGATCAATTTTTTTTAAGCAAAGCTTAGCGGGCGGATTAAAGCGCAATCTTCGCCCCGTAATCCGGGTAACTTTAAGCGCGGCCTCCCCAGGCGCCAAGCAGGCGCCGCAAGCAAATACGCCCAGCACAAGGCTGGGCGCATGGCAGTAAGGCTCGTAGGGAGAAGAAGTTTACCGGAACAGCCCCAGCAGAACCTGCGGCCCTTGATTCGCCAGGCCCAATGTCTGCACACCAAGCTGTTGGCGGACCTTCAGCGCCTCAAGCGCAGAGCTTTCCTTAGCCAGATCAGCATCCACCAGCGCACCAAGCCCGCCTTCCATGGCGTCCACCTTCTTTGAATTATACGTGATCTGGTTGTCCACAAAGGCCATGGAGGCACCGAATCTGTTCAGCGCAAATGAGAGCGCAGTGTCCTTAATGTCGAAGGCGCCGCCATCGGCGATAAATGCTTGAGCAGCGGTGGTGCTCGCCGGGGCAGTGGTTGTGATTTTCAGCGTTGCTCCATCAACCTCCTGAATGGTGAAGGTTCCTCCGCCTTCAGTTCTGATGGCCGTAATATCCCCTCCACTCGCCGTGCCTGTTGAAAGCAGAGTACGTCCATTGTAAGTCGCATCATCAACAAAGTCGCTCACCTGTTTGGCGAGAAGCGTGTACTGTTCCTCGTAGGTGCCGCGCTGGTCCGCATTGATAGCGCCATCAGCCAAGCGCGTCAGTACTGCCCGTATTTGCTTCATGGTGTCCGAAATAACCGAAAGTGCCGCAAAGGTCGTTTCCAGAACACCCTTGACGCCGCCAAGCTGCTCACCGACCGCGATCACCCCAGCCACATCCGACCGAACCGCCTGCGCCACGGCAAAGGCGCCACCATCATCCTTGGCGTCGGCCACGCGATAACCCGTGGAAACGCGCTTCTGGATCACAGACATTTGCGCATTGGTTGTGTTGAGATTCTGGAGCGCGATAAGCGACTGCGCATTCGTATTAATCGAATTCATCGGCATCGGAATTTTTCCGTTCCTCGGCGCAAACCCCTCGCGGAGCTTTATCGCACCTTTGTTCCACCGCATTTTGCGACGTAGGGACAGTTAAAACCGGAAAAAGTTAATAAATCCTAAACGGTCCTGATATTTTTTTACTAGCTGGCGATTTTTCTTAAAAAACATTTAAGGGCAGGCGCGATGCAGCCTGCCCGTCAGCGCCTTACTTCGCCCTTTCGTAATAGGTCCCATCCGCGGTCTTCACGACAATCTTCTCACCCGCCGTGATAAAGGGCGGCACCATCACCTTGACGCCATTGGAAAGTAGCGCCGGCTTATAGGAAGAAGACGCTGTCTGGCCCTTCACCACCGGGTCGGCTTCCACAATCTCCAGCGTCACGGTTTCAGGCAGGTCCATCGAAACCGGTTCACCTTCGATCAGCTTCACATTGACCTTCATGTTTTCCTGCAAATACGGCAGGCGTTCGCCAAGGATATCCTTGGGCACAGGGGTCTGTTCGAAGGTTTCCGGGTCCATCAGGACCAGGTTTTCGCCATCCTCATAGGAATAGGTGAATTCCTTATCCTCAGTGGTCAGGCGTTCCACCGTATCGGCGGTGCGCCAGCGCTGGTCCTTCTTGGCGCCGGACTTCACATTGCGCATTTCCACCTGGATCACAGCGGCGCCCTTGCCGGGGATCATGATGTTCTGTTTCAGGATGGTGTAGCGCTGGCCTTCAAATTCAATGACCATACCGGCGCGCATCTGGTTGGCTTGCATCTTCGCCATGGGGATACCTGCATCTTGGCGGTTGAAACGGGGCCAACCCGGGCGGGGTGGCGTGTGTGCCCGGGTATAGGGGCCAGTGCGGGGCGCGGCAAGCACTGGCACCTTCCGCCGATTTGCCATGCTGCCAATCCGATCTAGGCTGGCACCTGACGTCACCCGCAAGGATAGGTCATGGCTGCCCCTAGCCCCGCACCCGCTGCCCCTTACCCCGAACCCCGCGAAGCCACCTGGGTCGCGCGGGATTTCCGCTTCCATACCGGGGAAGTGATGCCGGAACTCCGCCTGGGCTACCTGACCATTGGTGAGCCCTCTGGCACCCCGGTCTTGGTGCTGCATGGTTCGGCGGGGTCTTCGCGCAGCATGGTCTCGCCAGCCTTTGCCGGGCAGCTTT
>JBBAUC010000102.1:0-10581 GCA_040398485.1 Roseomonas sp. | reverse complement strand
TTGTCTGATCGCATTTTCCGAGCCGCCAAGTGAAGCCACTTGGCTTGAAAATGCTTGTCTGATCGCATTTTCCGAGCCGCCAAGTGAAGCCACTTGGCTTGAAAATGCTTGTCTGATCGCATTTTCCGAGCCGCCAAGTGAAGCCACTTGGCTTGAAAATGCTTGTCTGATCGCATTTTCCGAGCCGCCAAGTGAAGCCACTTGGCTTGAAAATGCTCAGCCCCGCGCCGCCACCACCGCCAAAATAGCCTGCGCCGCTGCTGCCTGGCTGGGTTCAATCACCGGCACGCCGCAGGCATCCTCGGCCGCGGCGCGGTGATGCGCCATGCCGGCGCAGCCCAGGATCACCGCCTCAGCCCCCAAGGCCACCAATTGCCGCGCCACTTCGGCAATGCGCGCGCGCGGCGCCACGGGGTCGGTCAAAACCTCCATATCCAGATTGAGCGCGATGGAGGCCACCATCCGCTGCTCCACCCCCATGCTTTGCAAAACCCGGCGCTGGCGGGGCTTGGATTTGTCGGTGAAGGCGATCATGCCGAAATTCTCGCCCCGGTTGAGCGCGGCGGCGATGGAACAGCGCAAAGGGCCGAAAACGGGCTTGTCGGTCACCATCCGCACCGCCTCAATCGCCGGGTCGGAAACGCAGCCTATAATATAAGCGTCGGCGGCCTCAGTAGCGACGCGGCGGCAGAGCGGTTCGGCCACCGCATACCAATCCCGCCAGGTGATGATGGCGGGCGGGCCTTCTTCCAGGCGGGTTACGTCTATCCGCGGCAGGCCGGGGGCGGCGAAGGGGGCGACAGCGGCGGCAATGCCCTGGGTGCAGCTTATGCTGCAATTCGGGTTGATCAGCAGGATGCGTTCATTCATGCGGGGTATCCTGACCCCAGCGGGTAGCGCGCCGCAAGCCATGCTTGATTGGGGCTGATTTCGGGCTTAACGCTGCGCTGCAACAGGCCGCGCCTAAGCGGCCCTGATTGGAACAAAAATGCGTTGGGAACCGGATCGCACGCCCCCTGCCCTGCCCTATCAGCCGCCCGGCGCGCGGGATGGGCTGGTCCGAGGGTTGAAGGGGCTTTGCCCGGCCTGCGGCAAGGGCCGGCTTTTCGCGGGCTATCTGCGCGTGGCGGAGGCTTGCGAAAGCTGCAACGCGCCGCTTGGCCGGCTGCGCGCGGATGATGCGCCGCCCTATTTCACCATTATCATCGCGGGGCATGTGCTGGTGCCGGGCGTTTTGTGGATCGAAAAAGCCTATATGCCGCCGATATGGCTGCATATGGTGGTGTGGCTGCCTCTGTTTACCATTATCTGCATTCTGCTGCTGCGGCCCATCAAGGGGGCGGTGATGGGCTGGATGATGCATCTTGGCATGACGGGGGATGAAGGCGGCGTGGTGCTGCGGGGTGGCAAGCCAGATGCCTGAACAGCGCCTGATCCGCGTTGAATTGCCCGAAGAAGCGCCGGCCCCTTCCGCCTATGCGGAAGCGGATAGGCGCCAGGCGATTGCGGATTTGCTGCATCACAACCGCTTCGACCCTGATGGCCTGCCGCGCGGGCCCTATGTGCTGGGGCTGGCGGTGCGTGAAGGCCGGCTGGTGTTTGATATCCGCAGTGAAGGGGGTGCGACGCTGCATGTGCTGGCGCTGGCCCTTGGCCCCTTCCGGCGGCTGATCAAGGACTACCACATGGTGGTGGAAGCGCATGAACAGGCGGTGGCGGAAAGCGGGCCGGAATCCCGCGTGCAAGCCATAGATATGGGAAGGCGCGGCCTGCATAATGAAGGTGCTGAGTTACTGCGCGCGCGGCTGGCGGGGCGGGTTGCGCTGGATTTTGATACGGCGCGGCAATTGTTCACGCTGGTTTGCGCGCTGCATCAACGGATTTGAAGGCTGCGCAATTCGGCGGCGAGTGAAACCGGTGCAGTGAAGCCAACTTCGCGCCTGAGCCGGCCAGTGTGCGCCACCATGTAAGGCGCTTCATTCGGCCGATCAGGTAGCGCACCGAGCCTCAGCAGATAAGGCCGCCCCGCGATTTCAGCGATCAGCCGCGCCATGGCGGCAATGCTGATCGGCGCGCCTGAGGCGATATTGACCGGACCGGTGATGTCGCTGGTCGCGAGCGCCGTGATGGCGGCGGCGGCGTTTTGTGTGCTGATGAAATCGCGCACCGGGCGGCCAGAGGCGCATTGCGCTTCGCGGCCTTCACGCAGTGCCAGCATGATGGAAGGGACAAGTCGTGCCGGGTTCTCGCCCGGGCCGAACAGATGAAATAGCCGCGCCCAGGCGAAGCTGAAGCGCGCGCGGCCTTCCGCTATTTCGGCCAAGCGCCGCGCGAGGGTGGCCTTGGCTTCGCCATAAGGGGTGGCAGGAGCGATGGGCCGCGTCTCCGGCCAGGGAAAGGCGTCATCGCCCGTGTCGGTTGCGTATTCGGCGCAGGTGCCAATTCCCACGAAGCGCCGCGTGCCGGCTTCCGCAGCATAGGCGGCAAGCGCGGTGGAGGCTTCCAGCCAATCAGTATTCTCCGGCGCGGTCCAGAAGCGGCCATGCGCGACATACCAGGCGGTATGGATGATGATGGCGGGGCGGAGGTCCTTGATCAGGCGCTGCGCTTCATCCTGGCGCAACAGATCAACCGCATGCGCTGTGATACCCGTGGTGGCGCTTGCGGCGACGCGCGCCGTGATGTGGGTTTCGTAGCCGCATGCTTGCAACAGCGCCGGCATGTGTTGCCCGATGAAGCCCGTGGCGCCCGTGACCAGAACGCGTTCAGGCATTGATCAAGGGCCAGGCATTATCGCGCGCGGAAATCACCTTGGGCTCAGCGGGCCAGGCGATGCCGAAAGCTGGGTCATTCCAGCGCACGCCGCGCGCCAATGCGGGCGCATAGGGCGTGTCAATAAAATATTCCACCACCGCATCATCGGTCAGGCTCAGGAAGCCATGCGCGATGCCGCGCGGCACGAACACCGCATTAGCCGCCTTGCTATCCAGCGTGATGGCGACATGGCGCAGATAGCTTGGCTGATCGGCGCGCATATCCAACAGCACATCAAATACTGCGCCGCGCACGCAGCGGATAAGCTTCTGTTCTTCAGCGGGCGCGATCTGGAAATGCATGCCGCGCAATGTGTGCTTCAGCGTGTTTTCCGAAAGGCTCGCCTGAATGGGCGTGAAATCAATGCCCGCCGTGGCGAAGTTCTCCCGGCACCAACTGCGCATAAAGGCGCCGCGTTCATCGCGCGCGGGGCTCGCTTCAATGCTGATGATGCCCGCGATGGCGGTGGCGTTGAAAATCACAAGGCGCAGACCTCGGCCGCCTTGTCGTAGAAGGCCTTGCCGAAGCGCGCGGGCTGGCCAAGCGGCATGGCGCGGATCATATCCCGCAGCCCGTGGCGGAGTACGCGCCGGCGCGGTGCATCGGCAGCCAATTCAGCGGCTTTTTCGATATAGTCTGCAACGCTGAAGGTAGCCAGGTCTCCAAGCCCTGCATTGGAAAGGTTGGAATAGGAAAGCCGCTCGGCAAATCCCGGCCCCACAAGTGATATGCAAGGCACGCCCATCCAAATGCTTTCGCAGGTGGTGGTGCCGCCCACATGCGGCAGCGTATCGAGCGAGATATCCATCTTGTTGTAATGGGGCATGTGCTTGCCGCGAATGCCGACAAATTCGATCCGGTCCGGGTCCACATTGCGGGCGGCAAAGGCGGCGCGCGTGTTTTCCAGGAAGGAAGGGCCACCCGCTTCGGGGCGGATGAAAATGAAGCGCGAATTGGGCACACGCCGCAGCACCGCCGCCCAGGTATCAATGCAAAGCGTGGTGTATTTGTAAGGATTATTGGCGGTGCCGAAGGTGACATAGCCGCGCCGATCTTCCGGGATTTCAAGATCAATCGGCACTTCGTAAAAGCCAAGCCGCCCACCAACCGTCACCCAGGTTTCCGGCAGTTCGAACGGCTTTTCGATCAGCAAGCGCGGGTCTTCCGGTTTGATGTAGGGGTCCACCAGGATGTAATCTATGGTCTCAAGCCCCGCCGAATGCGGATAGCCAAGCCAACTGCCACCCAGCCGCGCGGGGCGATAGGCCATGACTTCCAGCTTATTCATGGCCGTGCTGCCGCCCAATTCAAACAGCAGGTCAAGATTATCCTTGGCGATATCGGCGGCTACCTGATCATCAGGACGATAGGGCCACCAGCGGAAATTCGTGGATTTTTCAAGCTCCGCCTGAATGACATCACGCTCCCCTTCATAGAAGGAATAGCAGAATACCTCGAAGCGGTCGCGGTCATAGGCTTCAAGCAAGGGCATGCAGAAATAGGTGACCGGGTGGTTGCGCAAATCGCTGGAAAGGAAGCCGATGCGCCATTTGCGCGGCATATGCAGTGCGGGGGCGGCGGGCAAGGGCTTGATTCGCTTCTGCACGCCACGGCCCCAATTGCGGTGCCATTCCACCATGCCGATGCGTTCTTCCAGGCTATGCACCTGGCCCAATTCATAATGCACGGAAGAATGCCGCCCTTCCGCCTGCCATAATGGCAGCAGCGAGGGGATGGGTCCGGTCGCTTCCAATTGCTCAAGATCCATCACGCGCTGGAAAACCGTACGCAATGACCGCGAACTGCGCGCAACCTGGCCCGGATGGCGACGCATGAAATCAATCGATAGCCGATAGGATTCCTCCAAATGCGCCACTTCACTATCGTAGCGGCTGCGCGACAGGCTTTCGATATACGAGGATTGCACATCTGCCGCGTCAGGATTGGCTTCATGGGCACGCTTCAGCGCCTCATTCGCCAAGCGCCGATCGCCATCACCCACCATGCGGGACAGGAAAAGATTGGCCTGCCTGTCGCCCGGGTCTTGCGCCAGAATGCCATCAATCACCGCGCGGGATTCCTCGCGCCGGCCCAAGCGCAACAGCATGCGCGCATGCATGACATCAAGCGAGCGGTCGCCTTGGCGGAATTGTCGCGCGCGGGCCACCACGGGGATGGCGGCTTCGACATCACCGGCGTCAATCAAAAGCCCCATCAGGTCATTCAGCGTATTCTGATCCTTGGGCTGGAATTCGAAGGCTTTCAGGAAGCTTGCGCGCGCGCCGTCATTATCATTCAAAACGCGCTGCATGCGCCCCAGCAGGCGCCATAATTCGCCATTGCGCGGGTCAAGCCGCACGGCGCCCTGGAAGGCTTCCGCGGCGGCGGCGTAATTGCCGCGCGCTTCTTCCGCATTGCCCAGGTTTTGCCAGGGGGAGGCGCTTTTGGGATCAAGCTTCTGCGCCGTCTTCAGCGTGGCAACAGCTTCATCAATGCGCCCGGCGCGCTTCAGCATGACGCCAAGCAGATTGGTCAGTGCGAAATCCTTGGGCTTGCGCGCCTGCACCGGGGCCACCAGATCGGCCGCTTCCGCATGCCGGCCGGCGGATGACAGCGCCAAGGCATAGGGGGTGCAAATCGCTGCTACCGGCACGCCATGGGCCAGCGCCTTGGCGAAGGCGTCAGCCGCTTCCGCATGGCGCCCGCTTCCAGCCAGCAGGGCGGCCAATTGCTGCCAGGCGGCGCCATTGCCGGGCTGTTCGGCCAAGCGCGCGCGCAGGCTTTCTTCCAGCCGCGCCTGATCGGCGGGCGGGAGTGGGGATGGGGCCGGCTTTGCCGGGCGAGGCTTCTGCCGCATGCGGCGCTTTTAATCCTGCGGTGATACAAAACAGCGTTATTTGTCGTCTATCACTCGTCCCGGCTTTTGGACACACCCAAAGGTAAAGGGCGACTCGACGGCCGCGTTGTTTCCCGGCGCGCACCCCGTTATGTTCGGCTCGAATCAGGGAACAAGACATGAACGATCTATTTGGTCGCGGCGGTCCTCGGAAGGGGGGAGCCGGGCAGCAGGAAGGCTATTCCGCCAAGGATATCGAAGTGCTGGAGGGTTTGGAGCCCGTCCGGCGTCGCCCCGGCATGTATATTGGCGGCACGGATGAAAACGCGCTGCACCATCTGGCGTCTGAGATCATAGACAACGCCATGGATGAAGCCGTGGCCGGCCATGCCGACCGTATCGAAGTAACGCTGGAAGCCGATAATTGGCTGGTGGTGCGCGATAATGGCCGCGGCATCCCGGTGGACCCGCACCCGAAATTCCCGAAGCTCAGCGCGCTGGAAGTGATCCTGACCACGCTGCATTCCGGGGGCAAATTCTCCGGCAAGGCCTATGACACATCAGGCGGGCTGCATGGCGTGGGGTCTTCCGTGGTGAATGCGCTGTCTGAGCGGATGGAGGTAGAAGTCGCGCGTGATCGTACCCTGTTCACCCAGGTCTATTCGCGCGGCAAGGCGATCACGAAGCTTAAGGATGCGGGCACGGTGCAGAACCGGCGCGGTACCACCATTCGCTTCAAGCCGGATCCAGAGATTTTCGCCAAGCAAACCTTCCGCCCGGAACGGCTGTATCGCTTCTGCCGATCCAAGGCGTATTTGTATCGCGGTGTTGAAATCCGCTGGGCTTGCGATCCCGCGCTGATCAAGGATGAAACACCGCCGCAAGCCGTGCTGCATTTCCCGGGCGGGCTATCCGACTTTTTGACCGCCGCACTGGAAGGCCGCCCCACCGTGGTGCCCGCTGCCTGGTCAGGGGATGCCGAATTCCCCGAAGGCGCGGGGCGCGTGGAATGGGCGGCAAGCTGGGTGGAACGCGGCGATGGGTTTCTGAACACCTATGCGAATACCATCCCAACGCCGCAGGGCGGAACACATGAAGCCGGCTTCCGGGCCGCGCTGGTCAAGGGCTTGCGCGCCTATGGCGAGCTCAAGAAGGAAAAGCGCGCGGCCAATGTGACGGCGGAAGATTTGCTCGGCCCCATCGCCGCGATGCTTTCGGTTTTCATCCGCGAACCGCAATTCCAGGGCCAGACCAAGGATCGGCTGACCAGCCCAGAAGCCGCGCGCCTGGTTGAAATGGCCTTGCGCGATCATTTCGACCATTGGCTGACAGGCGACCCCGCGATGGCGGATAACCTGCTCGCCTTCGCCATTGAACGGGCGGAGGATAGGCTGCGTCGGCGGGCGGAAAAGGACACGCCGCGCAAAACCGCAACGCGTAAGCTTCGCCTGCCGGGCAAGCTTTCCGATTGCGCCCGCGAAAGCGCCGAGGGCACGGAGATTTTCCTGGTGGAGGGCGATTCCGCCGGCGGTTCCGCCAAGCAGGCACGAGATCGCGAAACCCAGGCGGTTCTGCCGTTGCGCGGCAAGATTCTGAATGTCGCCAGCGCCAGCGTGGAAAAGCTGCGGCAAAATCAGGAATTGAAGGATCTGATCGAGGCGCTCGGCTGCGGTGTCGGTGATCGGTTTGACATTGCCAAGCTGCGCTATGGGCGTGTTGTGATCATGACCGATGCGGATGTGGATGGCGCGCATATCGCCGCCCTGCTGCTGACCTTCTTCTATCGCGAATTGCCTGAATTGGTGCGCCAGGGCCGTGTGTTTTTGGCCCAGCCGCCGCTTTATCGCCTGCAAGCGGGCGGCGTTTCTATTTATGCGATGGATGATGCGGACCGCGAACGCGTCTTGAAGGCGCGGTTCAAGTCCAACCAGAAGGTGGAGGTCAGCCGCTTCAAGGGGCTTGGCGAAATGCCGCCGGCGGTACTCAAGGAAACCACCATGGACCCGAAGAAGCGCACGCTGCTCCGCGTCATGCTCGCACCTGAAGATCGGTCTTTTACCAGCGAAAGAGTGGAAGAATTGATGGGAAGGCGCCCGGAATTGCGCTTCCGTTTTATTCAGGAAAATGCCGGGCGCATCGCCGCCGAAGCGCTGGACGCCTGAAGCAGACTATCCAGCGAAAGCCTGGGTACGCACCAGCCGCGCATAAAGCCCATCGGCAGCCATCAATTCCTGATGGGTGCCCTGTTCCACCGCGCGGCCCGCTTCCATCACCACAATCCGGTCCGCATCGCGCACAGTTGCCAGGCGATGCGCGATCACCAGCGTGGTGCGGCCCTGACGCAACCGCGCAAGTGCTTCCTGGACAAGGGCTTCGTTTTCCGCATCAAGCGCGCTGGTCGCCTCATCCAGCAACAACACGCGCGGATCACGCAGCAGGGCGCGCGCAAGCGCCAAACGCTGGCGCTGACCACCCGAAAGCCGATTGCCGCCGGGGCCGAGTTCTGTCTGATAACCAGCGGGCAATGCGCTGATGAAATCATGTGCTGCCGCGGCGCGGGCGGCGGCCTCAACTTCCGCCGCCGTCGCGCCAGGCCGCCCGCAGGCGATATTGGCGAAGGCGGTGTCTTCAAAAATCACCGCATCCTGCCCGACATAGGCGAGTGAATCGCGCAGTGCCTCAAGGCTGAGGTCGCGGATATCCACGCCATCCAGCAAGACGCGCCCTTCGGTCGCATCATAAAGCCGCGGCACGAGTGCAAGTGCCGTGGATTTCCCCGCGCCGGAGGGGCCGACCAGCGCCACCGTCTGGCCTGGTTCGGCAGCGAAACTTAAGCCCGCAAGTGCTGCATCCGGCACATCTTCATAGCGGAAGCCCACCGAATCAAAGGCGATGCGCCCACCGCCCGCCGGCAGCGCCACCGGGCTTGCGGGGCTGGTGATTTGGCGCGGCGTGTCAATCACGCCGAATACGCGCGCCAAGCCAGCGAGCCCTTCCTGCAAGGCTGAATTCAAGGAACCCAAGGCGCGCACCGGGCGCGCGGCAATCAGCACCGCCGCAACAAAGCCCGTGAATTCACCGATGGTGCCCTGCCCGCTGGCGACGCGAAACCCAACCACGCCCAGCACCGCCGCCACCGCCAAGCCGCCCAGAACTTCCAGCATCGGATCAAGTGACGCGCGCGTGCGCTGGATGGTGAAAATACTCTCCCGCAGCCGGGTGAATAGGGTATTGGCGCGCGCTTCCTCGGCGGCTTCCAGCCGATAGCCTCGCACCACCCGCGCCGCGCCAAAGCTTTCCGTGAGCCTGGTTGCCGCATCGCCCACACGATCCTGCATGCCGCCGGAGGCACGGCGGATGCGCTTGCCAAGCTTCAGGACAGGCACCACGGCAATCGGGTAAAGCAGCGTCGCAATCAAAGACATTTTCCAATCGAGCCACAGCATGGACCCGATCAGGCCAATCAGCGTCAGCACATCGGCGATGGCATTGATGGATTTCGTCAGCGCTTCGCGGATCAGCCCGGCATCCGTCGTGAAGCGCGCGGCGTGGCGCGCCGGCGCATCGCGCGCCACATCGGCAAGGTCTGCCCGGGTGAGCGCCTTGAACAAATCGCGCTGGAGGTTTTCCACCACGCGCAGCACAACAGATTGCACGGCGACCGCCTGGCCGAATTGCGCGAGCGCCTTGAAGGACGTCACCAGGACAATCACGATCGGGATCAGCCACACCACGCGCTGATCGCCCGCCGTGAACAGGTCAAAGGCCTGCTGGATGACAATGGGG
Organism: Roseomonas sp.; assembly: GCA_040398485.1. Lineage (GTDB taxonomy): Bacteria > Pseudomonadota > Alphaproteobacteria > Acetobacterales > Acetobacteraceae > Neoroseomonas. The sequence continues at coordinate 1,145 of JBBAUC010000102.1, read as the reverse complement.
TAAAGCGCGGTGGCGCCCGAGACGCCAAGCGTGCAGAGCAGCGCCAGCAGGATGCCCCTGCCATGCTGGCGGAGATAGGAACGCCAGAGCCGAAAGGTCAGCGTGCGGGTGGAGGTGTCATTCATGCTGCGCCGCTTATAGCCCCGGATGGGCTGGTGGCGATAAGGGGCTTGTCAGACTCCATAAAGCTCTGCTAGTTCTCTTTTTGTTCCTGTTGGGTGTGGCTGGATCCCCATCGCGTCGCACCCTTCCCGTTATCAGCGGGTGAGTTCGGGGGGAGGCTTGTCCTTCCCCCGCCCTCTCTTGCGCGCTGCCCCCCAGTCTTGCAGGTTGCCCGCGTGTTACATGCGCTCCGCCGCCACGCCTCGCTCGTGGTCATTTTCCTGATTGCCGTCACAGCCGGGCTTGCCACCTTTCAATTGAGGGGCGCCGAGGCCTTCATGGCAGCGCTTTGGCATGCCTGGGACTTGTTCCTGTTCATCGTCCCATCACTTGTCGCGGGGCTGCTGCTGGCCGCCGCACTTCGGCAATTGCTCTCCCCGGATGCGCTGGCGCGCTTGATGGGGGCGGAAAGCGGGATTTTTGGCCTGTTTATCGCAACGCTGGTCGGCACGCTTTCCCCGGGCGGCCCCATGGCAGCCTTTCCGCTGGTGCTGGTGCTGGCCGGCGCCGGGGCGGATCGGGGCGCGCTGGTCGCCTTCATCCTGGCCTGGTCGCTCAATGGCTTCCAAAAACTGCTGGTCTATGAAGCGCCGCTGCTCGGCCTTGATTTCGCGCTGCTGCGCACGCTGATCACCTTCCCCATGCCGATGATCGCCGGCTGGATCGCGCGGCGCGTGCCCATCGCGTGGGAGCCGCCGAAATGAGCGGGCCGCAGATCATCCTTTGGGTCATTGCGCTGGTGGTATTGGCGCTTTGCGCCCGCCGCGGCATGCCCCAGGCGCGCCGCGCGGTGGCCGAGACCAATCGCGGCTTTTGGCGCATTCTGCCGATGTTTTGCGTGGCCCTGCCCATGGCGGCGTTTCTGTCGGAGCTTGTGCCAGCCGATATCGCCACCGCCTGGCTTGGCGATGATTCCGGGCTCAGCGGCATCATGATCGCGTCCTTGGCAGGCGGGATCATGCCGGGTGGGCCTTTCGTGACCT
>JBBAUC010000101.1:0-10597 GCA_040398485.1 Roseomonas sp. | reverse complement strand
TCATCTGGGTGTGCCACCACTGCCGCTTCCATTACATCCGGATGGCGATAGAGCGTTTCTTCGACTTCCAGGCTGCTGATATTCTCACCGCCCGAGATCACAATATCCTTGGCGCGGTCCTTCACCTCAATATAGCCATCGGGATGCAGCACACCCAAATCACCGGTGCGGAACCAACCATCCACAAAAACCGCTTCATTCGCCTTGGGGTTGCGCAAATAGCCCTTCATCACCGTATTGCCGCGAATGGAAATCTCGCCAAGTGTCGCCCCATCGGCCGGCACAGTCGCACCCGTTTCAGTATTGATCACCGTCGCTTCTTCCAGCGTCGGCAAAGCCACACCTTGCCGCGCCATGAAGGCAGCTTTTTCGGAAAGCGGCAGATCATGCAAGCCCGGCTGCCAGGCGCAAAGCAATGATGGGCCGTAGCACTCCGTCAGGCCATAAAGATGCGTGACATCGAAGCCGAGATTCTCCATTGCCGCAATCACCGGTGAAGGCGGCGCCGCGCCGCCCGTGGCAATCCCCACGCGATGCGCGAAGCTGCGACGCTGATCTTCTGGCGCATGGATCAGCATGGTCAGCACGACCGGCGCGGCGCAAAGATGCGTTACACGATGTTCAGCAATCAACGCGAAAATCCGCGCCGGTTCCACGCGGCGCAGGCAGATATGCGTGCCCCCTTGCAGCGTGACGGCCCAGGTATAAGTCCAGCCATTGCAATGAAACATCGGTAGCGTCCACAGATAGACGCTTTGCGCATTCAAGCCGAAGGACAACGCATTGCCGCAGGCATTGAGGTAAGCACCGCGATGATGCACCACGACCCCCTTGGGATCACCTGTGGTGCCGGAAGTATAGGAAAGCGATATCGCCGCCCATTCATCCGGCGGCGGCGTCACGGGAAAGGCAGGGTCACCGCCGGCGACGAAGTCCTCATAAGCCGTCGCTTCAATCGCGGCGCCGCCAGGGCCTTCGGGGTCGTCTATGATGATCACGCGCGGCGGGTTTTCTGCGCTTTCCAGCGCGGTATTCACCAGCGCTGCAAATTCGCGGTCCAGCAGTAGGATTTTGGCACCAGAATGGCCCAGAATGAAGCGCACTGTCGGCGCATCCAACCGCGTATTGATGGGGCAGAGCACCGCATGCGCCATGGGCACGCCGTTATGTGCTTCAAGCATTTCCGGAATATTCGGCAAAAGTGCTGCCACCACATCGCCCGGCGCGATACCCGCCTGACGTAGCGCAGAAGCCAAGCGCCGGCTGCGATCCAGAAACTGCGCATAGGTGATGCGCCTGGCGCCATGAATAATGGCCACGCGCTTGCCCCAGATATGTGCCGCGCGCGGCAGGAAGGAAACCGGCGAAAGCGCCACATGATTAGCGGCGGTTTTCGGCAAATCATCCTGCATGCGTCAGCCCTTTCCCAAAACCCGCGGCGCGCTGATGGCACAACGCATCCGTGCTGCCTCACGCAGCAGCGCCGCTGCTTCGGCGTAATGCGCGCTACCCGGATCAAAAGCACCCGCGCGAATAGCGGCAGCCAAGGCACGGTCCGGCGCCTCAGTCGCGCCCGTCAGGCGCTGCATGGTGGCGCGCGCTGCCGCCACCCAAGCCTCTTCCTGCGCGGCCTCTCGCGCCGCAATCGCCATGGCATTGGCAATCATGCGTGCGGTGAAGGCATCTGTGCCGGAAAGCTTGGGCAAAATCTCCTGCAAGAGCGCATCACGCGCCGTGGCCAGCAGGCTTGGGCCTTCCGGGGCTTCACGCTGCATGGGGCACCCCCGTCATATTCAGGATTTCCCATTCAAGCTCTGGCACGATATGGCCCGTGAGTGCCAATTCCAGGCTGGTTTCCTTGCCCGAAAGATGCCGCTCTGCCTGGTCAATCGCAATCACCGCCCAGCGTATATGCGCGGCCAATTCCCACCAAATGACGCGCGCCGCATCCACCGCGCGGCCCGCTTCTGCGGCATAGCCGGCATAGAAGGCATCACGCGCGCCAATGCCGCCTGCCTCGTAAGCGCTGCCAAAGCGCCAGCATTTGGCGCAGAACCAGCCCAGATCAGCATGCGGATCACCCCAGGCAGCGAATTCCCAATCCAGCACCGCCGTCACGCCATAATCGGCCATCATCAGATTGCCGGTGCGAAAATCATTATGGTTCAGCACGGGTGGTAGCGGCGCCGGCGCGGTGCGTTCCAGATGTCGCAGCCCCCATTCCAGCACAGGGCGCGGCAGCACCTGCCGATCCAAAGCGCTGCGCTGCTCCGCGACGAAAGCAAGACAAGCATCGTCAGGCGGCGCGCCCAAAAACGCCAAATCCACGCGCGGCGGCGTGATGCGATGAATGCGCGCCAATTCGCGCCCCAAACCCGCCACCGCAGCATCCCGCCCGCCGCCCAATGTTTCGCTTTTTACCACGCGATGCCCGGCGGCAATGCCCTGTACGCGACGCATAATGAAGAACGGCGCGCCAAGCACGCCGGTATCCTCACACAAATAAAGCGGCGCCGGGACCGTCACGCCCGCGGCAAAAGCCGCCTTCAACAGCGCGAATTCCGCGGATCGAGGCAAGGAAACCGCCAAGGTCGCGGCATTATCCGTGCGCAGCACCCAGGCTTCGTCACGCCCTGCCAACGTTACATCCAAAGCCCAATTCTGCTGAATGGCACCGCCGGAAAGTAGCGCCATCGCGCCCAGCTTCACATCAGCCGCGCCGGTGGCCCTGCGCAGCCAATCCGTCAGCTTTGCGCGCCGCGCCTCATCCATGCTTGGGCGGACCCCAGGCGAAGAAGCCAGAACCCTCTGCCCGTAATGTATTGGCCAACACCATGCGATGCACTTCGGATGCGCCATCCACCAGGCGCGCCTGGCGGGCATAGCGGTACATCCATTCAATCACCGTATCCTTGGAATAGCCGCGCGCGCCCAGTAATTGCAGCGCCGTATCCACGGATTTTTGCAAAGCATCCGCGACCACGATCTTCGCCATGGAAACTTCCTTCCGCGCGAAGCCGCCTTGGTCCAGAATCCAGGCCGCCTTCATGGTCAGCAGCCGGCCAATCTCGATTTCCATCGCCGCCTGGCCCACCAGACCCTGCACGCTTTCGCGGTCAATCAGCTTCATGCCGAAGGAATCACGCTGCGCGATGCGTTCCATGGCAATTTCCAAGGCACGCCGAGACAATCCCAGCCAGCGCATGCAATGCGTCAGCCGCGCCACGCCAAGGCGCATTTGCGTCAGCTTCAGCCCATCGCCTTCATTCATCAAAAGGTGCTCATTCGGGACTTCCAGCCCGTCGAATTCCAATTCGCAATGCCCGCCATGTTCTTCCGGACCCATGATCGGAATGCGGCGTACGATTTTCCACCCCGGCTGATCCGCGCTGAACAGGAAGGCGGAAAGCCCCTTGCGGGGATCATCCGATGTACGTGCCAGAATAATGAAAATCTTCGCATTGCCGGCGCCGGTGATGAACCATTTGCGCCCGGTGATGCGCCAGCGGTCATTCCCAACCCGTTCCGCCTTGGTATAGGTCAGGTTCGGGTCAGAACCGCACCCATCCGGTTCGGTCATGGCGAAGGCGGATTGCACATCGCCATCCACAATCGGCTGCAACCAGCGCGGCTTCATCGCTTCCGGCAAAACGCGATCCAGGATCATCATATTGCCGTCATCCGGCGCGGCGCTATTGAACACCACGGGCCCGAAGATGGAGCGATTCATTTCCTCATAACATGCGGCCATGCCGATGCGCGGCAATTCCTGCCCGCCCAGGCGCTTTGGCATTTGCAAAGCCCAAAGCCCTTCCGCCTTCGCGGCCTTGCGCATTTCCGCCAGCACATGGGGCGCGATGTTTTCATGCTCATCGAAATTCGCGCGGTCGGATTCCAGAGGAATCAGCTTTTCATCCACAAAGCGGCGGATGCGCCGGCGCATATCATCAATTTCGGGGGGCAGCGTGAATTCCATGGCGGCAAAACCTAAAGCGGGTTGATCGAATGGCCGCCATCCACTGTCACCACCGCGCCGGTCATATGCGCCCCGGCATCGGAAGCGAGCAGCAGAAGCGGCCCGGTAAGGTCCTCGGCAGCGCCAAGCCGGCGTTGCGGTATGCGTTTGATCATCGCCTGCCCGGAATCGGAGGCGAAATAATCGCGGTTGATATCAGTGGCGATATAGCCAGGCGCAATCGCATTCACGCGAATGCCATGCCGCGCCCATTCCACCGCCAAATGGCGTGTCATGTGCAAGAGCCCGGCCTTGGCGGCGGTATAGCCGACCACGCCCGGAATGATGCGCGCCCCAAGGACGGATGCGATATTCACCACCACGCCCGGACGCTTCGCTGCCACCAGGCGCTTGGCGGCTTCCTGCGCCACCAGAAAACAGCCGCGCAGATTCACATCCAGCACGGCATCCCAGTCTTCCGCGCTTTGTTGCAAAGCGGGCTTGGTCACGGCGATGCCGGCGTTGTTGATCAGAATATCGCAGGGCGCGCCGAAGGCGGCTTCCGCGGCGGCAAAGGCAAGGGGGATGGTCTCGGGCGCGGTCACATCCAAAGGCACGGAAAACGCGCGCGCGCCCAATTCGCTCGCCAGCGCTGCCGTCGCGGCTTCGCGCCGCGCGGCCAAGGCCACTGAGGCACCCGCGCCATGCAGAACCCGCGCGAAATGCGCGCCCAAAACGCCAGACGCACCAGTCACCAGCGCCACGCGCCCCTGCAACGAGAACATTCCAGCAATATCCACTGCGCCGCCTCCCTCTCTGACAAGGGGTGCCACCGGGCGGGCGCCGGGGCAAGCCCTCAAGACAAGCCGGCTTTTTGCGCCTAGCCTGCCCATTGAAATCGAGGGGTTCAGACCATGGCAAGCGAAACAAGGGTTGCGCTGGTAACGGGCGCGCAGCAGGGCATTGGGGCCGCGGCCGCGCGCGCCCTGGCGGCAGCGGGGCATGATGTCGCGATCAATTGGCTGGATAACCAAGCCCAGGCCGAAGCCATGCCGGCCGAAATCCGCGCTTCAGGCCGCAAAGCCGCGCTGATCCGCGGCGATGTCGGCACTGCCGCCGGCGCTGCCGCCCTGGTGGAACAGACCCTTGCTGCGCTTGGGCGCATTGATGTGCTGGTGAACAATGCCGGCATCTTCCCGCGCGTTGAGTTTCTGGAAATGACCGAAGCGGAATGGGACCGGGTGATTGCGGTCAACCTGAAGGGCAGCGCCTTTTGCGCCCAGGCGGCAGCGCGCGCCATGGTCGCGGCGGGGATCAAGGGGGTGATCATCAACCTCTCCTCCTCCTCCGTCCGGGGGGCGCCGCTTGGGGTGCATTACACGGCCACCAAGGCGGGCATTATCGGCATGACAAGGTCCATGGCGCTGTCACTCGCCCCCCATGGCATACGGGTGAACGCCATCGCGCCGGGGCTCACGGATACGGCGCAGCCGCGCTACGGCAATAGTGAAGCGGAGCTTGCGGTCATGGCGCAGCAAATCCCGCTGGGGCGGATGGGGCGGCCCGAAGAAATCGCCGGATTGATGGCATATCTTGCGTCTGATCAAGCCGCCTGGATCACGGGTCAGGTTTATCACATCAACGGGGGCAATTACCTCGCCTGAGGCAAGGCAGGGCAACCCCGAAGCAGGAGGATCAAAATGCGCCATTGGCTGATCATATGCTTGCTGGCAGTGCTGCCGGGTGCAGCGCTGGCGCAGATGGAACCCGGGGACCCGATTGCTGGACAGCGCCTGGCCACCACATGGTGCGCCAATTGCCATAGCATCGCGCCTGGCGGTCCCGGACCGGCCACGGATATCGCGCCAAGCTTCGCCGCCATTGCCGCGCTGCCTTCCACAACTTCCATGTCGCTGCGCGCCTATTTGCGCACACCGCATGCGAATATGCCGGATTACCGCCTCAGCCGGGAGGAACTGGATGATATTGTGGCTTATCTACTGACGGTTAGGCGCTAAACCCCGGTCTGGCGCCCCGGCAAATCCAAGTCTAGCATACCCGGCCTTGAGCAAGGGGGAAAAATCTTGTCCGCAGTCAATAAGCCATTCCGCGTCGCCTATCTGGAACGCGTGCCGCATCCAAGCTTTCTGGAAACCGCCACCGCCGATCCGGCCCTGGAAGTGGTCCGGCTTTCCCTGGAAAATGGGGAAGAAGCAGCACTTGCGGAACTGGCCACCTGTGATGGCTATTATGTCCGTGCCTCACGCGATGAATTGCCCAAGGCGTTTCACGTGAATGATGCGCTATTGCAGCGCCTGCCCAATCTGCTGATGGTGGCATCCCAGGGCGCGGGATATGACACGATCAACCCGGATTCCTGCACCAAGGCCGGCGTGCTTTTGGTGAACCAGGCCGGCGGCAATGCCGAAGCCGTGGCGGAACACGCCGTTGGCATGATGCTGGCACTCATCAAGAAAATGCCGCAGACCCATGCCGCCATGCGCGCCGGGGAAGCCAAGAAGCGCGAAGTGTTTATGGGCAATAATCTGCTCGATAAGACGGTTGGCGTGATTGGCATTGGCAATGTGGGCTCGCGCACCACCGCCATTGTGAAGGCCGCCTTCAATTGTCGCGTGCTGGCTTATGACCCTTATGTGGATGCGGAAACCGTCGCCAAGCGCGGTGCGGAAAAGGTTGAATTGGCCGAATTGCTGGCGCAATCCGATATCGTCAGCGTGCATTGCCCGCTCACGCCACAAAGCCGCGCCATTATTGATGCCAAGGCGCTCGCCGGCATGAAGAAGGGCGCCATTCTTGTTACCACCGCGCGCGGTTCCATCCATGATGAAAACGCTGTGCTGGCGGCGCTGGAATCGGGGCAATTGGCCTCGGCTGGTTTGGATGTCTGGGAACAGGAACCGCCGCCCAAGGAACACCCGTTGTTGTGGCACCCGGCCGTGATCTGCACGCAGCACACCGCGGGGGTCACGCATGAAAGCCGGTCCATGATCACACGCATTGCGGCGGAAGCCTTTTCTGCCTGTGCCGCCGCCAAAATGCCGCCGCGCATCATCAACCCGGAAGTAAAGGGCCGTTTCGCGGCACGCTATGCCGCTTCGCGTGGCCGCGCCATTACGGATTGAAATCGCGTTTGGGCTTTTTTCCGTGAGTAGCTCTGCTTCCAAGGCCAGGGTGGTGACAGTGCTTGGCACCACCCAGACCCTAGCCTGGGCGTCTTCCTATTATCTGCCGGCGATTCTGGCCGCACCCATTGCGGAAGATCTGGGCCTGTCGCGTGCCCTGGTCTTTGGCGTGTTTTCGGGCTCCCTTTTGCTGACCGCGTTGCTTGGCCCTGCGGCAGGCCGCGCGATTGATCAGCGCGGCGGGCGCGATGTGCTGGCGATTTCGAATTTGATTTTCATTCTTGGCCTGCTGATCATGGCGTTTGCCAATGGTCTGCCGATGCTGATCCTAAGCTGGTTCATCATTGGCATTGCCATGGCGATGGGGCTTTATGATGCCGCCTTTGCGACTCTTGCCGGGCTTTATGGCAAGGATGCGCGCAACAGCATCACCGGCATTACGCTGATTGCGGGTTTTGCGAGCACGGTCGGCTGGCCGCTTTCCGCGCTGATGGAAGCGGAATGGGGCTGGCGCGGCGCCTGCCTCGGCTGGGTTGCCTTGCATCTTTTCATCTGTCTGCCGCTCAATCTTTTTTTGATCCCGAAGGCACCGCCACCACCACCCAAGGAAGCCGCGCCACCACTATCCGCCGAGGAAACGCGGGACCGCAAACGCGACATGATCCTGCTCGCTTTCGTGCTGGCGACCGCGAGTTTTAGTTCCACCGCGCTTGCCGCGCATTTGCCCGGGCTGCTGCAATCCGCCGGCACATCCGTGGCCGTTGCGATTGCAGCCGGCGCGTTGATGGGCCCGGCGCAGGTGGCGGCGCGTGTGGTGGAATTCACCATGATGCGCAAGATGAATCCGCTTTTCTCTGCGCGAATCGCTGCCGGCGCGCATCCCGTGGCCGTGGTAGTGCTGATGGTCCTTGGCGCGCCCTTTGCCGCGCTTTTTGTGATTATCCATGGCGCGGGGAATGGGTTGCTGACGATCACGCGCGGCACATTGCCGCTCGCGCTGTTCGGGCCGGTTGGGTATGGCCAGCGCCAGGGCTTCATCACCGCGCCGGCGCGCGCTTCACAGGCCTTCGCGCCATTATTATTCGGGCTGCTGCTGGATGATTACGGCGCGGCTTCACTATGGCTGACAGCCTTGCTGGGCGTTGCGGCAGTGGGTGCGCTCTCGCTCATGCGTGTGCGTCAATAGAAAGAAGAATCTCATGAATCAGAATTGGCGCGCGCGCGCGGCTTCGCACTTCACCACGGATAAACGCCCCGCCATCGGCACACGCGGCATGGTGGTGACGAACCACCCTTTGGCCTCCGCTGCGGGGGCCGAGATGCTCGCCGCCGGTGGCAATGCGGTGGATGGCGCCATCGCCGCGCTGTTCACGCTGACGGTGGTGGAGCCCATGATGGTCGGCATTCTGGGCGGCGGCATGGCGCATCTGCGCTTGCCCGATGGGCGTCACACCGTGATTGATGGGCTGTCCACCGCGCCGGCCGCCGCGCGCGCTGATATGTTCACGCCTGCCGAACCCGCCAATGCGATGAATTTCGAAGCCACGGGCCGTGCCAATATCGTCGGCCCGCTTTCAGTGGCGGTGCCGGGCAATTTGCGCGCCTGGTGCGAAACGCTGGAGCGCTTCGGCAGCATGCCGCTGGCCGATGTGATGGCGCCCGCCATTCGCCACGCTGCGCGCGGTTTTGGCGTCACGCCCTATCTGGCCGAATGCATCAATGAAGCCGCGCATGATCTGGCGTGCGATCCCGCCATTGCCGCGCTATTGTTGCCAGGTGGCGCGCCCATCAAGCCAGGTGCGCGACTGATTCAGGCAGAATATGCCGAAACCCTCACGCTGATTGCGCGCGAAGGGCCGGGCGTATTGAAGGGCGCCTTGGGCAGCGCGATTGCCGATGGCATAAAGAAGGCGGGCGGCATTGTCTCTGCCGCCGATATTGCTGATTTCGCGACCATTGAACGCGCACCTTTGCGCGGCCCCTATCGTGGTTATGAGGTTTTGCTGCCACCGCCCCCGGCGTCATCCGGTGTGCATGTGCTGCAAATGTTGAACATCCTGGAAGGCTTCGATCTGCGCGGCCTGGGGTTTGGCAGCGCCGATACGCTGCATCTACTGGCCGAGGCGTTGAAGATTGCCTTCGCTGATCGTGCCGCCGCCACTGCTGATCCTGCCTTTGTGGATGTGCCGGTGGCGCGGCTGATTTCGCGCGCCTATGGCGATGAACGCCGCGCCGCAGTTGATATGGCGCGCGCGCAAGCCTGGGGACCGGGTGTTGGCCCCGGTGAGAGCGCCAATACCACCCATGTCACGGCCGCGGATGATCAGGGCAATATCGTCTGCTCAACGCAGACCATCAATTCGCTTTTCGGTGCGCGTTTCCTGGTGGCGGGTACGGGGCTTATCCCGAATAATTACATGGCCCTGTTTGATCCGCGCCCCGGCAAGGCGCTGTCTGTCGCACCCGGCAAGCGCATCACCACATCCCAGGCGCCGCTGATTGCGTTACGTGATGGCAAACCCACTTATGCGCTTGGCATGCCGGGTGGTTTGCGGATTTTCGGTTCTGTCATGCAGGGCTTTCTCAATCTGGTGGATCACGGCATGTCGCTTCAGGAAGCGGTGGAAGCGCCACGGCTTTGGACGCAAGGTGCGGCGGTGGAGGTGGAGCCCGACTTTGATGTGGCAGTGCTTGAAGTCCTCAAGGCTCGCGGGCATCAGGTTGCGCCCATGCCGCATGTCGGTGGCGGCATGAATGCCATTGCCTTCCAGGCCGATGGCAGCATGGAAGGGGCGGCTTGCTGGCGCGCGGATGGCACGGCGATTGGCCTTGGCGGCGGGCTCGCGCGGGCCGGTGTGCGCTTCTGGCCGGATCGGGCACGCGCATGAATACCGCTGAGTATTTGCTGGCCGCCCTCGCGCGGCGTGGTACGAAGCGCATCTATGGCGTGCCGGGCGGTGGTTCTTCACTGGATATCATCGCGGCGGCTGAGCGTTTTGGCATTCGCTTCATCCTGGCGCGGCATGAAGGCAATGCCGCGATGATGGCGGTGGCGGATGCGGAAGTGACCGGCGCACCCGGTGTGGTGCTGACCACCAAGGGGCCGGGGCTGATGAATGCGCTGAATGGCATTGCTTGTGCCGCGCTGGAACGCGCGCCGGTGCTGCTGCTGACCGATGGCTTCACCGAAAAGCAACTCAGCTACATTACCCATCAGGTGTTTGATCAGCGCAATGTCAGCGCCGAATTGGTGAAGGCTTATTCCCAAGCGCGTAGCGAAAACCCGGCGGCCGAGATCGAAGCCCTGCTTGACCTTGCGATGCAAGCGCCGATTGGCCCGGTGCATCTGGATTTAACCAGCGAAGCAGCGCGCCGGCCGGCGGGTGAATTGCTGCCTTCGCCGGCAAACACCGCAACCCCGCTTGATGCCAACGCCCTGGCGCAAGCGCGTGCGATGCTGGCGGCTGCGCGTAAGCCGGTGATACTGGCAGGCGTGGAA
>JBBAUC010000100.1:0-10651 GCA_040398485.1 Roseomonas sp. | reverse complement strand
CGCCGATCGCGATGGATGAAGGCTTGCGCTTCGCCATTCGCGAAGGTGGCCGCACTGTCGGCGCCGGCGTTGTCGCCAAGATCACTGCGTAAAGAAGGCTTGCGGAGCGGCGAGGTTTTGGCCTTTCCGCCCGGTGCTATCACGGCTAGGTTAGGCCGTGTTTAGGGGTGTAGCTCAATTGGCTAGAGCGCCGGTCTCCAAAACCGGAGGTTGGGGGTTCGAGACCCTCCACCCTTGCCACTTTTAGTTGATGTCCGGGTGGGGGTCTGACAGGGCTGCCACCCGGTAGTGTTTTTCAGGGGAACCGACATTGGCCAAGCTTGATCCCGCGCAATTCGTTCGGGAAGTCCGTCAGGAAGCCTCCAGGGTTACCTGGCCGTCGCGTAAGGAGACCCTCATCACCACTGGGCTGGTGCTGGGGCTTTCAACCTTGGCTGCGATTTTCTTTCTGGTCGTGGATCAGCTGATTCAGTTGGCCATGCGGCTGGTCTTTGGTATCGGCTAAGCAAGGTTTTAAGGAGGTACGGCACCGTGGCCGATAAGAAATGGTATGTCGTGCATGTCTATTCTGGCTTCGAGCGCAAGATCGCCGAGCAGATCAAGCAGCAGGCTGCGCAAAAGGGCCTGGCCGACAAGTTCGACGAAGTGCTGGTGCCTACTGAGCAAGTGGTTGAGGTGCGGCGCGGCCAGAAGATTGATACGGACCGCAAATTCTTCCCCGGCTATGTGCTGGTGAAGATGGAAATGACTGATGACGCCTGGCATTTGGTGAAGGACACACCGAAAGTCACTGGCTTCCTTGGCGCACGCAACAAGCCCCAGCCTGTGCCGGCGGCGGAAGCGGAACGCTTGCTGAAGCAGGTTCAGGAAGGCGTGGACAAGCCCCGCAAGCCGGCCGTGATCTATGAGGTTGGTGAGCAGATTCGTGTGGCCGATGGCCCCTTCACCTCCTTCAATGGTGTGGTTGAGGAAGTGGATGAGGAAAAGGGTCGCCTGAAGGTGAGCGTTTCCATCTTCGGCCGTTCGACGCCGGTGGATCTGGAATACGGTCAGGTCGAAAAGCTGTAAGTCTTGTGGCAAGGGCCGCGTGGCCCTTGCCGTTTCGCCGCCATGGAGCCAAGCCGCGCTGCTGCCCTTGAAAGATTGGCGGCATTCACGCCCCTGATGGGCCGCGCCTATGCCGAAGGGCGCAATTTCGACCCCGGCCCCGGCAAGCCCGCCCATGTCTCAGTGCTTTCCCCCTATATCCGCCATCGCCTGATCACGGAGCAGGAGGTGGTGGCCACAGCCATCGCCGCCCATGGCGCGGAGATCGCCGATAAATTCATCCAGGAAGTGTTTTGGCGGAGCTATTGGAAGGGCTGGCTGGCGCAGCGTCCGTCAGTATGGGCAGAGTATCTCGCGCGGGTCGCGGCTGCTGTGGAGGCACCGCCCGAGGGTTACGCGGCGGCCATTGCCGGGCGCACCGGCATTGCCTGCTTCGATGCCTGGGGGCGGGAGCTGATCGAAACCGGCTATCTGCATAACCACGCGCGCATGTGGTTTGCCAGCATTTGGATTTTTACCCTGCGCCTGCCTTGGGTTTTGGGTGCGGATTTCTTTTTGCGCCATTTGCTGGATGGTGATGCAGCGTCCAATACGCTGTCTTGGCGCTGGGTCTCGGGGTTGCACACCAAGGGCAAGCATTATGTCGCGCGGGCCGAGAATATCGCGCGCCACACAGGCGGGCGTTTCGCCCCGCATGGTGAATTGGACGAAAAGCCGCTGCCCTTGCAGGAATCCGATCCGCCCGCACCACGCGCCATCCCTGCCCTGCCCGCGCCGCCGCACGGCCCGGTAGTGCTGTTGCTGCATGAGGATGATCTGCACCCTGAAAGCCTGCCGCTTGCGGGGCTTGAGGTGCAGCGTGTGGTGGGTCTTTCCTGCCCTGAAGCGCGCTCACCGCTTGGCGCCGCACCGCTGGTGCGACGCTTCACCGAAGCCGCGTTGGAAGATGGCTTGAGCCGCGCCTCGCGGCATTTCGGCGTGCGGGCGGGGCGCATCACGCTTGATGATCTGCCCGATCTTCTGGCGCATGATGCAGTGGTGATGCCAGAAGCCCCTATTGGTTGGGTGGCGGATGCCTTGCGACCCTATCGCCTATGCCCGCTGCGCCGCCCCTGGGATGAAGCCTGTTGGCCCTTGGCCGGGCGCGGCTTCTTCCCCTTCGCGCAGCATATTCCGCGGCTTTGCGCTGAATTGATGTGAGTCCGGTTGCCCTGAATGCCCCCTCAGTCGCGTCAATCTTCCCCGCGCCCTTGCAGATTCTCAAAAACCTCTTCCGCACGCTTGAAGATTTCCTCGGCATTCTGGCGCTTCACTGGATCGGTCTGCTTGTCAGGGTGATAGCGTCGGCGGAAGGCGCGTCGCACCTCCACAATCAGCCACAGCGGCGCATTAGGCGTAAGATATACGCGCGCATGAGCGCTGCCATCCGCCGGCGTTTCCTTAAGCTGCTTCAGCTCAACCTCCGCATCCTGCAAGCGCTTGCGCAGCACGGCGATTTCTTCGGCAGCAATGGCAAGATAGCGGCGCATTTCCTCAGGCGGCGCGCCACGGCCTGGCAGCTTGGTCAGGATATTTGCCAGCGTATTCTCAATCCGCCGCGCAATCAGCTTGGCGCGCGCGCCCGGGCGACGTTCCGTTTCAATCAATAATTGGGAAAGCAGGACGCGATCGCTCTTATGCTGCGCCGCATGTTCGGCGAGCTGATCCAAGGGCCATTCCCTGAAAGGCCTGTCATCGGCCATTGCCAACCAGAATCCTCGTTGAAAAACCCATGATGGCCAATGCCGCCGATCATGAACAGGGGCAAACCCGCTTCGCAGAAGCGCCACAATAGGCGAAACTATCCAAACCGCCTTCCGGAGACCGCCTGATGACCCCTGCCCTGCCCCGCCGCGCCCTTTTACTGGCCGCCACTGCGCCGCTTGCCGCCCCAGCGCTCGCCCAGGCGCCCTGGCCCGCGAGGCCGGTGAGAATCGTCGTGCCCTTCCCGCCCGGCGGGTCCAACGACGTGGTCGCCCGCCCCTTGGCTGAGCGCTTGCAAGCGCGCCTAGGCCAGCCCGTGGTTATCGAAAACCGCGCCGGGGCTGGCGGGGCGATTGGGGCGACCGCAGTCGCCCAATCTCCGGCGGATGGCTATACGCTCATGGTCTCCTCCTCATCCTTCGCCACCACCTCCATCACGCAGCGCGTGCCTTGGGGGGTGCTTGAGAATTTCACCCCCGTCGCGCTACTGGCGCGCTCGCCCTTCATAGTGTTGGTGCATCCGGATTTCCCGGCGCGCAGCGTGCCTGATCTGGTGCGGATGGCACGTGAAAGGCCTGGCGCGATTGATTACGGCTCCTCCGGCCCTGGCGGGATCAATCACTTTGTCACCGAATATTTCTGTCTGCGCGCCGGTATTCAGATGAACCACGTGCCCTATCGCGGCATGCCGCCCGCGGTGACTGATCTGGTGGCAGGCCATATCCCCGTGCTGATCACCACAATGCCAAGCGCGGCCGGCGTGGTGCGTGAGGGCCGCGTCAGGCTTTTGGCCTATACCGCGCCAGGCGCGCCGGATGGCTCGCCACCCGGCCCCACCGTCAAGGAAACCGGCATTGATTATGAAAGCGATATCTGGTGGGGGCTTTTCGCGCCGCGCGGCTTGCCGCCAGAGATCCTGACGCGCCTGAATACGGAAGCAAACGCCGCCCTGGCAGATCCGGAAATGGCGAAGCTTTTGCAAAGCGAAGGTGCCCGCCCATCACCCGCCACACCACAAGCCTTTACCGAGCTTCTTCGCGTTGAACTCGCGCGCTGGCGCGAAGTGGCGACAGCGGCGAATATCAAGCTGGATTGATCCCATGGCCGAAATGCACCGCAAAAATTTCGACCCAACCGCGAAGGGTGCCATGGATGGCGTGCGCGTGGTGGACCTCTCGCGCCTCGTCGCTGGCAATATCCTGACCAAGGTTTTCGCAGATCACGGCGCGGAAGTGATCAAGGTGGAACCACCCGAAGGCGACACACTACGCGCCTGGCGCGTGGGCGGCGTGGAGACAAGTTGGAAGACCATCTGTCGCAACAAGAAAAGTATCTGCCTTGATCTGAAAAGCACTGAGGGCATCGCCGCCGTGCGTGCCTTGGCGCGCGACGCCGCCATGCTGGTGGAAAGCTTCCGCCCCGGCGTGCTGGAAGCCATGGGGCTTGATCCCGCAAGCCTGCTCGCCGCCAATCCGCGCCTGGTCATCGCGCGGGTTTCCGGCTGGGGGCAAGACGGGCCATATCGCCACAAGCCTGGCTTTGGTACTCTGGTTGAGGGCTATTCCGGCTTCGCCGCCATCAATGGTTTTGAAGACCGCGAACCAGTGCTGCCACCCATGTTCATGGGCGATGCCTATGCCGGGCTTTATGGTTCCGCCGCCGCCATGATCGCGCTGCGCCATGCGGAGGCTACGGGTCAGGGACAGGTCATTGATATCTCACTATTCGAACCGCTGTTCAGCGTGCTGGAACCGCAAGTGGCGAATTGGCGCCTGACCCGCAAACGCAAACCGCGCACCGGCAGCCGCAGCACCAATACATCCCCCCGCAACGCCTATCGCACCAAGGATGGCGGCTGGGTCTGCCTTTCCGCCTCCACCCAAGGCATGACAGAAAAGCTACTGCGCTCCATCGGCCAGGAAGCTTTGATCACCGATCCGCGCTTCGCCAATAACCCAGCCCGCGTGAAAAATTGGCAAGAACTGGATGCGATTATCGGCGGCTTCATCGGCGCACGCGACATGGCTGAAAACCTTGCGCATTTCGACAAGGCCGGTGTCACCATCGGACCGATCATGGATACGGAAATGCTGGATAGCGATCCTTACGCGATTGAACGCGAAGCGCTGATCGAAGTGCCGGATGCGGATATGCCGGGCGGCTGGCTGCCCATGCACGGGATGGTGCCGAGGCTATCCGCAACGCCAGGGATTCTTGCCCGCCCGGCGCCGAAGCTGGGAGAGCATAATGAAGAAATATTGCTGCCGCTGTTGGGAAAAGAAAAATACAATAAACTAAAAACAACGGGGGGCGCTGCCCCCTAACCCCCGCCGGGGTAACAGTGTTACCCCGGACCCCGCCAGAACTTAAGGGAATACATCAATGAAAATGTTCGATCTCACAGGGAAAAACGCGCTGGTGACGGGGTCTAGCCAAGGGATTGGCTTTGCACTGGCAAAGGGTCTCGCGGAAGCGGGGGCGCGCGTCATCATCAATGGGCGCGATCCGGCAAAGCTTGCCACAGCGCAGCAACGCTTGCGCGATTTGGGCATAGAAACCACCGCCAGCGCCTTTGACGTGACCAACCCAAAGACGGTGGAAGCAGGCTTTACCGAAATTGAAAATCGCTGCGGCCAGCTTGATATCCTCGTCGCCAATGCCGGCATCATGCGCCGCGCCCCCGCCACCGAAATGCCACCCGAAACCTGGCGCGAAGTGCTCGGCACCAACCTCGACGGCGTCTGGTATTGCTGCCAGGCCGCCGGCAAACGCATGGTCCCCCGCGGCGCCGGCAAAATCATCACCATCTGCTCCGTCCAAAGCGAATTGGGCCGCCCCACCATCGCACCCTACGCCGCAAGCAAAGGCGCATTGAGAATGCTCACGCGCACACTCTGCGCCGAATGGGCCAAACACGGCGTCAATGTGAACGGCGTGGCACCTGGTTATTACGCGACAGAACTTACCAGCGCACTCGTTCAAAACGCTGAATTCAGCGATTGGCTCTGCCAGCGCGTCCCCGCCGGACGCTGGGGCAAGGTGGAGGAACTGGTGGGCGCCACCGTCTTCCTCGCCTCCCCCGCGTCAAACTTCGTGCATGGCCATCTGCTCTATGTGGATGGCGGCATGACGGCTGTCGTTTAACCCACGCGTGCGATCAACTTTTTCGCGCGCTCCACAATCGGCTTATCAATCATATCTCCTTCAAAAGCGACCGCGCCCTTACCCTCTGCCAGCGCGACATCAAAGGCGGCGACCAGCCGCCTGGCGCGCGCAACCTCCTCTGGCCGCGCGCCATACTCCTCATTGATGATCGCCACCTGAGATGGATGCACGCAGGACGCACAAGCGAAACCAATCGCCCGAGACCTTCGCAGCATGGCCCGGTAGCCGTCCAAATCCTTCAACCCCGCCACCGTGCCAATAAAGCCGAGCGGCAAAATCCCCGCGCCACGCGCAGCAATCAGCCCCATGCGCTTGGGCAAATCCAAAGCATCCGGCGTGGGTTCAGCGCCCAGATCGGTCGCCAAATCCTCACCACCCACGCCCAGCGCCACGATGCGCGGATCAGCCCCCGCAATCGCATCCAAATGACGCAAAGCGGCGGCATCTTCGATCAGCACAATGAAGCGCAGCGAGCCCACCGCGCGCCCTGCCGCCACTTCCGATTCGGTCGCGAGTTCGGATAGCAGCCGCACATGATCCGCGCCCATCATTTTGGTGCAAATCACGCCATCCGCGCCCGCTGCGGCCGCCGCCGCAATATCCTCCGCCACCATGCGGAGCGGGCGATTGATGCGCACCACAATATCCGCGCCATTCCGCCGCGCGCTGGCTGCCGAAGCCGCAAGCCCAGCCCGCGCCCGCGCCTTGGCATCCGGCGCCACGCCATCTTCCAGATCAAGAATAATGGCATCCGCGCCGCGTTCATGCGCCTTGGCGACAAAGCGTTCTTCGCTGGCCGGCACGTAAAGCAGGGAACGCCAATGCGGCAGATCGCGGTTCATGGCAGCATCTCCGACCCCGGCACAATGCCCTTGGGCAGGCTGGCCGCATGACGCGCGATCTCTCCAGGCCGCGCAAGCCAAATCTTATCCCGTTGTGTCAAAATATGCTGCATGGCGCGGCGGAAGGGGCGAAGCCGAAAGGGCTGGCCGATGATGAAAGGGTGCAGCACAATGGAACAAACCAGCGGCATATCGCGCGACCGATCAAGCATTTCGTCGAACTGATCCACTACCATATCGGCGAAATCCCGCGCTGCCTGCTGGCGGAAAATCGCAACAGGGCTGTCATTCACTTCGACCGAATAGGGCACGGAAAGCATCGGCCCGGCGCGGGTGGTCATCCAGAAGGGCTGATCATCTGCCGGCCAATCCATGACATAGCCAAAACCTTCTTCCTTCAGCAGATCAAGCGTTGTCGCGGATTGCGTAATGTAAGGGCCAAGCCAGCCATCCGGCGCCTTGCCGGTGTGGCGGATGATCGCCTCTCGGCTTTCGGCAATCAGGCGGCGCTCATCATCTTCGAACAGGATGTCCTGACGTTCGGCATTGGTGCGGCCATGGCCGATAAACTCATCCCCGCGCTTCATGAGCGCCGGCGCAATTTCCGGGCAGGTATCCAAGACCAGCCCATTCACATTATGCGCAGCGGGCAGACCGTATTCATCGAACATGGCCAGCATATTCCAAAGCCCGACGCGATTGCCGTAATCCCGCCAGGCGTAATTGCGCTGGGATTGCGGCGCGGCGGCGCCGGTACTGTCGCTGCCAAGCCCAGCGCGAAAGGCGAAGGCTTCAATATTATTGCACAGCACAACCGCGAGCCGCGCCCCATTGGGCCATTCATAGGTTGGGCGCTGGGGGATGGCGCTATGCTGATAGCGCCCATGGGTGGGCAGTTTCATGGCTGGTCTCCGCTTGCTGCGCGGGACGCTAAGGCCGCGGCAGGGCTCCGTCAAAGCAGTCAGCCCCCTTTGCAGGGCCACCCCGCCATGCGCTACTCTTCACCTGAAAAGTGGAGGAACGGCGTATGCCAGATGGCAGCACAACGGATCGGATCGCCTATTCGGCACCGATCGGCGACACGGTGAAGACAACCACCTGCTATATGTGCGCCTGCCGTTGTGGGATTCGCGTGCATCTGAAGGATGGCCGGGTCCGCTATATTGAAGGCAATCCCGATCATCCGGTGAATAAGGGCGTGCTCTGCGGCAAGGGCAGCGCCGGCATCATGACGCAATATAGCCCCGCGCGCTTGCAGGCACCGCTGAAGCGCGTCGGGCCACGCGGTTCTGGCGAATATGCCGAGATTTCCTGGGATGAGGCGATGGAAATTGCCACCAGCGCGCTGAAGAAGGTCCGTGAAACAGACCCAAAGCGCCTGGCCTTCTTCACCGGCCGCGACCAATCCCAATCGCTGACAGGTTTTTGGGCGGCGCAATTCGGCACGCCCAATTTCGCGGCGCATGGCGGCTTTTGTTCCGTCAATATGGCCGCTGGCGGGCTTTACACCATTGGCGGTTCCTTCTGGGAATTTGGCGAACCGGATTGGGAACGCTCGAAATACTTGCTGATCCTGGGTGTGGCCGAGGATCATGATTCCAACCCGATCAAAACCGGCCTGGCAGCGCTGAAGCAGCGCAACGCCAAGGTGGTTTCCGTCAATCCCGTGCGTACTGGCTATTCCGCTATTGCCGATGAATGGGTGGGTATCCGCCCCGGCACGGATGGGCTTTTCGTCATGGCGCTGATCCATGAATTGCTGCGCACGGATCGCATGGATGCCGAATTCCTGGTGCGTCACACCAATGCGCATTGGCTGGTGGTGCGCAATCCGGGCGGCGCGGATGATGGGCTTTTCGCCCGAGATACCGATGGCAAGCCGCAAGCCTGGGATCGCGCGCGCGGTGCGATGGATGCCGCCGCCGCTGATCTTTCCCCTGTGCTTGTCGGTGATTTCACCCTGCCCGATGGCCGCACGGTGCGCCCTGTTTTCCATTTGATGGCAGAACGCTACCTCGGCGCCGAATATGCGCCGGAAGCGGTCGCGGAACGCTGCGGCTTGGATGCGGAACGCATTCGCCGCATCGCGACCGAGATGGCTGACGTTGCCTTCAACCAGACTATCACACTCGATCAACCCTGGACTGATACGCTCGGCCGCCGGCATGAGAAAATGGTGGGCCGGCCTGTTTCGGTGCATGCCATGCGCGGCATCAGCGCCCATTCCAATGGCTTTCATACCTGCCGCGCGCTGCATATTCTGCAAATGCTGTTGGGTGCGATCGATACGCCAGGTTCCTGGCGCTACAAGGCGCCCTTCCCGCGGCCCATTCCGCCCGGCCCCGGCCCCGCGGGCAAGAATTCCAAGCCCAATACGCCGCTGGCTGGCAATATCCTGTCCTTCACCCATGGGCCGGATGATTTGCTGGTGAATGATGATGGCTCGCCCATTCGCATTGACCATTCCTTTTCCTGGGAAGCGCCGCTTGGTCTGCATGGCATGATGCATACCGTGATCGGCAATGCCGCAAAGGGCGACCCGTACAAGATTGATGTGCTGTTCATGTTCATGGCGAATATGGCCTGGAACAGCGCGATGAATCCGCTGGAAACCATTGAATGCCTGACCGCGAAGGATGCTTCAGGCGAATACGTCATCCCAACCGTGATCTATTCCGATGCGTTTTTCAGCGAAACCGTGCCCTATGCTGATCTGATTCTACCGGATACGACCTACCTGGAACGCTGGGATTGCATTTCCATTCTGGATCGCCCGATTGGGTCGTCTCATGGGCCAGGCGATGCCATTCGTCAGCCCATCCTGAAGCCGGATCGTGATGTGCGCCCCTTCCAGGATGTGCTGATTGAATTGGGCGCGCGGCTTGGCTTGCCTGCCTTTACCAAGGAAGATGGCAGCGCGCGCTTCAAGGATTATGCGGATTACATCGTCAATCACGAACGCATGCCGGGTGTTGGCCCGCTTGCCGGTTGGCGTGGTGAGGATGGCTCGGCGAAGGGTGTCGGCAAGCCCAACCCGGATCAATTGCAGCGCTATATCGAAAATGGCTGCTTCTGGCGGCATAATTTCTCCGCCGAGGAAAGCTATTTCAAGCATTCCAACAAGCTCTATCTGGAAAACGCCAAGGCGATGGGGCTGATTGGCAAGTCCGATCAGATCGTTTTGCAGATATGGTCAGAACCCTTGCAGAAATTCCGCTTGGCTGCGGAAGGCCATGGCGCGAAGCAGCCGCCGGAAGCGCTGCGTGAACGCGTGCGCAGCTACTGCGACCCGCTGCCCTTTTGGTATGCGCCGCTGGAGCAAGTTGCGCATGATGTCTCGGGCTTTCCTTTCTCGGCCGTCACGCAGCGCCCCATGGCGATGTATCATTCCTGGGGGTCGATGAATGCGTGGCTGCGGCAAATCCACGGCGCCAATCGCCTGTATATGAGCCGCGCCAAAGGCGAAGCCATGGGCATTGCGCAGGATGACTGGGTATGGGTCGAAAGCCGCAATGGCCGCGTGAAGGGGCAAGTGACGCTGATGGAAGGCGTAAACCCAGACACCGTTTGGACCTGGAACGCCATCGGCAAACGCGCTGGCGCCTGGATGTTGAGCCCTGATGCCGCGGAAGCGCAACGCGGCTTTTTGCTGAACCACGTCATCAGTGAATGGCTGCCCGCGCAAACCGGCCCGCGCTTGGCCAATGCCGATCCCATCACCGGTCAGGCTGCCTGGTATGATCTGCGCGTGAACATCAAGAAATGTGCCCCCGGTGAGGAAGGTATCACCGCACCTCATCCAAGCGCATTGACGCCGCCACCCAATATGCCCGAACCGCCCGATATTCTGCGCT
>JBBAUC010000099.1:0-11004 GCA_040398485.1 Roseomonas sp. | reverse complement strand
CGCCGCAGGCTTCGCGGCAGGCGTTTCTGCCTTGGCGGGCACAGCGGGCTTGGCGATTGCCTTTGGCGCCGGTTTGGCAGCTGCCTTAGGCGCCGGTTTGGCTTTGGCGGGCGCGGCGGCCTTGGGTGCGGGCTTTGGCGCGGGTTTGGCCGTAGGCTTGCTGGTCGGCTTGCTCGCCGGCTTGGCTGCAGGCTTCGCGCTTGGCTTTGCCGCCGCTTTGGTCACTGGCTTCTTCACAGGTTTCGGCGCCGCCTTCTTGTTGGGCTTCGTTGTCGCCTTTGCCGTGGCGGAGGATTTCTTCGCAGCCGGCTTTGCGGCCGATTTAGCCTTGCTGGCGGGCTTCTTTGCCGCGGGTCGGGACGGCTTGGCGCTGCCTTTGGCAGGCGCCTTGGACACTGGCTTGCGTGTCATGAAAACGGGACTCCCAACGCAGAACCCGGATCGGCGCGATCCGGTTGAGAATGCAGAATATCATCCTCAGCAGAAACCTGGGTCAGACCAGATGACGGCATAAGGAAACACTTTTGTAACACAAAAATAGCTTCGGGTCACCCGCCAAGCAGCGAATGCGGGCGCAATTCATGACCGTTCCGGTCAGATATGCGCGCCCTTATGGCGGAAAACTGCTCAGGGCTTGCCGGGGTTGGGGCTGAGCAGCGCCTTCTTGCCCGGCTTGTCCTTCCAATCATCGGCATCCGCCGGCGCTTCGCCCTTGCGGGTGATATTGGGCCATTGCTGGGCGTAATCCCGGTTGAGTTCCACCCAGGGGGTCGCCTTATCGTCGCTATCGGGCAGAATCGCCTCGGCCGGGCATTCCGGTTCGCAGACGCCGCAATCAATGCATTCATCCGGGTGGATCACCAGCATGTTTTCGCCGACATAGAAGCAGTCCACCGGACAGACTTCCACGCAATCCATGTATTTGCAGTTGATGCAATTCTCGCTGACGATATAAGTCACTAGTGCGATTCCCTGGTGCTGAGCCTGTCCAAAATCGCGCCCAAAATGACCTCAGACAGGAAATTAGACAAGGTGGCTTGACGCATAGCTGTCTTGTTTCACGCAATAACCTCATAAAGCCCCTGCGCCTCAGTGGCCGGGCCGCGCCGCTCTGCCAAGGCCAGCACGCGCCACAGGATGATCTGCCCCGAAGCACCCTGGCCCACCGCCAGCGTCAGCACATCACCTGGCCGCAGCTTGGCATGGGGCTTGTCGGTCGGCAGGCGATTGATCCGCACCACGCCCTTTTCCACCAACCGCGCGCATTCCGCCCGCGTCTTGCGGAAGCGCGCGCACCAAAGCCAGGCATCCAGCCTTTGATAGTCCCGTCCTTCAGCCTCTGCCGCCACCGCCCCCGGCTCAGTCCTTTTTGAGCTTCAATGCGGCGAGTACCGCAAAGGGGCTATCGGGGCGCGGCATGGCGGGGAGCGCCACACGATCTTCCCGTGGTGGCCGAGGACCGCGCGGGCGGTCATTGCCGCCCTTGTTGCCGTAATGCTGGCGCTGCTGCTGTTGCTGCTGCCCGCCATCGGGTTTCGGGCGGCGATCCGGCCGCTGATCCGGCCGGCGTTCCGGGCGCTGCTGTTCCGGCGGCGCCTGTTCTGGCGTTGTGCCCTCAGTTGCAGTGGCTTCGGCCGGCTTGTCGTCGCGCTGGCGCTGATCAGGGCGCGGGCCGCGCCGTTCGGGGCGCCGGTCATCGCGGCGCGGGCCTTGCCCTTCGCGCTGCTGCTGGCGCGGCTGTTGGCGCGCCTCGAAGCGGGGCGCGCGCTGCTGGCCAATCCGCGCGGGCGCGGGCGGGCCGAATTGCTTTTCATCTTCGGTGTCGGCCGGGATCAGCCGGAAGCCCATCGCATCCAGCACCGGGCCAAGGTTTTCCCCCTTGATCCCCAAGCGGCTGGCCAAATCCCCAGGCAAAAGCGCGGGCGCCTTGCGCGTCAGGTGCCCCAATTCGCCGGCGATGCGTTCCGCCACATCAAGGCGCAGCAGCACAGGCCCCGCCGGCAGCCAGCCCATGGTTTCTGCAAAGCCGCGCGGCCAATCGGCGGGCGGCGCCACCGCGATCAGCCCGCCCGAGGGCAGCTTCGGCGTTTCAATGCCACGCAACAAGGACCAAAGCTGCGCGCGCAAAGCCATGGCGCGCGGCTTCAGCGCTTCCGGCACATAAAGCGCATAGCGCCCAGCACGAATGCCAATGCCCTTCAATTTCTGGCGGAGATCGGGGCGGATTTCACTATCCGTGGCACCCAAGGCCAGGCCCAATTCTTCCCGCAGCCGAAAGGCCGGGCCGCGCAGCGTATTATCCTCGCTGGCCTTCTCTTCCGCGGTGAAAATCGCGCCCAGATCGCGCTTCACCAAAGCCTCAATCCAAATGGCCAACCGCGCGCGAATGCGTTCGCGTTGCGCCCCATCCAGGAACTCAGAGGGCAGCACTTCAATCAGTGGCTTGCCGGGTTCAGAACCGGTCTTCAGCTTCGCCACTTCCGCAATATCGCCAAGCCCCGCCGGCATATTGGGCGCATGGGAATAGGCCCAGGTCACGCCATGCTGCGGCGTCAGCGCAAAAGCCTCATCCTTCGCGGATTCCAGCATGGAAACGCGGCGCGGAATCTCCGCGCCCAAGGCACGGCGCGCCGCGCGCAGCACCACGCGGCGTTCTTCTTCCTTTACCGTCGCCGCATCGGGTTCAAACAGGAAGCCCTTCACATGGCCGACCGGATGGCCTTCCACCACCACTTCCCCACGCCTGGTGACGGCGGAAAGCAATTCCTCATCGCTTTCATCGAGCGCGCGAATCAGATGCGCCGCGCGCCGGTCCACAAAGCGCGCGGTCAGGCTTTCATGCAAAGCGTCGGAGACCATGTCTTCCACGCGCCGCGCTTCGGCCTGAAGCTCCGCCGCATTATCCAGCCAATCGGCCCGCGCCGCGACAAAGGCCCAGACGCGAATGGCCGAAAGCCGCGCCATCAGCGTATCAAGATCACCTTCCGCCATGCCAAGCTGGGCAAGCGATGAGGCTACCCAATCGCTCGGCAACCGGCCTTCCCGCGCCAAATGGGTAAAAATGCGCGCGCAAATCCGGGTGTGACTGTCATCTGCCAGCTTGCGGAAATCCGGCACCTGGCAGGCTTCCCACAGCAAGCGCACGCGCGATGCGGTATCGGCCAGGCTGCGAATTTCTTCTTCCCGCACCAGCATGGATAGCGTGATGTGGTCCACCGCATCATGGCCCTTGGCAAGACCGGGCAAAGGCGCCGACGCACCAAGACTATCGAGCAGTGTCTCGACCGAAGAAAAATCCAGATCCGAATTGCGCCAGGCGAGCGTCTTCAGCGGTTCGAACGCATGCGTTTCGATCTGGGTGATGATTTCATCATCCAGTATCGGCGCATCCGCTGTGGTGCCGAAAGTGCCATCGCGCATACCACGCCCTGCGCGCCCCGCGATTTGCGCGATTTCTTGTGCGGTCAGGGCACGTGGCTGATGGCCATCAAACTTGTTCAACGCGGCCAGCGCCACATGGTCCACATCCATATTGAGGCCCATGCCGATCGCATCCGTCGCCACCAGGAAATCCACTTCCCGATTTTGATAGAGTGCGACCTGCGCATTGCGTGTGCGCGGCGAAAGCCTTCCCATCACCACCGCGCAACCGCCACGCCGGCGGCGCACCGCTTCGGCAATGGCGTAAACTTCCTGCGCGCTGAAGGCGACAATAGCGGAACGTGCCGGCAGGCGTGACAGCTTGGCGGGGCCGGCGTAACTCAGTTGCGAAAGCCGTGAGCGGGTTTCGATTTCCGCGCGCGGAATCAAGCGGCGCAGCAAAGGCGCGATGGTCTCAGCACCCAGGAACATGGTTTCAACCATGCCGCGCGCATTGAGCAGCCGATCGGTAAAGACATGGCCGCGATCAGGGTCTGCGCAAAGCTGGATTTCATCAATGGCAAGGAATTCCACGGGCCGATCCAGCGGCATCGCTTCCACCGTGCAGGCGAAATACTTCGCCTCGGGCGGGACGATTTTTTCCTCGCCGGTGATCAGGGCAACATAGCGTTCGCCCTTCATCGCCACCATGCGATCATAATTTTCACGCGCCAGCAGCCGCAGCGGAAAGCCGATACTGCCCGAGGCATGGGCGAGCATCCGCTCAATCGCGAGGTGGGTCTTGCCGGTATTGGTCGGGCCAAGAATGGCGCGAACCCTGGGTTCGAACATGCGGGGGTCAATGTCCAAGAAAGTAAAACGCGACGCTCCGTGGCATGACGCGGCGCGCTTGTCCATGGTGGCGGCAACGGGCAGGGTGGCAGGCCCGTGATGAATCCCGCCACCCGCTTCGCCCTGATCTTCGCCGCGCAATTCGCGGCCTTTGGCGTGATGATGCCTTTCCTGCCACCGCTTTTGCTGGCGCGCGGGCTGACGCCGGCTGATCTTGGCACAGTGCTGGCCGCCGGCAGTGCGCTGAAATTGCTGGCGGGGCCGCTTTTAGGGCGCGTTGCGGATTGGCTTGGTGATCCGCGCTTGGTGCTGATTTGTTGTACCGGCGTAGCGGCTATTGTTGCTGCGGGCTTTGGGCTGGTTGGTGGATTTTGGGCTTTGCTGTTGGTGAATTTGGCGCTGTCGGCGGCCTTGGCGCCGACCACCGCGCTTGCCGATGCGATGGCGCTACGCGCTGCCCGCGAACCACCTGGCTTTGATTATGGCCGCGCCCGTGCGGCGGGTTCGGCGAGTTATATCGTCGCGGCGGTTGCCGCCGGCGCGCTGGTGGGCGTGCTGGGCGCAGGCAGCGCCGCCTGGCTGATTGCTGCCATGCTTGGCCTTGGCGCGGCGGCGGCCTTTCTGCTGCCGCGCGCTGATGGATTTGGCCGCGGCGGTGCAAGCGGGTTTCGCGCCGCACTCGCGCTGCCCTGGCTGCGCCGACTGATGCTGATTGCCGCGCTGATGCAGGGCAGCCATGCGGCCTATTACGCCTTCGGGTCCATCCATTGGCAAGCTTTGGGCTTCAGCGCCGGGGTGATTGGCCTGCTTTGGGGCTGGGGCGTGGTGGCCGAGGTGGCGCTGTTCATGTGGGGGCGCGGCCTGGTGGAAAGGCTCGGCGTGCGCGGCCTGATTTCGCTGGCGGCTGGCGCGGGTGTGCTGCGTTGGCCGATCATGGCGGTAAGTGAAAGCCTGCCGCCGCTGATCTTCGCCCAAGCGCTGCATGCGCTGACTTTTGGCGCCATGCATTTGGCGGCAATTAGGCTATTGCAGGAACGCGTGCCGGCGAGCCTGGGCGGCACGGCGCAGACGCTGCTTGGGGCAGCCGTGGGCGCGATGACCACGCTGCTGACGCTGGCTTCAGGGCCTGGCTATGCCGCGCTCGGGGCGGGGATTTTTTGGGCCATGGCGGGGCTTTGTGGGGTCGTCGTGGCGTTGGTGGCGGCGGGTAGCCTCAGCCGCGCGTGATTCGCGTGACCACACCGCTTTCGATCCGCACGGTTGCGTGATGGGCCGCAGCCTTACGGGTCTTGGGTTTGGCGTTTGCCCATGTGGCTAGTTGGTACGTTTGAGAAGTGTATTTGGTCCTATTTGTTAAGAAACCACACTGAATTCTGCCAGCTTCGCCGCATTCTCTTTAAGATTTATAGTAGGGTTCAGAAACGATCGAATGCCTTCTGAGAGACTATCAGCATGCGTCAGGTTTTTCAGCCCGGCCTGGGGCGCTGGGTGGAACCAACCCAGGCTTCCACCGCGCGGGCCAGGCTGGCGGCGATCAGCGCGCGGTGTTCGGGTTGCCGCAAAGCGGCTTCATCTTCCGGGTCAGAAAGGAAGCCCATTTCCACCAGCACGGAGGGTACTTCCGGCGCCTTCAGCACGATGAAACCCGCTTCCCGCCTTGGTTTTGGCAGGATGGGCACGGCGCGGGTCAATTCCCGCACCGCCACCCGCGCAAAGCGGGCGGAATCGCCCAGGGTTTCCTGGCGCATCAGGCTCAGCAATATGGCCTGCACCTCGGGCGGGACGGAGGGCAGGCTAAGGCCACCCGCCAGATCTGCGTTGTTTTCACGCTGCGCCAGGGCTTCGGCGAAAGGATCACTCGCGGTCTCGGCCAAGGTATAAACGCTCGCCCCCCTGGCCCCTGGCGCGGAATCGGCATGGAGCGAGATCAGCAGCGCGGCGTCACGTGTGCGGGCGAAGGCTACCCGGTCCGCGAGCGAGATGAATTCATCGCGTTCGCGTGTCATGGCGACACGGCATTTGCCGCCTTCCTGCAATTTGCGGCGTAACGCCTGGGCGGCGGCAAGCGTCAGGCGCTTTTCTTCCGTACCGCGCCGGCCAATGGCGCCAGGGTCATAGCCGCCATGGCCGGGGTCAATCACCACCAGCGGCAGGGCAGGGGCGCTGCCTTGCGCCAAGGGTATGTCCCGGCGCGTAGCAGCTGCGAAGGCCTCAGAACTCGCGGGGGCGATCTCCACCACCAGCCGCCCAGCCGGCCCGGGCAGGCGGCGCGGTAGGGCAGGGCGCGCCAGGTTCAGGCGCAATTCCTTGGCTTCGTCATCAAACAGCGCGCTGGCGACCGGCCCAGCCGAGCCCAACCGCGCCGGGCCCCGCCAGGTCACGCCGGGCAGGGAAAGCAGAAGGCGAGGGGGTTCGGCCAAGGCGCGCCATTCCCAGGAAAGCGGGCCTTCCAGCGCCAGGGCAAGCCGCGCCGCGCGCCCTTCGGTGGTGAGGCTTGCCGCGCCAATGGAAGCGGCAAGGGCCGGCTGGGCGCCGCCCAAAACCACCCCGCCCAATCCCAGGAAATGCCGGCGCCCTATGCCCATGCCGATGTTATTAACGGTCCAAGCCACCCCTGTCATCAGAATCGCTCCATATGACCCTTGTGGCACTGGCAGGGCGGGCCTAAGGTGACGCGCCCCGGCGGCATCCGCTGCGGGCGAGAATTCCGGCGGCATCGCCTGGCGCATGGAGCCCCCAAGGGCATGGTGCGCACCACGATGTTCAGCCCCCCGGCCTCCGGAGCCGCGCCTATGGCGTCGGCTTTGTGGTTTCGCCGGGGAGCAGCCCTTCCTTCTCGCCAGCGCGGCCCGAGGCGCGCGAAAGTCAAAGCCCTTATGGCCATGGCCCCCGTCGCGCCCGCCGTCCCGCCTGCGCCTGTGACCTTCGTTGCTACGATGGTCCAAGGGTTCCCGGGGCAGGATCCAGGTGCGCCCACCCAGGGACCGCTGCGCCGCTTCGGCGCCGGGCCCGCCGAACGAGGTCTTCGCCGTAGCATGCTTTTGCACGCAGCGCCGCATATCGGAACTCGTTCGGGCCTCCCCACGCCATTGCGCCGGCGGCACTGCCGCGGCGCGGAGACTCCACCCCATGACCAAGCGCATGCTGATAGATGCATCCCACCCCGAGGAAACCCGGGTTGTGGTGATGGATGGCAATCGCCTCGACGAATTTGATCTTGAAACAACGCAACGCCGCGCCCTGAAGGGCAATATCTATTTGGCCAAAGTGGTGCGGGTAGAACCCAGCCTGCAAGCGGCCTTTGTGGAATATGGCGGCAATCGCCACGGCTTCCTGGCCTTTGGCGAAATCCACCCGGATTACTACCAAATCCCCGTAGCGGATCGGCAGCGCCTGCTGGATATGCAGGAAGCCGAAGCCCGCGCCGAGGATGAGGACGATCTGCCGCCGGAAAGTGCGATGGACCGCGCCGCCTGGAATGGCGAAAGCAATGAAGCCTGGCAGCCGGGGGAAGACGCCAATGGCGAAGCCCCGGCTTCAGAACCCAATGGCGAAGCTGCACCTGCCGCTGAAGCTGCGGCGGAAGATGCGCCAGAACCTGAAGCCCCTGCCGTCGCTCAGCCGCTCGCGATTGAAAGCGAAAGCCTGAGCGCCGCGCCGGAAGCCGCCAGCGATGAGCCCGCCGAGGCCGCCGATTTGGGCCGCGTTGAGGAATTGCCCGCCGAAGAAGACCAGACCCCGCCCGAGACCATTGGCGGCGAAGGCCCGGCCGAAACGGAAGAAGAACGCCGTGAGCGCCGCATCCCGCCGCGCTTCATGCGCCATTACAAAATCCAGGACGTGATCCGCCGCCGCCAGATCATTCTGGTGCAGGTTGTGAAGGAAGAACGCGGCGGCAAGGGCGCGGCGCTGACAACCTATATGTCGCTTGCCGGGCGCTTTAGCGTGCTGATGCCGAATTCCCCGCGCGGTGGTGGCGTTTCACGCAAGATCACCTCAGCCACTGATCGCAAGCGGCTGCGCGAAGTGATGGATGATCTACAGTTGCCGCAGGGCATGTCGCTGATTGTGCGCACCGCCGGTGCGCAACGGCCAAAGCCGGAAATCCAGCGCGATTGCGAGTATCTGCTGCGGCTTTGGGACGGCGTCCGCGAACGAACCTTGGCTTCCACGGCGCCCGCGCTGATTTACGAGGAAGCGGATCTGATCAAGCGGTCCATCCGCGACGTTTATGGCCGCGACATTGATGAGGTGATGGTGGAAGGCGATGGTGCCTTCCAGCAGGCGCGTGAATTCATGCGCATGCTGATGCCATCGCACGCGAATAAGGTGCGGATGCACCGTGATGCCGTGCCGCTTTTCGCGCGCCATAATGTTGATGCCCAATTGGATGCCATGCATTCGCCCGTGGTGCAGCTGCGTTCCGGCGGGTATATCGTGATCAATCAGACTGAAGCTTTGGTTGCGATTGACGTGAATTCGGGCCGCGCCACGCGTGACAGGCATATCGAAGACACGGCGCTCCGCACCAATATGGAAGCGGCGGATGAAATCGCGCGCCAGCTTCGCCTGCGCGATCTGGCCGGGCTGATCGTGATTGATTTCATTGATATGGAATCAAACCGCAACAATGCCATGGTGGAAAGGCGGATCAAGGAATCGCTCCGCCACGACCGCGCGCGCATCCAGGTGGGGCGGATAAGCCATTTCGGCCTGCTGGAAATGAGCCGCCAGCGCCTGCGCCCTTCCATCGCGGAACAGACCTTCATCACCTGCCCGCATTGCCTGGGCCGCGGCACGATTCGCGGTGTTGAAAGCAGCGCGCTGCAGGTGCTGCGCGCGATTGAAGAAGAAGGGGCGAAGCGCCGCGCCGCGGAAATCAACGTGCATGTCGCGAGCGAAGTTGCGCTGTGGCTGCTGAACCGCAAGCGCGACCGGCTTTCTGAGATTGAAGCGCGTTTCGGCATGAGTGTTTTCCTCCAGCCCGATGAAAAGCTGATGGGGCCGGCGCTGCGTATTGAACGCCTGCGCGCGGCTGAGCCCATGGCGGTGGCCGCCGGGCCTTCGGCGCTGCGCATGGATTACGCGCCGGAAGTGGAAGACATTGCGCCGGAGATTGAGGAAGAGGAAGCGGATAGCCCGAGCGCCGAAGCGCGTGAGGAAACCGCCGAGGAAGGTGAGCGCCGCCGCCGCCGCCGCCGTCGCCGCCGTGGTGGCCGCCGTGAGGGCGGGCCGCAGGGCGGTGAGGATGTCGCCGAGGCTGATGGCGAAGGCGAAGAAGGCGCCGAAGCCGCAGCAGAAGCGGGCGAGACGCCGGAAGGTGAGGCCCAGCCTGCCGGGGATGAAGCCCAGGCCGCTGAGGGCGCCGCCGAGGGCGAGGATCGTCCGCGCCGCCGAGGCCGCCGTGGTGGGCGTCGGCGCCGTGAGGATGGCCCGCGTGAGCGCCTGGCCGAGGAAGCCGCGCCGGAAATGACGGAAGAAGCCCCGGCGCCGCGTTATGTGGGCCCGACCCCGGCGGACCCCTTTGCCGGGCAGATTGATGATGTGTTCGCCGCCATGGCGGCAGCCGAGGAAGCGGCGGAACGCGCTGCCGCGACCGCTAGGCGCATTGCGCCCGCCGCGCCAGCGCCGGAGCCTGTCGCGGAAGCTGCCCCGGTGGCCGAGGCTGTGCCGGTGGTGGCGGAAGCGGCACCCTTGGTGGAAGCGCCGGCGCCAGCTGAACCGCCAGCGCCGGAACCCGCGCCCGCGCCTGTTGCTGCTGAACCTGCCCCGGCGCCTCAGCCGGAAAAGGCTGAGCCGGTGATTGGGCCGGCAATTCAGCCGGTGGTGCTGGGTGATGGGGCTGAGGTGGCGCGGCCCAAGCGGCTGGGCTGGTGGAAGCGGCCGGGGTAGGGTGAGTTTGGGCCAAGCGGGGACGCTTGGCCCTTTTGGTGCGTGTGGGGGTTGAGGGGGTTTGTCGCGCGCTGGCGTGTCAGATGCCCTGGATTTCGTGCACAAGTATTCGCCCGCCCTCATGCCATGCCAAATGGCCAGTGCTCGGACAAAAACACAAACCTGTAATCACCACGCTGCTGGGTGCAGAATGCCGAAAAAGCGCTGGACCGCCATCTGCCGGGAAAATCTGTATTAATGACCCAGTTTCGCCCGTTCCCTTTGCTGAGGAGGAAGCAAATATCCTCCCGCTTGGATGCCAATCCGCGTAGTCGATTGGCTCAAACCGGCCAGCAAATCCGATGCGCCTTTCGCCATTGGCAGGATTCCAAATCCGTATGGCCTCTTCGGCTTGTCCGTCCGCGTTAGCGCCAGTAAGGAGTGATGTGCCGTCTGGAGACCACACTAGACTCGCGATCCCAGGAAGGGGCGCGGGAAAACTTAGGCGCTTGTTCAGCGTTGGGAGAGCATAAATTGTTATCTCACGCCGAGGAGGCGATCTCGGTTCGAGCGGGAAGGTAACTATGCCCGCCAGGTAATTTTCTTTACTGACTGTGGGTAATGAAAACGGTCGATTGTCACCGGTTGTGATTAAATGACCGTCTCCCGCGCTGAAAACATAATTAAACCAGCGGGTGGTGCCTGATATTCTTGCGCTTAAGTTAATGAAGACGTAGCGCCCATCGGGAGAAACTGAGAGCAACTGAGTGTTTCTTTGCTGTTGCAGCGTAAAATCATCGGGAGTTCTATAAAAGTCCGGAATGAAAATCGGGAGCTGTTTAGATTCCTGCAATATCTTACCCGTGTCAGTTTCAAAAATTGAAAAAGCAGGCGGGTTCTCCTTGCTACCTGGTGTCACCC
>JBBAUC010000098.1:0-11148 GCA_040398485.1 Roseomonas sp. | reverse complement strand
AAGAAACACCAGCCCCCCAGGCCGCGCGGCTCGGGCTAGCGCGCCCAGAAACGCCGCGCGTTCCGTCACATGTTCAATCACTTCCAGGCAAACCACGGCGTCAAAGCCGCCCGCTTCCCCGGCCAAATCCTCTGGCCCGCCTAAGCGGTAATCAATGCTAAGCCCGCCCGTTTCGGCATGGGCGCGGGCTGCCGCCAGCGCTTCAGGCGCTGCATCCATGCCGGTCACCTCAGCGCCCAGCCGCGCCAGCGCCTCAGAAGCCAGCCCCGCGCCGCAGCCCACATCCAGAACCCTTAGCCCCGCCAAAGGCGCTGCCCCGCCCGGTTTGCGGCCATGGGCGCGGGCCAGTCTTTCGGCGATCCAGCCAATACGCACCGGATTCATCCGATGCAGCGGCTTCATGGGGCCATTGGCGTCCCACCAGCGCGCGGCCAGGGCATCGAATTTGGTGATTTCCGCCTGAAGCGCCGTTGCTTCCGCCAAGGTGATGCCCTTTCTTGCGCTGATCCGCTGGGATGGGTTGCGCGTCCCCCGCCCCCCCGGTATCTGTCCCGCCCCGTTCGCCGGCGCAACCGCCGGTCCTTCCTTTTCCGCCCGGCCCAGGGAAAATAGCCTTCTATGGCCCGTATTGTCATGAAATTCGGCGGCACCTCGGTCGCTGATCTGGATCGTATCCGCAATGTCGCCGCCCGCGTGAAGCGAGAGGTGGATGCCGGCAACCAAGTGGCTGTCGTGGTCTCCGCCATGTCGGGTGTCACCAATCAGCTGGTGAAATGGTGCCAGGACTTATCCCCGCTGCATGATGCGCGCGAATATGACACGGTGGTCGCAACCGGTGAGCAAGTGACAACGGGCCTGACCGCCATTGCGCTCCAAGCGATTGGCGTTGATGCGCGGTCCTGGCAGGGCTGGCAGGTGCCGATCATCACGGACCAGGCGCATGGCAAGGCGCGGGTTGAAAGCATTGATGGCGCGGCCTTGATTGAACGCATGCAGCAAGGCCAGGTGCCGGTGGTGGCGGGGTTTCAGGGCATTGACCCAAAACGTAACCGCATCACCACGCTTGGCCGCGGCGGGTCTGATCTTTCGGCGGTGGCCATCGCCGCCGCCGTCAAGGCGGATCGCTGTGATATCTATACCGATGTAGACGGCATCTATACGACCGACCCGCGCATTGTGCCGCGCGCCCGCAAGCTTGAGCGGATTTCCTATGAGGAAATGCTTGAACTCGCTTCCGTTGGCGCCAAGGTCTTGCAGACGCGTTCGGTTGAACTGGCGATGAAGCAGCGTGTGCGCGTGCAGGTGCTTTCCAGCTTTGAAGACAAGCCAGGCTCGCTCGTGGTTGATGAGGATGAAATCGTGGAACAGCCCGTCGTTTCCGGCATCGCCTATTCGCGCGATGACGCCAAGATAACGCTTCGCCGTGTGCCGGACAGGCCCGGTGTGGCCGCCGCCGTTTTTGGCGCGCTCGCCAAGGCCAATGTGAATGTGGACATGATCGTGCAGAATATCGGCGCCGATGGCAGCACGGATATGACATTTACCATCGGCAAGGCTGATCTGGCGCGCGCGCAGGATGTGCTGGAAAAGGCGCGCGGGGAGCTTGGCTATGAGGCGCTGCTTGCTGACCCGGATGTGACGAAAATCAGCGTGGTCGGCATTGGGATGCGGAGCCATGCCGGGGTTGCCACCACCATGTTCAAGGCGCTGTCGGAAAAGGGCATCAATATCCAGGTGATCTCCACCAGCGAAATCAAGGTGAGCGTTCTGGTCAGCGCCGATTATACGGAACTTGCCGTGCGCGCCTTGCACACGGCCTATGGGCTGGACGCACCGGCATGAGCGATGACAAGACCAAGGCGCTGGCGCAGCTTGACCGGCTGATGGCGCGTGGCGCGGCGTTTTTTGGCACGCACTATGCCATCATGGGCGGCGCCATGTCCTGGGTCAGTGAGCGGCATTTGGTCTCCGCACTTTCGAATGCGGGCGCCTTTGGCGTGATTGCCTGCGGGGCGATGGAACCTCCACGCCTCGCGGAAGAAATCGCCGGCACGCAGGCGCTGACCACCAAGCCCTTCGGCGTCAATCTGATCACCATGCATCCAAGGCTGGATCAGCTGGTGGATACCTGCCTGGCGGCCCGTGTTTCGCATATTGTTTTTGCCGGCGGCATTCCGCCCGGCACCGCCATCAAAAAGGCCAAGGATGGCGGGGCGAAGGTGGTGTGTTTTGCGCCGGCACTGGCACTTGCCAAGCGGCTGATCCGCGCCGGGGCGGATGCGCTGGTGATTGAAGGCAGTGAAGCGGGCGGGCATATCGGCCCGGTTTCGCTGACCGTACTAGCGCAAGAAATCCTGCCCCATATCCGTGATGTGCCGGTATTTGTCGCCGGCGGCATTGGGCGCGGTGAGGCGATCCTTTCCTATCTTGAAATGGGCGCGGCTGGCGTGCAACTCGGTACGCGCTTTGTGTGCGCTCGGGAATCAATCGCGCACCCCAATTTCAAGCAGGCCTTCATCCGCGGCAATGCGCGCGATGCCATGCCGACCATCCAATTGGATGATAGTTTCCCGGTGATCCCGGTGCGGGCGCTGCAGAATGAAGGCACCAAGCGCTTCCTGGAACATCAGGCCGAGACCATTCGCCGCTTCAAATCCGGTGAACTGACCAAGGAAGCCGCGCAGCTTGATATCGAACATTTCTGGGCCGGGGCGCTCAGGCGCGCGGTGATGGATGGCGATGTCGAAAACGGGTCCCTCATGGCTGGGCAATCGGTCGGCATGGTCACACAGGAACAAAGCGCCGCGGAAATCATCGCTGAATTGCGCGATCAGGCGGCACAGGCGATTATGGCACGCTCAGCCGCCGCTGCCGCCTGACCCGCTGGAACCCCCATGAAACGCTCTGCCCGCACTGAAAACACCGTCCAGGAAGCCGCCCGCGTTGGAGAAGAACTGCGCGAGGCGCGGAATGCGCTTGGCGTGAGCCTTGAGGATGCGGCGGCCCAGCTTCGCATCAATAAGCGCTATTTGCAGGCGCTTGAGGAGGGGCGGGTCAAGGACCTACCCGGTGCGGCCTATGCCGTTGGTTTCGTCAGGTCCTATGCGACCGCGCTTGGGCTTGATCCGGATGAGGCGGTGCGCCGCTTCCGGGACGTATCCGGCACGGCGGTGACGAAATCAGGTGACTTGGTCTTCCCCGAACCTGTGCCCCGGCGCGGCATCCCGACCGGCGTGTTGGCGGCGCTTGGCTTGGCACTCGCCATGGGTGGCTATATCGCCTGGTATCAATGGAGCGGGCGTGGTGAGCGGGTGGTGGATGCCGTCCCCCCGCTGCCGCCCCGGCTGGAACGCGCGGCCGAGGGGCCGGTCACGCAGGAAACACCTCCGGCCCCGGTCGCGGAACCGCCCGTGCCGGCGCCAGTGCCGGCGCCCGTCGTCGCACCTCCGCCACCGCGGATAGACCCGGACAAGCCACGCGTGGTGATCCGTGCCAAGGGCGAAAGCTGGGTGCAGATCAGGGATAATCCGGGCAATCGGGTGCTGACGGACCGTGTGCTGCGCGCCGGTGAGATCATTGAAATCCCCAACCGCCCAGGGATTGTGTTGACCACAGGCAAGGCCGAGAGCCTGGACATTCTGGTGGATGGGCAGGATGTGGACCCCTTCGGCGGGCCAGGTGTGCGGCGTAATATAGCGCTGGAGCCTGACCGCCTGCGGGCGCCGCCAGCCCAGGCGAACACTCCCGCCCCGGCACCGCGCCCAGCCCCTGCCACGCCGCCGAGGCCTTGACGCGTTTCAAGGCTTTCGGCGCGGCGAAAGCCACGGCATAATCACGGGATAAAACCAGCACTCGGGGTCCGTCGCATGTCCTATCGTCCCTATCAGAAGATCGAGCGTCGCAAATCGCGGCTGATCCATGTCGGGCGCGTGCCGGTGGGCGGTGATTCGCCGATTACCGTGCAGACCATGACGAATACGCCAACGGAAGATGCAGCGGCGACGATTGCGCAAATCCGCCGCAGCGAATTGGCGGGCGTTGATATTGTGCGCGTGTCATGCCCGACCGAGGAAGCGACCGCGGCGCTGGCGGAGATTGTGCGCGAAGTGAATGTGCCGATCGTGGCCGATATCCATTTCCACTACCGCCGCGCCATTGAAGCGGCGCAGGCGGGGGCAGCGTGCCTGCGCATCAATCCCGGCAATATCGGTTCCAAGGAACGCGTGAAGGAAGTGATCAAGGCCGCGCGCGATCATGGTTGTTCCATCCGGATCGGCGTGAATGCCGGCAGCCTTGAGAAGCATTTGCTGGAGAAATACGGCGAACCCAACCCGGAAGCGTTGGTGGAAAGCGCGCTATGGCATGCGGACCATCTGCTGCAAGAAGATTTTCACGAATTCAAGATCAGCGTGAAGGCATCGGATGTGTTCCTGGCCGTTGCTGCCTATCAGCAATTGGCGGAAGCCTGCGATCACCCCTTGCATATCGGCATTACGGAAGCGGGCGGCAAACGCACCGGCACGGTGAAATCCGCCATCGGCCTTGGGTCTCTGCTATGGGCCGGTATTGGCGATACTTTGCGCGTTTCTCTTTCTGCCGAGCCGGAGGAAGAGGTTTCGGTTGGTTGGGAATTGCTGAAATCGCTGCATCTGCGCCATCGTGGGGTGAAGGTGATTTCCTGCCCAAGCTGTGCGCGGCAGGGTTTTGATGTGATCCGCACGGTGGAAAAGCTGGAAGATCGCCTTTCGCATATTGTGGAGCCGATCAGCCTTTCCATCATCGGCTGCGTGGTGAATGGCCCTGGTGAGGCGCTGATGACCGATATCGGCCTGACCGGCGGGGGGGCGGGGACTCACATGGTTTACAGCGCCGGCAAGACCGACCACACGATCCGGTCTGAGGAAATGGTGGATCACATTGTGGGCCTGGTGGAAGCCAAGGCAGCGGCGCTGCGCATGGCGAAGGCGGCGGAATAGCCAGGGATGCACGCGGTTATCCTGCGCCTTATTTGGGCAACATGGATGAGGCGGCCTTTCGGGCTAGCAAGCTGTATCAGGCGACAGTAAAGCGCTGCATCGCGGTGGTTGGTGGGGCCGTGGGCCGGCTTTCGCGGGCGCTGCGGGGTGAACACCAGGATATCCCTTGGGCACAAAATACTTATAGGCCTATCTGTTCCTGGCCTATGCAAAGGCGTTTCTGAACGCCGACCGACCACTCGACGTAACGATAAGGGTTCTACCCTCGCCGCGCTTGATCCATCCTAATGCAATGGAGCGCTCCAGGATCGCTGCGCCAAGACCGCCGGCCAGATGATGGCGGCGCTCGCTCCAGTCGAGGCAGTGGAGACAAAGGGGACGGCGTTTACGCTCCAGCGCGTCGAGGTCGATGCCAATCCCGCTGAAGGTGGTACGGCCCTTGCCGGTCAGGCTAGGTGTTTCACCCGGCGACAGAAGATCGGTTTCAAAGAGGCGAGATAGCAGCGCGACGCCTTGCTCGCCTGCCAGGTGATCGTAACATAAGCGCGCTTCGCGCATTGCCTCGTCGCGCGGGCCGGTGCGGACCCGCACGGCGCCGGATCGCTGCGCGAGACCCATCAGCTTCTCCAGCACCTCGGCGACGT
Organism: Roseomonas sp.; assembly: GCA_040398485.1. GTDB lineage: Bacteria > Pseudomonadota > Alphaproteobacteria > Acetobacterales > Acetobacteraceae > Neoroseomonas. The sequence goes on along the minus strand of JBBAUC010000098.1, from coordinate 5,528 downwards.
CCCCGCTGTGCAGACGGTAATAGCGGTGCCGTCCCTGTTTCTCGACCGCCACCAAAGCGGCGTCAGCAAGTTTCGCGAGATGCCCGCTTGTCGTCGGAAGCGTGACGCCGGCGACCTCGGCCAGTTCGCTCGCGGTCAAGGCGCGGCCGCCCATAAGCGCGGTGAGGATATTCGCGCGGGCAGGATCGCCGATCAGCGCGGCGACGGAGGCGATGACGGGGCCGTCTTTCATAGTTCGATGATAACCGAACCATCGGCGCGATAAAAGGCCCTAAGGTGCGTTAGTCAACGAAAACATGGAGACTGACATGATCACCTGCTTCATTCGATATGAGATCGACCCTTTCAAGCGCGACGCCTTCGAGGCCTATGCGAAAAATTGGGGCGACGCGATCCCACGGTGCGGCGCCGATCTGATCGGCTATTTCGCGCCCCATGAGGGCTCGGCGACCATTGCCTACGGGGTCTACAACATCGCCAGCCTGGCCGACTACGAGGCCTATCGACAACGCTTGGCGGCTGATCCGGCGGGGCGGTCGAATTACGAGTTCGCGAAGCGCGAGCAGTTTATCCGGAAGGAAGATCGCATCTTCCTCAAGCTGGCGTCGACGCCCCATGCGGCTCTGGTGCGACCGTGATCGCGGTGATCTTCGAAGTCTGGCCCGCCGAAAATGGCGGGCGGGAGGCCTATCTGGATCTCGCGGCCAAATTGAAGGCGGATCTCGAAAAGATTGACGGGTTCATCTCCGTGGAGCGGTTCGAGAGCATCTTCGAGCCGGGGAAGCTGCTCTCGCTCTCGTTTTTCCGGGACGACGAGGCTGTTGCCGCGTGGCGGAACAGACCGGGCCACAGGGCTACGCAGGCGAAGGGACGGGGCGGCGTTTTCAGGGATTATCGTCTAAGAATCGCTACGGTTGTGCGCGACTACGGAATGTCGGATCGAGATGAAGCGCCGGCGGACAGCCGAGCGATCCATGGCGTTTAATCATCGCAACGGGCTGCTTCGCTTATCTGCTGTCGCCGCCGGCCGTGGCGGAGCAGCTTCAGATAGCCTCCGGCGATCATGGCGGCCTCACCTTCGACCAAGCCGATGACAGAATCGCGCAGCGCGGAGGTCTTCCAATGCTCGGCGGCAACCTGATCTACGCCATAAAATGCTATCGCGATCTCGCGATAGGTCGCCGCCCGCTTTGCGCCGCTGGTCCCGCCGAGTAGCGCCTACCCGCCCCAACTTGCCGTTCAGCTTCAGACAGGATACCGACCCCGCATGTCCAGCCAATTGCAGCCCGCCCGTGGCACCCGTGACCTGATCGGTGAGGAATTCCGCCGCCACCATGCGGTGGCCGAAGCCGCGCGGCGCATCTCTGCGCTTTATGGCTTTGAGGAATGGGCGACCCCCATTTTTGAAGACACGCGCGTTTTCGCCCGCGGCCTTGGTGACACTTCCGATGTGGTTTCCAAGGAAATGTACAGCTTCACCGATCGCGGTGGGGAAAGCCTGACACTCCGCCCGGAAATGACCGCCGGTGTTTGCCGTGCGTTGGTTTCCAACGGCCTCACGCAATCAAACCTGCCGCGTAAGGTTTTCTATGCCGGGCCGATGTTCCGCTATGAACGCCCGCAAAAGGGGCGCTATCGACAATTTCACCAAATCGGGATTGAGGTTCTGGGTGCCGCTGAACCGCTCGCGGATGCGGAAGTGATCGCTTGCGGCTGGCATATCCAGCAGGAACTCGGCATCGCCGAAGGCACGGTGCTGGAAATCAATACGCTTGGCGATGCGCCATCGCGCGATGCCTATCGCGCGGCGCTTATCGCCTATTTCACCGCCCATCGTGACGCTTTGAGCCATGACAGCCGCTTGCGGTTGGAAAAGAACCCCCTGCGCATTCTGGATTCCAAGGATGAAACGGACCGCGCCATTGTCGCCGGCGCACCTTTGATCGGGGATCACCTGACCGAAGATGCCGCAGCCTTCTACGGCGCCGTAAAACAGCATTTGACGCGCTTTGGCGTGCCCTTCCGCGAAAACCCGCGCATTGTGCGGGGCCTCGATTACTACAGCCACACGGCCTTTGAATTCGTGACCGACAGGCTCGGCGCACAAGGCACGGTGATGGCGGGCGGGCGCTACAACGGGCTCGTTGAGGAAATGGGTGGCCCACCCACCCCTTCGGTCGGCTGGGCGGCAGGCATTGAACGGCTTGCCATGTTGCTGGCTGAAAGCCCGGCGGCGCCGCGCCCGGTTGCCGTTATCCCGGTGGGTGATGAGGCCGAAGGCCCGGCACTTGATCTTTTGCAGGCGTTGCGCGCGGCGGGTGTGGTGGCGGAAATCGCCTATCGCGGCAATCTCAAGCGCCGGATGGAACGCGCCAATCGCATCAATGCCCGCGCTGCCGTGATTATGGGCGAAACTGAAATCGCCGCTGGCGTCGCGCAATTGCGGGATCTTGATGCCGGCACGCAGGAAAGCGTCGCACTCGCGGATATTCCGGCCCGTTTGCAATGAGCCTGCCCGCCAGACTTGATCGGCTGCTGTCGCGTGCGGAGGAGCTGCGCCATATGCTCTCCACCGCGCCGGGGGCGGATATTGGCGTGCTGTCCAAGGAATTGGCGGAACTTGAGCCGCTGGTTGAAAAGTATGCTGACTACCGCGCATCTGAACGCGCGCGGGATGAAGCTCAGGCCATGCTGGCTGATCCCGAGATGCGCGAATTGGCGGAAGCTGAATGGCTGACGCAAAAGGAACGCGTGCCGGCGCTTGAACATGAAATCCGCATCATGCTGCTGCCGCGCGATGCGGCAGATGAACGCAGCGGGATTCTGGAAATCCGCCCGGCCGCTGGCGGGGATGAGGCCGGGCTTTTCGCGGCGGAATTGTTTCGCGGCTATCAGCGCTATGCCGAAGGGCGCGGCTGGCGGTTTGAAGTGCTGGAATATGACGAAAACGAATTGGGTGGCATTAAGGGTGCCACGGCTGAGGTCGCTGGGCGCGGGGTTTTTGCCCGGCTGAAATATGAAAGCGGTGTGCATCGCGTCCAGCGCGTGCCGGCAACCGAAACCCAGGGGCGCATTCATACTTCCACCGTGACCGTCGCCGTATTGCCGGAAGCCGAGGAAGTGGATGTGCAGATTGAAGACAAGGATCTGCGCATTGATACCTATCGCGCTTCGGGCGCGGGTGGGCAGCATGTGAACAAGACCGATAGCGCGGTGCGCATCACCCATATGCCAAGCGGTATTGTGGTGGCGATGCAGGAAGAAAAAAGCCAGCACAAGAACCGCGCCAAGGCGATGAAGATATTGCGCGCCCGGATTTATGAACAACAACGCAGCGCCGTCGCCGAAGTTCGCGCGGCGGATCGGCGCAGCCAGGTTGGCACCGGTGATCGGTCTGAACGCATTCGCACCTATAATTTCCCGCAAGGCCGCGTGACGGATCACCGCATTGGGCTCACGCTGCATAAGATTGACCGCGTGATGCTGGGCGAATTCGATGACATCTTCGATGCGCTGATCGCGGAAGATCAGGCGGCGCGGCTGGCGGCAGAAGCCGCGTGATTGAGCCGCGCTGCGCCGATCCGGCTGGCACGATTGGCTTTTTTCTCTGTCAGGCTGGGCAAAGGCTGCGGGGTGCGGCGATTGAAGCCCCGCGCCTGGAAGCGCGCCGACTGCTTGCGCATGTATTGAACACATCCGAGGAAGCGCTGCTCCGCGACCCGCGCGCGCCCGTGCCGGTGGACCAAGCCCAGCATTTCGCGGCACTGCTCGCGCGCCGTGTCGCGCATGAACCCTTTGCCTACCTGACCGGGCGCGTCGGGTTCTGGACGCTTGATTTGGAAGTCTCCCCCGCCACGCTCATTCCGCGTGCGGATTCGGAAAGCCTGGTCGAAGCCGCGCTGGAAGCCTGCACAGATAAAGGCGCGGCGCTGCGCGTGCTTGATCTCGGCACCGGGACCGGGGCCTTGCTGCTCGCGGTGCTGAGTGAATTTCCCGCCGCAAACGGGGTTGGCGTTGATCTGAAGCCCGAAGCCGCCGCACTTGCCGCGCGCAATGCTGCGCGCCTTGGCTTAGCGGATCGGGCGCGCTTCCTGGCTGGCGATTGGGCGGCGGCGCTGGCCGGGCGCTTTGATCTGATCCTTTGTAACCCGCCCTATATCGAAAGCGCGGTCATTACGGGGCTCATGCCGGAAGTGGCGCGCCATGAACCCGCCTCGGCGCTTGATGGCGGGGCAGATGGGCTTGACGCTTATCGGCGGATCATCGCCGATCTGCCGCGGCTTTTGGCCCCGCGCGCTGTCGCGGTGCTGGAATTGGGCGCTGGCCAGCAGGCAGCGGTGGAGGCGCTGGCCAAGGCAGCCGGCCTTACGCCTGAAGCCTGCAGGGCGGATCTGGGCGGCGTCCCGCGCGCCCTGGTGCTGCGCGCGGCGTGATTTTGCCCTTGGCGCGGCGGGGCATAAAGGCTAGAAGAGCTTTGCGGTGAGGGAAGGAAGTTCGATTCCCCTCCTTGATCCCGAAAGGCGGTTGTTTGTTCCGGTCTTTTCGGTGCCGTTTGGATGCAACAGATTCGGAATTCAGGACGTAATACTGGGCCTTCGCCCGCTGCGCCCCGAAAGTGCCGATGGCGGAATAGCGAAACAAGATACAGATGAATATAAAGCGCATGCGCGGCCGGGGCGGTCACCGTAATGGTGGGGGCGGTCAGTACCGCCAAAGTAGCGGGGGTGGCGGCAGTTCGAACGGCAGCCAGCCGCTCAACCGCAACCATGTTTTTGACTCGAACGGGCCGGATTTACGGCTGCGCGGCACGGCGCAGCAGCTTTTTGAAAAATACCTACAGCTTGGGCGCGACGCGACCAGCGGTGGGGATCGCGTGATGGCGGAAGGCTATTTCCAGCATGCAGAGCATTACTTCCGCATCCTGAACGCCATGAACCAGGCCGCGATGCAGCATCAACAATATCAGCAGCGCCGTTATCAGCCGCAGGATGGGCAGCCCCAGGAAGGGCAGGAAGGCTCTGATGGCGCGGAAGGTGGCGATCAGCCGGAATATCGCGGCGAAGCGCAAACCATCACGCCGGATTTGAATGAAAGTGGCGCTGAAGTCGTGAAGCCCGCCAAGCCAGCGCCGGCGCCCGAAGCCGCCTGAACCAACGCCGCTGGTGTTACTGCGTCATGCGGAGGAAACCATGCCCGTAAACCCCGCTGACGGCGCCGTGCTCGGCGCGCTTTATGGCACGGATACCATGCGCGCCGCCTTTGGCGAAGACTCCTATCTGCAAAAGATGTTGGATGTGGAAGCGGCGCTGGCGCGCGCGCAGGCAGCGCTTGGGATCATCCCGGCCGAGGCCGCCACCACCATCACGCATGTGGCGCGCGCCGAAGCTTTGGACCGCGCCGCCTTGGCCGCCGCCACCCGAAATACCGGCTATCCGGTGGTGGGGCGGGTCAATCAACTCTCCAAACTTGCCGGGGAAGATGCCGGGCGCTGGACCCATTGGGGCGCCACTACGCAAGACATCATGGAT
>JBBAUC010000097.1:0-11152 GCA_040398485.1 Roseomonas sp. | reverse complement strand
CCAGCCGATCCGCCAAAGCTGGCGCATTCCCGCATCCACAATCGGATAGCCAGTCTGCCCCCTCTGCCAGGCGCGAAGCATCCCGGCATCCGGCGCCCAGGGAAAGGCCGCGAAATCGGCGCGCAGTGGTGCCTCGGGCATTTCCGGACGGTGCCAGAGCAAATGATGCGAAAACTCCCGCCACAGCACTTCCTTCAGGAAGGTCTCCAGCCCCGCGCCGCCATGGGGTGCGGCTTCCCGCGCCGCCACCCAGACCTGGCGCGGCGAAACCTCCCCGAAATGCAAATGCGCTGAAAGCCCTGAGGTCCCCCCCTTAGCCGCCGGTTCATTGCGCCGATCGGCATAGGCATTGACGCCCGAGGCAAGGAAATCAGTAAGCCGCCGTGCCGCCCCTTCCTCCCCCGGTTGCCAGACGGCACCGAAGCCCGCCGCCCAATCGGGTTCAGGCGGGCGCGGCAACAGGCCAAGGGCAGCGATCTCCAGCCCCGCCGGCGCACCTGCCGCTGCCTGCAAGCGCTTGGGCGCCGGAATGGGCGCCGGCGGATCGCCAAACCCAAATAAGGTGCGGGAGAAGGGCGTATAGACCGCGTAATGCTTGCCAGCCCCGGTACGCACCAGATGGGGTTCATGCAGCAGGGCAGACCGATGCAGCACCAGCTTCTGCCCGGTAGCTTGCAGGACTTCCGCCAGCTTGGCATCGCGTGTGCGCGCCCAGGGCTCTGTCAGGCGCCCGGCATGGATTTCATCGGCGCCGATCTCGGCGGCAAGCTTGGGCAGCAGGTCAAGCGCCGCGCCGCGCAACACCTGTAGCGGCGCGCCCAACGCCTTCAGGTCGCGCGCAAGGGCTTCCAGGCTATGATGCAGCCACCAGCGCGAAGCGCCGCCCTCCGCCCAGGTGCCGGCGGCTTCCGGGTCCAGGATGAAGACCGGCAGGATCGGGCGGTCGGCCACGGCATGCAGCGCCGGGTTATCGGCAAGGCGCAGATCCTGGCGGAACCAAAGAAGGGCAGGCTTGGGCATGGCCTGCATGTAATGCTTACGCGGTTCGGCTGAAAGCTCTCGTTTTTGTTAGGCGGGTGGGCGGGTCCGATCCGCAGCGCGGAACACCTTGCGGCCAGAGGCCTTGATTGCCTCATGATGCTGGTAAACCCACCACATCGCATCCACCACATCACCGCGAAGCGGCGTGGTCCCATCACCGAACAAGACGCGGTCGACATCGAGCGCCAGCGCCTGGCGGCTCAGCGCAATGCGTTCCGCGTCATTGTCAATTACACGCAATGCTGCGGCGATATACTCATCCTCGTTCTGGGTAATCAGCCATTCCGGCATGCCAAGCCGGCGCAGCAGCATGGAATCCGTGCGCGCATGCAGATCAAGCCCTTCCAGTGCCACCACCGGAATGCCCTGCCTGAGGGAGTCAACAACGCTATGCAGCCCACCAAAGGGGAAGGGGCTCAGGTTCAGATCACAAGCGTTCAGCTCTGCCAGATAGGCGTTGTAGGCCATGACGGGATACACGATGCTGCCGGGCAAATGCTGGTCGAAAACGCGCTTGGTCGCCATGAGCTCAAGGCCTGAGACATTCGGGAAGACGCGAAATTCCAACGGCCGGCGGGCCATTTCGCGAATGCGCCGCAAGACACCGATGAAATGCGGATTGAGCTTCAATAGGTTGGACGGCAGCACGACGCGCAAGGGCTGCGCGGTTTCGCGAATGATGGGCGGCAGCGGCGTGTAATGCGGTGATCTCTCAAAAATCAGGCTCTCATCCGGGAGCAGCACCACCTGTTCGGACAATAGGCCCGGGTCGCCGACATAACCTTCTTCGGTGAAGTAGTAATCCATGGTGTCGCAGAAGGTGGATGCCGAATGCCCAAGCCCGGCCAATTGAATGGGTGCCAGGCGGAAATTGGCAAGCACCGGCCCCCAATGGCGCATGCCGACACTCAGCCAAAAGATCACATCCGGGGCGATGGATTTGATCGTGTCTGCCAAATTGTTGAAATAGCCGGTTCCGCCTTCGCGCTTGAAAGCATGAACCTCATCATACAACATGCGCACGCTGCTATCGGCCTGGGCTTCCTCGGTCACCAGCACGAGGCGGAAACGCTGGCGAAGCTGCCGCAGATATTGCCCGAAATAGCGATACTGCACGTGGTTGGAATGCATGATCTCGGCCGCGATCAGCAAGGTCGGGCGCGTCTTCAGCGCCCGGATCGGGGGCAGCGTCGCATCGCTGAGGCCAATCCCCTCAGCCCATTGGCGCAGCACACGGTTCAGCACGGGCTTGATGCCATGCTTATCGCGCGCCCCGGCATAGGAACACAGCATCCAGGCCGCGGAGAGCAGCACCAAATGATCCACCGAAAGCGGTAGTAGCACGGGCCTGAGCCGCCCGGCGAGGTTCACCAGCTCTTCACGCCGGCGGTGCCCGGCTTCGGTGAGGATGGGCTTTTGCGAAACCAGGCCCATCGCCACCAGCAGCGCGAGCGGCGCGGGTGCTTCCAACAGGGCACGGACATCAATGGGCAAAGCCGAATCCACGGAAAACAGCAGCCAGGCCTTGGCGAAGGCCTGCCGGTCTTGCTGAAAAAGGCGCCGCAGCCCGTCAGTATCGCCGGCGCCAAGCATGCGCAGGATATGGTCCGAGCTGCCAAAGCCGCTGATGGCAAGCACGTGATCCAAAACGCGCCCATAGGCGGCCAGGCGCAGCGCGACGCTGTCATTAAACGCAAAAGCAGGATCGGCCAGGATGCGCGCGATAGCGGCAGCGAGCCGTGTCGCCAGCACCTCGGTCGGTTGCGGTGCCTCTGGCGTGGCGAGGTCTTCAAGACTAGTCCCGGCGGCAATTCGCCGTACCGTTACAAGCAATAGCTCCATCGCCCCCGCTGGGTTGCGGGCTGCGGCGAGTTCAAGGCTGGCAAGGGCGCTTTCGGGCATGGAGTGGCTCGGGGGTTGCCAAAGGTGAACGAAGCTTATCGCCCGACGGGTTCGCCGCGGTAAGTTGACGCGGCAAAGTGATCATCACCCCGCCGCGCTTTGCCTATTTCGGTGAAACCACCATCACCATCTGGCGGTTTTCCAGCTTCGGCATTTGTTCGACCTTCACCAATTCAGTCAGGTCATTGCGAATGCGTTCGAGCACCTTCACGCCCAATTCCTGGTGCGCCATTTCGCGGCCACGGAAGCGGAGTGTCACCTTCACCTTGTCGCCTTCGCCGATGAAGTTCTTCATCTGCTTCATCTTCACATCGTAATCATGGTCATCAATATTCGGGCGAACCTTGATTTCCTTGATTTCGACGACCTTCTGCTTCTTGCGCGCCTCATTCGCCTTTTTCTGCTGCTCGTATTTGTACTTCCCGTAATCCAGGATTTTGCAGACAGGCGGCACAGCATTGGGCGAGATTTCCACCAGGTCCAGGCCGAGATCGTAAGCGCGGATCAGCGCTTCGCGGGCGGACATGACGCCGATCATCTCTCCCGCGTCATCAATCAGGCGGACCTGAGGGACACGGATTTCATCATTGATACGCGGGCCTTCACGCGCGGGGGCCTGCTGGGCGGCGGGCATAGGGGGTCGAGCTATGGTACTCTCCTGTCGTGGTTATAAGAACGGCGCTTTTATGGGCTTTTGGGGAGCCGTCTGCAAGTTTTCCCTTAGGTTTACCGCCCGCGAAAGGCATAAATCCCGGACAAAATAGCGCTCAGGCCCGCAAATCGGGCGGCGTCGCTTCCGCGGCCAGCAAAGCCACGGCATCGGCAAGCTTCAGCGTTTCCTGATCCCGCCCCGGCAGGCGGCGGAGCACGATCGTGCCTTCCTCAGCCTCTCGCCGGCCAATCACGGCCAGGATGGGCACGCGCTGGTCAATGTGATCCACCACCTTGCGGTTGATTTTCTCATTGCGAAGATCGAGCGACACCGCCACCCCGGCCTTTTGCAAAGCGGCCGCCGCCTGGCGGGCGAAGGGGGCGGCCTCATCCACAATGGTCGCCACCACCACCTGAACCGGGGCGAGCCATAGCGGGAAGCGCCCGGCATGCTCTTCGATCAAAATACCCAGGAAGCGCTCAAAAGACCCCAAAATGGCCCGGTGCAGCATGACCGGGCGGCGGCGCGTGCCATCTTCGGCGACATATTCGGCATCCAGCCGCTCCGGCAGCACGAAATCCACTTGCAGCGTGCCGCATTGCCAATCGCGGCCAATCGCATCGCGCAGCACGAATTCCAGCTTGGGGCCGTAAAACGCGCCCTCACCGGGGTTCAATTCATATTCAACGCCGGCAATGCGGCAGGCATCTTTGAGCGCGCCTTCCGCCTGATCCCACACCGCATCCGTCCCCGCGCGCCGCGCCGGGCGATCTGAGAATTTCACGCGGAATTCGGTAAAGCCGAAATCGCGGTAGATGGAAGACAGCAGCGCCACAAACCGCACCGTCTCATCCGCGATCTGTTCTTCGGCGCAGAAGATATGCGCATCATCCTGGACGAAGCTGCGCACGCGCATGATGCCGTGCAGCGCGCCCGAGGGTTCATAGCGATGGCAAGCGCCGAATTCCGCCATGCGCAAAGGCAATTCGCGGTAGGATCGCAAGCCCTGATTGAAAATCTGCACATGGCAGGGGCAATTCATGGGCTTCAGCGCCAGCACGCGGTCCTTTTCATCTTCATCTTCCACGCGCGCCACGAACATGTTTTCGCGGAATTTTTCCCAATGCCCGGAAGCTTCCCAAAGCTTGCGATCCACCAGCTGCGGTGTCTTCACTTCCTGATAATCGGCGATATCCAAGCGGCGGCGCATATAGGCTTCCACCGTGCGATACAGCCGCCAGCCCTTGGGGTGCCAGAAGACCGAGCCCACTGCTTCATCTTGCAGATGGAACAGCCCCATTTCCTTGCCGATCTTGCGGTGGTCGCGCTTTTCCGCTTCTTCCAACTGCAACAAATAGGCGTCGAGTTCTTGCTGGTCTCGCCAGGCGATGCCGTAAATGCGGCTCAGCATGGCGTTGCGATGATCGCCGCGCCAATAGGCGCCGGCCACTTTCATTAGCTTGAAGGCGGTGCCGATATCGCCCGTGCCGCGCATATGCGGGCCGCGGCAGAGATCAGTCCAAGCACCTTGCTTGTAGATGCTGATGATTTCGGATTTCGGCAAATCCTGGATCAATTCGGCCTTGTAGCGTTCACCCTTATCGGTGAAGAAGCGAATCGCATCTTCGCGGTCCCATTCTTCGCGCATAAAGGCGTCATTACGCGCGATGATTTCGCGCATCTTCGCTTCAATCGCAGCGAAATCCTCGGGCTTGAAGGGATCATTGCGCGCGAAATCGTAATAGAAGCCGCCTTCGATCGAAGGGCCGATCGTGACCTGCGTGCCCGGGTAAAGCGCCTGCACGGCTTCCGCCAGCACATGGGCGCGATGATGGCGGATCATCTCAAGCGCTTCGGGGTCGCGCCGCGTGATGAAGCGCAGCTTGGCGTCCTGGGTGATGCTGGCGGAAAGATCGCGCAGCTTGCCATCCACTTCCATCGCAAGTGCCGCCTTGGCCAGGCCCGGGCCAATGGCGGCCGCGATAGTCGTGCCCGTCACCGCGCCGTCAAAGTGGCGGATGGAACCATCGGGCAGGGTAATCGCGGGCATGAACAGCGTCCTATTGGTTGAAGGAAGGCCGGACCATGGGCAGAGGCCCCTTCCGGGTCAAGCCGTTACGGGCTTTTGATTGATCAATTCCTGAAGGGCGGCCTGCACATCGGCAAGCGGCAGGCTGGCCAAGGGCTGGCGCCTCAGCACGGCCACATGCGGGCCGCGCGGGGCGCAAAGCGCGGGGTCGCTATCCTCACCGAATAGAGCGAGCGTCGGGCAGCCAGCAACGGCGGCAAGGTGCGTCGGGCCTGTGTCATTGCCGATGCAAAAGGCCGCGCGGCGGGCCAACGCTGCGATATCGGCGAAGCTTGTCTTGCCCGTCAGGTCACGCGCGCCGGGGACGGTTTGCGTGATGGCCGCGCGCAGGCTGACTTCTGCCGGGCCACCCAGGATCACCGCCGGGATATCCAGCGCCGCCGCCAAGGCGGCGAAATGCTCGACAGGCCAACGCTTGGCCGGCCTTCCAGGGGACGCACCTGGGATCAGCAGCGCAAAGCGATCCGGCAGGGCGAAGCGCGAGATATCGGCATCCAGCCAATCAAGCGCGGGGGTTGGGAAATGGCCGATCCCGGCCATTGCCAATTGCTCCCGCTGGCGTTCCACCGTGTGCATGAAATCCCGGCGCGGATTGGCATGCGGGTGGGAAGCGCCGGCGGCAATGCCGGACCATTCCACGCCGCGCCCCACCAGCCAGTGATAGCGCGATGACCTATCAGAGGTCTGCAGATCATAAACCCGGTCAAACCGCGCCGCGCGCAATTGCCGCCCCAAGGCCCAAAGCGCGGCGAGGCCCCGCGGCCGGCCTTTTTCCCACACCAAGTCAAACCAGGGCGCTTGGCGCGCAAGGGGTGCGAAGGGTGGCGTGGTCAGCAGGGTGATCTCCGCCCCCGGGTGATGCGCCCTGATCGCCGCAAAAGGCGCGAAGGCTTGGGCGAAATCCCCAAGCGCGCCCAGCTTGATCACCAGAATGCGCGGCTTCATCGCAGCAATTCCCGATAAATGGCCATGGTCGCTGCCTGCATGGCCGCAGTCGTGTAGCCTGAGAGCACCGCAGCCCGCGCCCTGGCGCCAAGGGCCGCGCGTTCGGCGGGCGGCAAGGCCAGCGTCTTGCTGATCGCCCCCGAAAGCGCCGCGGCATCGCCGGGCGGGGTGCGCCAGCCGGTCACACCCTCGGCCACTGTTTCGCGGGGCGCGCCGAGGTCGCTCGCAATCACGGGCCGCGCCATGGCTTGGGCTTCGATCACCGTGCGACCAAAGGCTTCCGCATCGGTGGAAGCATGAATAACGACATCTGCCAGCATCAGCGCCGCCGGCATGTCATCGGCGTGGCCCACAAGCCGCACGCGATCCCGCAAGCCGAGGCTTTCAATGCGGGCTTCCAATTCAGCGCGAAAGGCTGGGCGTTCTTCCGCATCGCCCACCAGCAGGGCAAGCGAATCTCCCGGCAGGCGGGCCATGGCTTCCACCAGCACCATCTGGCCTTTCCAGCGCGTCACACGCGCCGGCAGCATGATGATAGGGCGACCTTCAGGCAGGCCCCAGGCAGTGCGGAGCTTTTCAAGCCTTTCAGCACTCACCAAGCCGGGATCAAAGCGCCGAGGGTCAACGCCGCGTGGGATCACGCGCAGGCGCGCCTCCTCCACCCCATGCCGGGCGCGGATTAGATCGGCGATGAAATGGCTGATGGCAATCACGCGGTCGCCCCGCGCCATCACGGAATTATAGAGGCGCTTGCCGGGGAAGCCCTCATTATACGCGCCGTGATAGGTGGTGACGAAGGGCTGCCCCGCGCGCCGTGCCGCCATCAGCGCAGACCAGGCCGGCGCACGGGAACGCGCATGGATCAGCGCCACCCCTTCCGCCCGCGCCAGCGCCGTGAGTGAAGCCGCGTTGCGCCACAGGGCGAAGGGCGATTTGGCCGTCAGCGGCAGGGTGATGTGCGTGGCGCCCAGCGCTTCCAAGGCCGGCACCATCTCCCCACCCGCCGAGGCAACAATGGCGCGAAACCCTGCGGCAATCTGCGCCTCGGCAATCTCAAGCGTGCCGCGTTCCACACCCCCGGAGCGGAGCGCGGGCAGCACCTGCAACAGGGCGGGGGGTTGGGCCGGCATGGCGCAGGGTTAGCGCGGAATGACGCGCAGGGCGACCTTGGCCGACAAAATGCCACTTGCCGGCGGGCGGGAGGGGCGGCAAAGAAAGCCTTGTGACCCTGTATTACGCCGCCATGGTGCTGCTTTCGATCGGCGCCTTCATTCATTCCAAAAGCCCGGCGCCGGAAATGCGCCCGGCTTCCGAAGCTGCGTCCACTTTCTGGCTATGGCTGTCACGCGCGGCGTTCATCACCTGGATCGCGCTGATTGTCTGGGGGTTCCGCGAATTGCATTGGTCCCAGCCGCTTGCGGCGGTGATGGTATCCTTGGTTGGCAATGCTGTGATTGCCATGCGCGGCCCGCGCGATGCCTGGCCCATGCTGTCCATGGTGTTCAGCGTATTGGGCCTGGCGGCAGCCGCGATAATTCTTTTTGACTGGAACCCGCAGGGTTAACCCGTTGACTGGAACCCAGCGGGTTAACCCGCCGGGATCAGCTTCACGCGCCTGCCATCCACCCCAAGCGCTAGTTGCCCGGAACGCAGCGCAAGCGCCGCTTCCCCAAACACTTCCCGCCGCCAACCATGCAGCGCCGGCACATCTTCCTGCCCGGTGGCCAGCTTTTCCAGATCATCGCCGGAAGCGAGCAACCGCGGCGCCACATCATGCTCCTCGGACTTCGCGGCCAGCAGCACCTTCAGCAGCGCCACAAGGGCAGGGGAGGGCGGCGGGCCGACCTTTTCCTTCTGCAATTGCGGCAATTCTTCTTCGCGCAAAGCGCGGGCCTGACGGATCGCCGCCAGCAGCCCCTCACCGGACTTGCCCTTGGAGAAATTCTCTGAAATGCCCCGCGCTCGGGCTAATTCCGCCGGGCTATCGGGCATGGTGGCGGCGATCTCCAGCAGCGTGTCATCCTTCACCAGCCGTTGGCGCGGGATATTGATGCGCTGGGCTTCGCGTTCCCGCCAGGCGGCAATGGCGCGCAAAACGCCCAAAAACCGCCGGTTTGAGGTGCGCGGGCGGAGCTTTTCCCAAGCCGTATCGGGGTCGGTCAAATAGGTCGCGGGGTCCGCCAGCGCGCCCATTTCCTGCCCCACCCAGTCAATCCGCCCTTCCCGTTCCAGGCGCAACGTGAGGGAGACGAAAATCTTGCGCAAATGCGTCACATCCGCCGCCGCATAGGCCAATTGGCTATCGGATAAGGGCCGGGCGGACCAATCGCTGAAGCGATGGGCCTTGTCTATCTGCACCCCAGCCAGCGACCGGCAGAGCGAATCATAGGACGCCTGATCCCCGAAACCGGCCACCATGGCGGCGATTTGCGTATCGAAAATCGGGTGGGGCACGGCGCCGAATTTCAGCAGAAAAATTTCCACATCCTGCCGGGCGGCGTGGAAGACCTTCACGACATGGGGCTGCGCCATCAATTCGCCGAGGGGGCCAAGATCAAGCCCCGGCGCCAGGGCATCCACCAGCGCAACCTCATGCTGGCCGGCCAATTGGACCAGGCAGAGCTCTGGCCAATAGGTGCGTTCACGCATGAATTCCGTGTCTACGGTGACGAAGGGCTCATGCTTCAGCCTGTCGCAAAGCGCGGCGAGGCTTCCGGTATCGGTGATCAGGGCGGGGCTTTGTTCGGCTGCCGGGACGGCATGGCGACGGTTCATAACCGTTTCCATACAGGGGCGCAGGGCCCCGGGAAAGCGGTGGGGTTGACAGAAATCCCTCCCTGGGGCGCTTTCCCCCGCCTTTCCGCCACTTAGGATGAATTTTCGCCATGCATGCCTATCGTACCCATCATTGCGGCGCGCTCCGCGCTTCCGATGCCGGCTCCCCCGCGCGGCTTTCTGGCTGGGTGCACCGCAAGCGCGACCATGGCAGCTTGCTGTTCATTGATTTGCGCGATCATTACGGCATGACGCAATGCGTGGTGGCGCAGGGTTCGCCCGTGCTGAAGCTGCTGGAAGAACTCCGCCCCGAAAGCGTGATTACGGTCACGGGCGATGTGGTGCCGCGCGAAGCCGGCACGGTGAATGCCAAGCTGCCAACGGGCGCGATTGAACTTCGCGTGCGTGACGTGGAAGTGCAATCATCCGCCGAAGTCCTGCCGATTCAGGTGGCGGGTGAGGCGGAATTCCCTGAAGAATTGCGCCTGCGCTATCGCTTTTTGGATCTGCGGCGGGAGCGGCAGCATCGCAATCTGATGCTGCGCAGCCAGGTGATTTCATCGATCCGGCGGCGGATGATTGATCAGGGTTTTACGGAATTCCAGACCCCGATCCTGACGGCTTCAAGCCCCGAAGGCGCGCGGGACTTCTTGGTGCCGGCACGACTGCATCCAGGCAAATTCTACGCGCTGCCGCAGGCGCCGCAGCAATTCAAGCAATTGTGTATGGTGGCGGGGTTTGATCGCTACTTCCAAATCGCGCCCTGCTTCCGTGATGAGGCGTCGCGCGCGGATCGCTCACCCGGCGAATTCTATCAGCTTGATTTCGAAATGTCCTTTGTGACGCAGGAAGATGTCTTCGCCGCGATTGAGCCCGTGCTGGCTGGCGTCTTTGAGGAATTCGCCGATTGGTCGGGCACGACGCGCGCCGTGACGCCAGCGCCCTTCCCGCGTATCCCGTATCAGCAGGCGATGCTGGAATATGGTTCGGACAAGCCGGATTTGCGTAATCCGATCAAGATACGCGATGTCAGCGCGCATTTCGCGGGTGGCGGCTTTGGCTTGTTTGCCAAGGTGACAGCTTCCGGCGGTGTGGTGCGTGCCATTCCGGCGCCGGGCGCGGCGGGGCGTCCACGGTCCTTCTTTGATGGGCTGAATGAATGGGCGCGCGCGGAAGGCCAGGGCGGGCTTGGCTACATCGCCTGGGATGCCGATGGCGCGAAGGGGCCGATTGCGAAGAACCTGGAAGCTGATCGTGTGGCCGCCATTGCCGCTGCCTGCGGGCTCGGCGCGGGCGATGCCGTTTTCTTTGTGGCGAATAAGGCAGCGGAGGCCGGCAAATTCTCCGGCGCCGTGCGCAATCGTGTGGGGCGCGATCTTGGTCTTCTGGAAGAAAACGCCTTCCGCTTCTGCTGGGTCACGGATTTCCCCATGTATGAACGGAATGAAGACACCGGCCAGATTGAATTCAGCCATAACCCCTTCTCCATGCCGCAAGGCGGGCTGGAAGCGCTGAATTCCATGGACCCCTTGGACATCAAGGCTTTCCAATACGACATCGTCTGCAACGGGATTGAGCTTTCCTCAGGCGCCATCCGCAATCATCGCCCGGATATCATGATCCGCGCTTTTGAAATTGCAGGCTATCCGGCGGAGGAAGTGGAGCATCGCTTCGGCGGCATGCTGAATGCCTTCCGCTACGGCGCGCCGCCGCCTGGTGGCTCGGCCCCCGGCATTGACCGGATTGTG
>JBBAUC010000096.1:0-11188 GCA_040398485.1 Roseomonas sp. | reverse complement strand
GAGCGCGTCGGGCCGTTCATGCAATCGGGCGGCGTGTCCAACGGAATGCCAACGGGCATATCGGGCTATCAGGAAGAAACCAGCCCCATGCGGCGGTTTGCCATGGAATCCGACGGCGATTTATCCTCGGTCTATTCCGACTATTTCTATGATTTCATTGACACCAGCCGCCGCAACGTGCGGCTTTTGGACATTGAGCATTACGTTCGGGTCAAGCGGTGGTTTTTCGTGGACCTTGAAACCGGGTCCACCAAACCAGTGCCGGACCATTGGAATCAGGAACGGGTGGACAAGTCGCTCTCCTGGGCCAAGGAGAACGGGCAGCCGGTTATCGTGCAGCAGCGCCTAGATCGGCGGCTTCGCTGCACACACATGATCGGTGATGTGATCGTGTACGACCGCTGGAGCAAATACGACACCATGAGCCTAACGGGGTTTTTCCCGTATTTCAGGCGCGGCATGACGCAGGGCATGGTGGAACACCTGCTTGACGCCCAGGACGAAGTGAACAAGCGGCGCAGCAGCCGCCTGAACATTGTGGGCCGGAGCGCCAATGGTGGGTGGGCCTATCCAAAAGGCTCATTGGACGCCCAGGGCAAAGCCAATCTGGAACGCTTTGGCAGCACCCCGGGCTTCCAACTGGAATTTGACACGAAGGGCGGCACCCTGCCGGCGCCGCAGCAAATCCAGCCTGGCGTGACGCCGGTTGCCATGTCGCAGCTTGAGCAAGAGGCCGAGGATGATCTGAAGAAAATCTCCGGCATCAATGACAGCGCGCTTGGCATGATTGATCAGGCGGTAATGTCGGGCGCAGCCATTGAGCGGCGCCAGAAGCAGACAATTGTGGGCCTTGAGCATTATGTGGCGCATTTCCGCCGCACCAAGGAATTGCTTGGCCACAAGCACCTTGAATTGATCCAGGGTTTTTACACGGAAAAGCGGGTGATCCGGGCGACGGGCCAGGGCAACACGCAGGTTGCCATGATGATCAACGAGCGCACCGCGGCCGGGATCATCAATGACGTGACGCTCGGCACCTATGCCGTGGCGGTGGACGAGACGCCAATGAGCCGCAGCTTCATGGAGGCGCAGTTTGAAGAACTGCTCTCACTGAAGCAGATGGGTATGCCGATCCCTGACGACTTCCTGATTGATGCGTCCAGCATGAACCGCAAGGAAGAACTGAAGGCGTCCTTGGCGGCTGCGCGGGCGGCGCAAAGCATGATGGGCCACAATGGCGGCCCTGAAATGGACAGCGAGGAAAGCGGAGCGCCGCCGCAATCGGCTGGCCCTGGGCCTGGCGGCAGCCGCGTGGGGCTTGATGGCGGGTCATTGCCAAGCGGCCCGGAGCCGGGCGCCCCGGTTCCAATGGCACAATAGGGACGGCAAGCCATGATTACACCGGCACGGAAACTGAAGGTTGGCCATCGGGTTCACGCGGTCCCCGATTTCATTGTTACTGCCGATCTGATGGGGCAGCTTGATCGGTGGGTATCGCCCGGGTGGTATGCAGCCATCTTCTTCTCAGACGGCCGGGGCGTTGCCATGGGCGCGGATGCAGCTACGCCGGCGCCGCCTGATTACATCGTGGCGTGGATGATCAAGGTGGCTGTGGCGCTGAACCGCCAGGCCAATCACGGCGGTCATTGGGTTGTGGCCTGGTCCGACCGGCAGGAGGCGTCATTGATCTGGCGCGATCAGGACGGCGATGTGCATGTGGCGATTGAAGTGGATGCCAAGCCCTCGCAAGTGGAAAGCTACACGGCCGAGCATTTGGTTCACCTGAGCGAAAAGGGCATTGCCGAATGGCACATGCGCAATTCCTGGCTTGATCCCAGCAAGAAAGAGATTGTGAATCTGGCGCAGCGCGCGGCATTGGCCCAGCAGCGCCATTGAAGGGTTCGCTCGCGGTCAGCGATATGACCGCCCTGCCGCCGAGGTTCGGGCGTTTGATCGGAACTCTCCGCCGACACAGGGGACAGAGGAAAATCTATGCCACCGGAAATGAACGAAGGGGCTGACGCCCCAGCGGTAGAACACGCGCGCCCGCAAGATGGCGGTACGCCGGCCAACCAGCCGGAATCATCCGACATTGATGCGGCGGATCTTGCCTCGGCCTTGGCCGCGGCAGAAGCCGAAGAACGCGCAACCCAAGAACAGCACGAAGCACCCATCAGCGGCCAGGCCGCGCCGGAAGGCGAGGACCAAGCGGGCGTTGAGCCGGAACCACCGGCAGGGCGGGCGCCGAGTGCGGTCCCATACGATCGGTTTGCAAAGCTCAATCGCGACCTGCGCGCCGCAAGGGATGAGGCCGAGTTTTTCAAGGGTAAGGTCGAGGCACTTGAAAGCGTGGTGAAAGGCGGGGGCGCACCAAATCAGCCGCCAGCGCCAAACCAAGCCACGCCGCAACCAGCGCCGACACCCCCTACCGATGCGATCAAGCAGATTAGGGAAACGATCACAGCCGAAGCCAAGCGGTACGACCAGGGCGAAATCACCCTGGCCGAATACGAGGCTTTCAGGATGGCGCGCGAGGATGAAATCCAAGCCGCGCATCTTCAGCGTATGCAGGAAACCGCCAACCGCCAGGCGGCACAGCCCAGCATGGCCGATGAGGCAATGTTGGCTGCTCATGCGCAGCAACTGGATCAGCAATTTCCGTATCTGCCTGCCATGTCCACAGAGCAGCTTTACGCGCTGCGCGATATGGCGGTTTTCCAAGCGGAGCAACAAGGGCGGCCGTTTACCCAATCGGCCAACGACACCCGCAGGCTGCGTGAGGCGGTCGCTCAACTTTCCGTAGGCTTTGGCCCCGCGTGGGGGGTTCAACTGCCGCCATCCTCTGAAGGAAACACGCAACCCAACAACCGGGGCACACACGGCAAACCAGCAATGTCTGAAGCAGCCACGGCGCGGCTGAAGAAGCATGAAATGGCTGCCGATATGCCCCCTGACACAAACAGCATGGGCACAGCAGGCAACGGCGAAGTCTTCACCGATCAGCGCATTGCGTCAATGACGGATGAAGAAATCATGGCCCTGCCCGCGACTGTCCGACAACGACTCCTCACAGGATAACGAAAGGCAGAACACACTATGGCGACAACCGATTTTGGCGCCCTTTCCAGCGCGCGTAAGCGGGTTTGGGGGGCAGAACTTTGGCAGGCCGGGCGCGACCAGAATTTCTGGATGAGCAACGGCTTTACCGGCACCGGCATGAATAACCCGGTGCAGCGCATTACGGCCCTGACGGAAACCGAACGTGGGCGGGTCTGCGTCATGCAGCTTGTCGGCGACCTCACTTCTGACGGGACCGTTGGCGACAATATCCTCGAAGGCAACGAGGAAGCGATGTGGAATGACAGCATCGAGATCCGCATTGACCAAATCCGTCAGGGTGTGCGCGCCCGCGGCAAGATGGCCGAGCAGGATACGGTGATTCGCTTCCGCACGGTCGGGCGCGAAAAGCTGGGCTTCTGGATGGCCGATAAGCTTGATGAACTGATGTTCCTCACGATTTGCGGCATTTCCTACGCCACCAATCTGGACGGTTCCAGCCGGGTCGGCACCAGCCAGCTTCCGTCGCTGAACTTTGCCGCCGATGTGGCTGCGCCTACGACTGGTCGCCGGGCTTTTGCCGGTGCGGCAACCTCCGTGGCGACGCTCACCACCTCTGATACGGTGACGTGGAACGGCCTTGTCGGGCTGCTCACGACCGCCAAGCGCAAGCGCATCAAGCCGATCCGCTCTGGTGGGCGGGACTATTACGCGGTGCTGCTCTCCACCGAGCAATGCCGTGATCTGCGGCGTGACTCCAACTATCAAACCATTGTCAGCCGCGCCGGCGTCCGGGGTGACAGCAACCCGCTGTTCAAAGGCGCAACCGCCGTGGTTGAGGGCTTGGTGATCTACGACCATCAGAAAGTGCCAACGACTTTCGGCCTTGCTGGCGGCTCCAAATGGGGCTCGGGCGGCACGGTTGATGGCGCCCAGGCAATTCTGATGGGGGCGCAGGCTATGGGTTTCGCCACCATTGGCGAGACCGAATACAACGAATCCGACAATACAGACTATGGCAATCGCCCTGGTATGTCCGTCGGGCGCGTGGTCGGCCTGCTCAAGCCGCAATACCAGTCCGTCTTTGACGCCCGAAGCCGTCAGGATTTCGGTGTCATTTCTTGGTACACGGCGGCCGCCGCCTAATCAGGCAAGGCCATCATCTGAGAAAGGCGTCAGCCCGCGCGTGAGTGGGCTCGGCGCCTTTTTCATTTCCAGCCCTTCAACCTTTCCAGATTAAAAGGAGGTTTCCCGTGAGCGGAACCCGTTATATCTACCAATTGCAGATCCAGGACTTTGCGCGCGGTATGCCGGTGGCAAGCGCGGGCGGTGCTGCGATTATCTGCCAGCCGGGCACAGCCCGCAAAGCCTCGCTTTTCAATCCTGATACGGGGGCGGCTATTGCCAATCCGATCAGCTTGACGCGCGGCAATATGCGGTTTGCGACGGAGAACACCATTGCGACCGTGGACATCTACGGTTTTGCGCCGGATGGTGGGTTTTTCGTCTTCCGTGGCGCGCGGCCGGGCGGCGATCCTGAAATCCCGTACTCCATGGATCAGGTCAACCACACGGCCATCATTCCGATTGCGGCGGCTGACTTTACCGCGGCATCGGAAATCACAACCGGCCTGCAATTCCCGGCCGGTGCGCTGCTGTCACCTGCGGCGGCGCTGCGCGTGACCGTGCTGGAAGCCACCCGCACCATTGAGGTCGGCTTGCTTTCTTCGGAAAGCGGCGGCGATGCGGATGGCTTGCTGGATGCGATGTCTTTGGCTGCGGTCGGCACCATTGCGCCGGCTGTGTCTGGCACCCCGACGCTTGGCGCTTTGCTGGTGCAAAACTTCGCCACCACGCCGGCGGTCAATTCGCCGGACACGCACGGCATTGGCGCGACCAGTGCCCGCACGATCACGGTCACAACGTCGTCTGGCACCGTCACGGCGCAGTGCTTCGCGCTGTTCCCCTACATCAAGCCGCACATCTGATTGCGGCGATGGCCTTGGCGTTTCGGCGCCAAGGCCGCGCTTTCCCTGAAACAAACCGAAAGACCAAAGCATGTCTGAGAACATCAATGGCGTGGCTGATGGCCAATGGTCCGTGTCGGACACCAACGCCAAGACCGCGCCGCGCACCCATGAGCCGGTGGCCGGGTTTTTCTACCAGCTTACTGCCCAAGCCAAGACGCCGATGCAGCGATCCCATGCGGTCGTGTTCCTGCGGGACAAGGCGTTTCGGGTGTGGGACGATCATGGGCGGCTGCAAGCGGCCTTGCCGGACCAAGACACCCTGCGCGCGACCAAGGGCGGTATCGTGCTGCGTGAAGGCCAGGCGGTGGCCAATTACGAAGAACTGACCACGGAAGCGCTGTTTGCGCGCTGCGTGGCCCGCCCAAGCGGCCATGAGGTCAACCCCGACGACCGGGCGGCTATGGTGGAATTTCTCAAGACGGCCCCCATGGTGGTTGAGATGCCGCGCGATCAACGCGCCCGCGACATGACCAGCGATGCCGACCATGATCCTGACCGGTTGCCGGAAGAAGCCGTGGCGAAGATGATGGGCGCGCAGGATGCGCTTGCGCGGGCAGGCTTGACCGGGCAGCAGCGCGATCCGCTTGCGATGGGCGCCTGATAGGCCATGGCCGGCGCGCTGACCATTGGCCAGATTTGCGAGCGGGCGCTTCGCAAGATTGGCTCCTATTCAATCAATGACGATGGCGCGCGCCAGGTGGAAACCGAAGAAGCGCGCCATTGGCTAGACTTGATTGTGGGGCATGTGGCAGCGCGGCGCCGGACTTGGTGGCTGATTCCTCAGACGGCCACGCTTACCCTGCTTGCGGGCCAGTCTGCATACCCGTTGGCGGCTGGCCTGGGCGCCCTGACGGGCGTTCAGCATGTGGTGGACGTGTGGGCAACCGACACGCAATCGGGCCAGAAAAGCCAGGTGACGATTGCCCGGCGCGACGAATGGGACGCGCGCCAGCCCAGCGAGAGCGATGTGCCTGCTATGGTCTATGTGGATCGGACAGATGATCCGGTGCTGCATGTGTGGCCGACACCGCCCGACAATCCTCGCTTTACCCTAGCCGTGACGTTCCAGCGGTTTTCCACCGACATGCGCCAGGGGCAGATGAACGCAGAACTGCCCGACCTGCGCCAGACATGGAACCTCTACCTCATTACGGCCTTGGCCTACGAGATTGGCAACGGGCCGGTGCGCAAGCTGCCTGCGGCTGAGGTTGCCGAACACAAGCTGCGGGCGGCGGAATTGCTGCGCGATCTTGAAGATTACGACGGGCAAGAGCAGGCCGGGCAACCGCGCCGAATTGCCTACAACGATTTCTGAGGAAGGCCGAACATGCTGCGCGCGCTTCTAACCGACTTTGCTCTCAAGAACCCATATTATGCGGCAGCTTTTGTCGCTGTGTATGAGGTTAATGCAAACCTCCAGCAAACGGCCACCGTAGCGACGCTGTTTGCCGGGCCGGTGGGGGCAACGCTGCGGCCAAACCCGATTGCGCTTGATAGCGAAGGCAAGTTTCCTGGTCCGGTTTATGTCGAAAAGCCGGTGGTTATGGTTGTCACCACGGCAGGAGGCGCCTCAGAAACCTTGGGTGTTTCGGGAATTTTAGTACGCTGGCGCGGCATTTGGTCGGCCTCCACGCTATATTACCCGGGGGAGCGGGTGCGCGATCCGGCCGGGCCATCTACCTTCATTGTGATCAATGGCCATGTCAGCAATTCATTCTTGGATGACTTGGCGGCCGGCTTGCTAGAGGAAGAAATTGACGCCGATTCCCTAACTGACGCGCTGGCCGACGATGTGCTTGGCACCGTTATTCCAATAACGCCATCAAGCGCGTTCTTGCGGGTCAACGCCGGAGGCTCTGGCATAGAGGCGCGAACAGCCGAGCAGGTTAGGGGTGATATTCAGGCCACCAATCGCGGCGGTGACACGATGTTGGGCGCTTTGCTGCTGCCGGGCTTTGATCCAGTGGCGCCCAACGAGGCAGCGCGCAAGTCTTATGTTGATGCGCGTGTTGATTTGAAGGTGAGTCGTTCTGGCGACACGATGACAGGCCCGCTAATAATTCCGGCCAGTGACCCGGTTTCCAGCAACGAAGCCACGCGCAAAGGTTATGTGGATGCAGCCATAGCCGCAGCCGTAGCCTCAGCCGTAGTCGCAGCCGTGCCTTTAGCAAGCCCACCTGGCAAGGTAGCTGCGTTTGGTATGCCCAGCGCGCCGACGGGCTGGTTGTTCTGTGATGGTAGCGCGGTTTCACGCACCACCTATGCGGCACTGTTTTCGGCGATTGGCACTTGGCACGGCGCCGGGAATGGTACGACCACCTTCAACCTGCCGGATTACCGCGGTGTGTTTTTGCGAGGGGTTGATGCCGGGCGCGGGCTAAACCCCAATCGGGTTTTTGCATCGTATGAGGATGATGCGTTTAAGTCGCACAATCACAGCATCAATGATCCAAGCCATGCTCACTCAACTATTGGCGTTGCGAATGATGGAAATTTTGGCGCAGGTGGAAGTGCCGGCTATTCATCTGGAACGACAAACACGGCTGGCTCAAACACAGGGATCACCATCAACAATTCTGGTGGCGCCGAAACGCGCCCGAGAAACGTCGCTGTCTATTATTGCATTAAGACCTGAGCAAAGGATCAAAAGCCATGCCGCAGTTTCTCCGCGTCGCGGAATTTGACATTTGGCAACCAGGCTATGCGGGCGCCATTGTTGAAATTATCGTCGCGGGCACAACCACGCTCGCCTCGGTCTATACCGATCCTTTGCTTTCGGTCCCTGCTGCTAATCCGCAAGTGCTGGGAACCTTTACCGATGGCAGCGGGCGCACTTACGGGCGGTTTCCCAATCCGATCTATGTAGGCGTCCCTTATCAGGTAATCATCAACGACGAGGGCGCCACGGGCATTCAGCAGGTGCCGCTGGCCTCGCTTGCTGCCGCCGATGTGTCGCTCGCTACAGTGACATCGGTGCGGCCGGGCGGCGTAGTCAGAAGCCTTCGATCAGTGCTGGATGATACAATTTCGGCGCTTAATTTTGGCCCACTTGTTTTTGGGTCTCCGTCCAACAACACGACGGTTCTGACGTTAGCTATTGCGGCCGCTGCGGCTGATGGTGGTGGCGTGGTGGGGGTGCCCAAAGGTATCTTCGACGTGACAGCGCTATCGCTGCCGCAGGGGGTTCGCCTGCGCGGCGCTGGGCGCGGCACGACCGAATTGCGCAGCACTCAGGGCCAGGCGGTTGTGACCATGGCCGGGGCCAATGCCGGGCTGGAAGATTTGACCCTAAACGGGGTCAATGCGGTGACAAACTCGGTCGGCATCCGCGCTATCAACAAAGCCAATCTGGCGCTGCGCAATGTGGCTGTCAGCAGTTTTGCGACCGGGCTGCACATATCAGGCGGTGACGGCGTGGCTTTTGAAGAATTGCATGTGTCGGCTTGCACCCGGGGCGCCTATCTCGTGGGCGAATTGCTGCCGGGGCAAGGCGGGGCAGCCCTTCGGTCCCTGGAATGGCGCGGCGGGTCGGTCGCGTCCTGCATCAATGCCGGCTTGGTGGTTGAGGGCGTAGATGCTGAAGCGCAAAATCTGGTGTTTGAGCAGGTGTATTTCGATGCCAATGCCGCAGATGCGGTGACGATTACGGGCGGGCGGAGCATCATGTTCCCGTCCTGCTTCTGGCGTGGGAACCTGGGCAACCTCAGAATTGAAGATGGAGCAAACCCGGTCAACAAGGCGGTGAATACCAGCCGATCGGTGCGGGTGCTGGGCGGGCGGATGGATGGCGGCGAGATCCGCTTCAATGGCGAATGCCGCGCCGTAGTGTTTGACAATACCGAACTGCTTGGCGTGTCGCTCATTGCCTCGGTGCCGGCCGAGCCCATCATCTTCCGCGACTGCTTTGAAAATGCGGCGGTGCAACAGACGGGTGCGGTTGAGCGCCTTGCGCGCATTAAGAGCAATCGGCGCGGGCGGTTCCGCTTGACGACGACGAACAACACGGCAACCGCCGCTTGGCAGATTGAGGTTCCGCCTGGTGATGCGGTGCGCATCAGGGCGGATTTGGTTGGCCGGCGCATGAATGGCACCGACAATGCCAGCGGCGCGGTGGAAGGCGTGGTGACGCGCCCTGGTGCAGCCTTGGATTTCAGCAGCGCCAGCACGACGCTTACGGCGGGGTCAACGGTGACGGGCGCCACATCGGGCGCCACGGCCAAAATCATTGCCGTCACCCAAACCGGCGCCGCCGGCACGGTGACGCTGCGCGATGTGGCGGGGACGTTCCAGACCGGCGAAAGCCTAGTTTTTAGTGGAGGCCCGACGGCAGTGGCGGCAAGCGCCATTGTTACGAGCAATGCCACCTTGGCGATTTCGGCGGCAGGCGTGGCTGCGTCTTTGGGCAGTTACGCGGTGGCGGTTGACGCGAGCGGCGCGCTGGCCCGCGTGATGATTACTGGCGCAACAGGCCACACGGTTGAATGGGAAATGATGGTTGATTTCCTCATGGCGGGCCTGCGGTAATGGCTCAATGGGCAAACTTCCCCTGGGAAGAAGCCATGTTCACCAATGCCGATGAGGCGATCTTGCGCCGCCGCGTGGCAGTGGCAGAGAACCTATACAGCAATAGGTCAGGTGGCTGGTCGCGGTTTCCTGGCTTGCGGCCCTGGATGGCTTTGCCGGGCCAGGGGCGGATCACGCTCAAGTGGTGGCGCGGCGATTTGGTGGCCGTGGGCCAGTCTGGTCAGGTCTGGCGCATTGGGCGCAACGCTCAAGGCCAGAACGTGACCGGCACCCCCCTTTCGGGTGGCGGGCGACCAACCTTTGCCGCAACCGAGGAAAGCCTTGTCATGGCGGCGGGAGGGCCGCTTGTGGCGCTGGATTCCGGGGCAACGCGGCTGCTTTCTGCCGACGCGCCAAATTCAACGCATGTGGCTTGGATTGACGGCTATCTGGTGGCGATTGAACCCTATAGCGGGCGCTTCCGGTACAGCGAGCCAGGCGGCTATGACGTGTGGGACGATCTTTCGGTATTCACCGCCGAGGGCAAGCCCGATGATCTGGTCGCGGCTGCGGTCACGCCCTACAACGAATTGCTGCTTGCCGGCCCGGAGAGCGTTGAGCAGTTTGAAACGCTGGCGTCCGGCGACCGGCCTTTTTTTCGGCGGTGGATTACCGGCGACGGCTTGGCCTACCCCTATACGTTGGTCACGGACAAGGTGGGCACCTTTGGGGTCAATCAGTCTGCTGAGTTTGTGCGCTTCCAGGCGCAGGTGACGCGCACCCAAAGCGACGACATCGCGCTTACCTTGCAGAACATAGACGACTGGACGGACGCATGGGCAGATAGCTTGTCTATCAAGGGCCAGCGATTCATCATTCTGCAAGCCCCGAATGCCAGCGCGCCGGGCTACGATACTCGCGGAATCACACTGCTGCTGGACATGAACCGCGGGCGCTGGTCCTTTTTGTGGGGCTATGACCGCGCAACCGGGGGCTACGCGCGCTGGCCCGGCTGGTCCGTGGAGGAAGCTTGGGGCCGGGTGTTTGTCGGGGTGCAGGACGGCATCGCGGAATTGGACCCTACCTATTACGAGAATCTTGCCGCCCCCATGCGCTGCCTTATCCGTAGCGCCCATGTGGATGAATTTGGCCCATCCCGGCTTGATGATGTGCGGGTGCGGCTTCGCATGGCCGGGAATGACTTTGCCTTCACTCTTTCGGAGGGCGGAATCCTTCGCGTTTCCGAAGATGGATTTGTGCGCGTGACGGAGGACGGGCGGCCGCGGATTGCAGCCGATGAACCGCAGGTGACACAGACCGCGCGTTTTGGTGTCCGAATGCGCCGCGACAATGACATTTGGACGCGATGGGTCTGGAAATCCATGGGTCTGCCAGCAACCGAAAGTATGGTTCAAGCCTTTGGCGGTATGGGCTGCGCGCAGACTTGGCAGATGGAGATTTCTTGCGCCGATCCGGTGCCTTTTGAGTTTGTGATGGCGCAGATATTGGTAGAGCGGCTGGGGCATTGATTGCGTGGCAAATAGAAAAAACACGCTAGGGCCGCCGCCGCGGATTTCTTCCGATCCAGGCGCGGCCTT
>JBBAUC010000095.1:0-11249 GCA_040398485.1 Roseomonas sp. | reverse complement strand
CGTGCTTTTTGGCCTCACCTGCCGCGCGCTGGATCACGGGCCAGACCCTGCCGGTAGATGCCGGGCGTTCGGCGGGCAATGCCGCAGGCGCATCGCCCAAGCCCGCGGGGGCTTTGCGGTAGCGCATTATGCGCGGCAATCGGCGGTAGAAGAGCAATAACCGGAATCTAGAATGGAATTGCTCAAGAATTGCCGGCGCGTGAAGCGTAATGAGGCTTTCGGCTTTCCCTGGGCTTGGTAGATAGGCGCCATGAAAGACGCCGCCGATGCCGCGCTTGCCGCGCAATATGATGCCTATCCCTACCCCCAGCGGGACCCGCGGGATGAGGCCAAGCGCCTGATCATCGGCAGCCCGAGCCATTTGCGCGAAGTGGATCATTGGATTTTCGGCGCCCGCCGCCCCGCGAACCAGCCCTTGCGCGCCCTGGTCGCCGGGGGTGGCAGCGGCGATGCGACGGTGATGCTGGCCCAGCAAATGACGAATGCCGGGCGTGCGGGGAATGTGACCTGGCTCGACCGTTCCGCCGCTGCGCGGCGCGTGGCGGAAGCGCGGGTTGCGGCGCGCAAGCTCGGCAATGTGATTTTCCAGGAAGGGTCTTTGCTGGACCTGCCGGGCAGCGGGCTTGGGCCTTTCGATTACATTGATTGCTGTGGCGTGCTGCATCACTTGCCTGATCCGCTGGAGGGTTTGAAGGCACTGGTTTCCGTATTGGCACCGGGCGGTGGCTTGGGGCTCATGGTCTATGCACCGCATGGCCGTACCGGGGTTTACATGGCGCAGGATGCGCTGCGCCTGCTGGCACCGCCCGATGAATCCCCGGCAGCGCGGGTGGAGGTGGCGAAGCGCCTTTGGCGGCAAATGCCGGAAACCGCCTGGTTGCGCCGCAATCCCTGGATCACGGATCACGAAAAGGGCGGCGATGCCGGGCTTTATGATTTGCTTTTGAATCCGCGCGATGTTGCCTTCACGGTGCCTGCCTTCAATGCGCTGATCCAGGCGGCGGGTTTGCGCATTGTGTGTCTGGTGGAGCCGCTGCGTTACGACCCGCTTTCCTATCTTTCCGACCCCAAGCTGCGCCCGCGCATTGAGGCGATGGATGTGGTGCAGCGCGCTGCCTTGGCCGAGGCGATCACCGGCAATATGGGCGTACACATCGCCTATTGCGTGCGTGCCGAGGCGCCCGCGATCACCGCGCCTTGGGATGATCCCGCCGCCATTCCGTGCCTGCGTGAATTGGATGGCGCAAAGCTCGCGGCCGGCCTGCCGCGCGATGGCGTGCTGCGCGTGAGCTTTGATGGCCTGACCGTTCCGGTGCCTTTGCCGCGTTTGGCAAGCGCGATCCTGTCGCGCATTGATGGCAAGCGTTGCATTGGCGAGATTGGCGATGATCTGGCGCAGAATGGCACAGCGCGGGACGTTTTCACGCGCGAATTCCAGGCGCTGGTAGCGGCGCTTGAAAAGACCAATCGGCTGCTGATCAGCGCGCCATAAAGGCACCGCTGACGGCGCACCGTTTAACCCTCCCGCGCCTGCTGCGTGCCGCGGCAGGAGATCAGCATGTTGCGGGTATGGGTGGTGGCGGCGAAGCCCCCGCCGGCAGAACCGCGGCGGGAATAGCCACCGGAGCGGTTGCGATCCGTATCGCGGGCCAGCACGTCATAGCCCTTGGCGCCGCAAATCTCCCCAGCACGTTCCATGCAGGCCCCCCAATCGCGCATCAACCCTCCGCAATCCACTGCATGCGCGGCGCGACCATCCGGCGCATAGGTCTGGGTGGCGGAAGCGCAGCCGAGCAGGATTGGCAGGGCGAGCAAGGGGGCGAGGCGGGGCATGGGGTTTCTCCCAGGCTAGGAATGATGCAACCACAGGTAGAGAAACATCTGACGAAAAGCAACCCAGAACTATCCACGCCTGCCTGATACACCTTCAGTGAAAAATCCGCCCCGCGTCAATCACGATGGTTTGGCCGGTCATGGTTTCTGTCCGGCACATGGTCACCACCATATCGGCGCAATCATCCTTATCGGCGGCCTTATGCAGCAGCGATGTTGCGGCGGAGCGTTCGATCTGTTCGGGCCGCAGGTTGGCGGTGGCGCGGGTGCCTTCCAGCAGGCCGGGGGCGACGCAGTTCACCAGGGTTTCCGGCGCCAATGCCACGGCCATGCAGCGCGTGAGGTGGATGAGGCCCGCCTTGGACACCGCATAGGCGATGGAGGACCCGGTCGGCCCCAGCCCTGCGACTGAGGAGATATTGACGATCCGCCCTGCGCCGCTGGCCTTCAGCGCGGGTGCTGCCGCCTTGATCAGCCGCATGGGTCCCGTGAGATTCACCGCCATGATTTTCTCCCAGAGTTCGACAGTCAGGCTGTCCAAATCCTGGAAGGGCACGGATTTATTGAAGGCTGCGTCGTTGATCAGGATATCGAGTTGCCCGAAGCGTGCCGTGACGGCCGCGACAAGGTTTTCGACTGCCGCGCCATCGGTAATGTCGCAGCCAAAGGCAGCCGCGTTGATTTGGTATTGGCTAACAAGGTCTCGTGCCACGCCTTCCGCCTGGTCTTTGCTTTGCGCGTACATGACGGCGATATGCACGCCTTCGCGTGCAAGCGCGTGGCAGATGCGTTGCCCGAGCCCGCCATTCCCGCCTGTGACGAGTGCGACTTTGCCTCTGAGTTCCATGTTCGCGTTCCCTTGATTGGGAGACACTGCGTCCAGCCCGCATGTTGGGCAAGGTGTCTTTAGTATTGGCGGGGTCCGGGGTGGCACGGCCACCCCGGCTGAGCGCGAGGCAGAGCCTCGCTCTTACCCCCTTCT
This sequence comes from Roseomonas sp., assembly GCA_040398485.1. Lineage (GTDB taxonomy): Bacteria > Pseudomonadota > Alphaproteobacteria > Acetobacterales > Acetobacteraceae > Neoroseomonas. Next base: position 8,434 of record JBBAUC010000095.1, on the reverse strand, counting down.
TACGACATAATCCCCCGCTTCAAGCGCCGCGATAATCGCATCCCCTTGGGCGGTGTCGCGCACTTCGATCATCAGTTCCAATTCTGCGCTTTGCACGCTGGGTGCCGCGAAAAGGCGCTGGTGGCTGACTTCGATCACATTGCCGCCGGCGGCTGCCACGCGGGTTGCGATATCGGCCAGCACGCCGGGGCGGTCTGGGATGTCCAGGTGCAGGCGCAGGATGCGGCCATCGCGGAGTAGTTCGCGGAGCAGCACATTCGCCAGAATGCGCGGGTCAATATTCCCGCCGCAGACAATGGTGCCCACGGTCTTGCCCGCGAAGCGTTCCGGGAAAGCCAGGATGGCGGCGAGGCCGGCAGCGCCAGCGCCCTCAGCCAGTACCTTGGCGCCTTCGGCTAAAAGCACGATCGCCTGTTCCACCGCGCGTTCCGGCACAACCAGCACTTCGGTGCCGAGGCGTTTCAGGATGGCGAGGGGCGCCTCACCCACATCGCGCACCGCGATGCCTTCCGCGATGGTTGGCCCGCCGACTTGCACGGGCTTGCCGGCCAGGCGCTGCGCCATGGCGGGGTAGAATTCTACCTCCACCCCGAAAACCGGCATGCCGGGGCGGAGTTCTGCGGCGGCTATGGCGGCCCCGGCGCAAAGCCCGCCGCCGCCGACCGGGATCACCAACGCTTCAATGGCGGGCGCGTCTTCCAGCATTTCAAGCGCGGCCGTGCCTTGGCCGGCGATCACCGCAACATCGTCATAGGGGTGGATGAAGACCAGGCCCTCGGCAGCCGCTAGCGCATGGGCATGGGCGGCGGCCTCGGCGAGCGTCGTGCCATGCAGCACAACCCGCGCTCCCCAGGCTTCCGTGCGCGTCACTTTCGTGGCCGGGGTGAATTTCGGCATGACGATGGTGGCGGCGATGCCGGCGAGTGAGGCATGGCGTGCCACGGCCTGGGCGTGGTTGCCGGCCGACATGGCGATGACTCCGGCAGCCCTTTCCCGCGCGGTCAGCAGCGCCAGACGATTGGCCGCGCCCCTTTCTTTGAAGGCACCTGTGGCCTGGAGGTTATCCAGCTTCAGAAACACCCTGGCCCCGGTTGCGCGGGAGACCGCCTGGCTTTCGAGCGTTGGGGTGCGCAATACGGCGCCCGAGATACGCCCGGCGGCGGCGCGGATATCGGCCAGGGTAATGGCGCGGCCTTCGGCCTGCGCCGCGCGCATCGGCATGGGGATGGCCTTATTTAGACGAAGATTTAGACGAAGCGAACGGCGGTGATTTCGACCGAACGGGAACCGCCGGGGGCGGGCACTTCCACTGAATCCCCCACCTTCCGCCCCATCAATGCCTTGGCGAGCGGTGAGGAGACCGAGATGGACCCGTTCTTCATATCGGCTTCGTATTGGCCGACGATACGATAGTTTTTCTCGTCGTCGGATTCTTCGTCAACGATGGTGACATAGGCGCCAAAGCGCACCTGGTCCCCGGTAAGCCTTTTGGAATCAATAACTTCAACTGAAGGGATCACCGATTCCAGCTCCGCGATGCGGCCTTCAATGAAGGATTGGCGTTCGCGCGCCGCGTGGTATTCGGCGTTTTCGGAGAGGTCGCCATGCGCGCGCGCTTCCGCAATCGCCCGAATGATCGCGGGGCGTTCTTCCGATTTCAACTGCTTTAGTTCCTCCTCCAAGCGCGCGAGGCCCTCGGCGGTCATTGGGAACTTTTGCACGGCAATACTTCCTTGGCTCTCTCCGACCGGGTTATGCCAGCCGGAAATGATTAAGGGGCCGCGTTCAACGGCCCCCGTCATCAAAACGATTTCTCAAAGTATGACTGAAGGGGCGCAACATCAAGGGTTCCCGCGCGTAAAGCCGCAATGGCATGCACGGCGGCCCGGGCACCGGCCAGGGTGGTGTAATGCGGCACCCCCTGGGTAAGTGCGCTGCGGCGGATATCGAAGCTATCGGAAACCGACTGCCCGCCCCCGGTGGTATTGATCACCAGTTGAATGTCGCCGGACTTGATCGCGTCCACACAATGGGGGCGGCCTTCCAGCACCTTGTTTACCACTTCACAGGCAAAGCCGGCTTCGCGGATGCGCGCCGCGGTGCCGCGCGTCGCCACCACGCGGAAGCCCATTTCGGCAAGGCGGCGGGCCAGCGTCACCGCCGCACCCTTGTCTGATTCCTTGACGGAGATGAAGGCGGTGCCGGCTTCCGGCAGCTTCACCCCGGCGCCAAGCTGGGATTTCAGGAAGGCGCGCTCAAAAGAAACATCAAGCCCCATGACTTCCCCGGTTGATTTCATCTCCGGGCCCAGGATCACATCCACATTGGGGAAGCGGTTGAAGGGGAAGACCGCTTCCTTGACTGCTACATGGCGGTAGATGGCGTCATCATCCAGTTTGAATTCGGCCAGGCGGGCGCCGGCCATGACGCGCGCGCCGATCTTGGCGACTTCCACCCCGGTCGCCTTGGCAACGAAGGGCACGGTGCGCGATGCGCGTGGATTTACTTCCAGCACATAGATTTCGCCATCCTTCACCGCGTATTGCACATTCATCAGCCCTTGCACTTTCAGTGCTCGGGCCATGGCCACGGTTTCCGCCTTCAATTCAGTGACAATGGCGGGCGGCAGGGAATAGGGCGGCAGCGAGCAGGCGGAATCGCCGGAATGAATGCCGGCTTCTTCGATATGTTCCATCACGCCGGCGACATGCACATTGCCATCCTTATCCGCGATGCAATCCACATCCACTTCAATCGCATCCACCAGATATTGGTCAATCAGGATGGGGTTTTCGCCGGAAACTTTCACAGCCTCCGCGCCAAAGCGCATAAGCTGTTCGCGGTTATAGGCAATTTCCATCGCGCGCCCGCCCAGCACATAAGAAGGGCGCACCACAACGGGGTAGCCGATGCGCTCCGCCTCATCGGCCGCTTCTTCCAGCGTGCGCACTATGCCGTTGCGTGGCTGCTTCAGCCCAAGCCCCTTCAGCAATTGCTGAAAACGTTCACGGTCTTCGGCGATATCAATGGCTTCTGCGCTTGTGCCGAGGATCGGGATGCCCGCCTTGTGCAAAGCCTGGCTGAGTTTGAGCGGCGTCTGCCCGCCATATTGCACAATGCAGCCGAGCAATTCGCCGGATTCCTGTTCCTTGCGGATCAGCGAAATCACATCTTCCGCCGTCAGCGGTTCGAAATAGAGCCGATCCGACGTGTCGTAATCCGTGCTGACTGTTTCAGGGTTGCAATTGACCATAATGGTCTCAAACCCCGCTTCCTTCAGCGCGTAAGCCGCATGAACGCAGCAATAATCAAATTCAATGCCCTGGCCGATGCGGTTCGGCCCGCCACCCAGGATGATGATTTTCTGCCGCGCAGTGGGGCGGCTTTCGCATACGGGCGTGCCGAAACCGCCTTCATAAGTGGAAAACATATAAGGCGTCTCAGATGCGAATTCCGCCGCGCAGGTATCAATCCGCTTATAGACCGGCATCACGCCGAGCTTGGTGCGGAAGGCGGCCACATCAGCTTCGGTGCTGCCGGTGAGCACTGCCAGCCGCTTATCGGCAAAGCCCATGGCCTTGATGCTCCGCAGCGCGGTGGCGTCACGCGGCAGGCCATTGCTGCGGATATCGGCCTCAGTGTGCACCAGTTTTTCAATCTCACGCAGGAACCAGGGGTCGAATTTGCAGGCTTCGTGAATCGCTTCCACGCTCATGCCCGCGCGCATGGCCTGCGCCGCAATCAGAATGCGATCAGGCTGCGGGGTTGCGAGTGCTGCATGGAAAGCCTGCGGGCTGCCATCGCCGGGAATGGGCACTTCATCCAACCCGGAATATCCAATCTCCAGCCCGCGCAGGCCCTTTTGCATGGCTTCCGCGAAGGAACGACCAATCGCCATCGTCTCCCCCACTGATTTCATGGAGGTGGTGAGGGTGGCCGGCGTGCCGGGGAATTTTTCAAAGGTGAAGCGCGGGATTTTCACCACCACATAATCAATGGTGGGCTCAAAACTAGCCGGCGTGACCTTGGTGATGTCATTCGCCAATTCATCAAGCGTATAGCCAACGGCGAGCTTCGCCGCGACCTTGGCGATGGGAAAGCCCGTGGCCTTGGAAGCGAGCGCGGAAGAACGCGACACGCGCGGGTTCATTTCAATGATCACCATGCGCCCATCGGCAGGGTTGATCCCGAATTGCACATTGGACCCGCCGGTATCCACGCCGATTTCACGCAGACACGCGATGGAGGCATCGCGCATGCGCTGATATTCCTTATCGGTCAGCGTCAGCGCGGGGGCGATGGTGACGGAATCCCCGGTATGCACGCCCATCGCATCCAGATTTTCGATGGAACAGATGATGATGCAATTATCCGCGCAGTCGCGGACCACTTCCATTTCAAACTCTTTCCAGCCCAGCACGCTTTCTTCCACCAGCACTTCACTGGTCATGGAAGCAGCCAGGCCCGAGGATACGATTTGTTCGAATTCTTCCCGGTTATAGGCAATGCCGCCACCCGTACCGCCAAGCGTGAAGGAAGGGCGAATAACGCAAGGCAGCCCCACAATTTTCAGCGCATCCCAGGCTTCGGGCATGGTGTGCGCGATTTCGCTTTTCGGGCTTTCAATGCCGATTTTGGTCATGGCATTGCGGAATTTCTGCCGGTCTTCGGCCTTATCAATCACCTCGGCCTTGGCGCCGATCAATTCACAGCCGTATTTTTCCAAAATGCCCGCTTCCGCGAGCTTGAGCGAGGTATTCAGCGCAGTCTGTCCGCCCATGGTGGGCAGCAAAGCATCGGGCCGTTCCTTGGCGATGATTTTCTCGACAATCTCGACCGTGATGGGTTCGATATAGGTGGCATCGGCCAGCCCCGGATCGGTCATGATCGTGGCCGGGTTGGAATTGACCAGAATGACGCGATAGCCCTCAGCCCGCAGTGCCTTGCAGGCTTGCGCGCCGGAATAATCGAATTCGCAGGCCTGGCCGATGACGATCGGCCCGGCGCCGATGATCATGATGGATTTAATGTCAGTGCGCTTCGGCATGGTTCAGGGCCTTGGGTTTTGCAGCAGGGTGAGAAGGGGTTTCATGCGCGGCTTTCGGTGGCGAGCTTGATCGCAATCAGCACAAGCGCGCCCCCCAAAATCCAACGCTGTGCGGCCATCCAAGTGGGGTTTTCGCTGAGGAAGCGCGAAACCCCGGCGGCGCCGTAAATCAACAAGCCATCGAAGATGATGGCGATGGCGATCTGCACCGCGCCAAGCGTGATGCTTTGCAGAAAAACATCACCAAGCGCGGGATCAATGAAGGGTGGCAACACCGCCACATAGAAAATCGCGACTTTCGGATTGAGCGCGGCTGTGGCGAAGCCAACACCGAACAGGCGCGATGCTGGTTCGCGTGGCATGGGGCGTGCGGTGAAAATCGGCTGCCCACCGGGGCGGAGGCATTGCCAGGCGAGGAAGGCAAGATAAGCCGCGCCACCAATGCGCAGCACATCCCAGGCATAGGGAATGGCGAAAAGTGCGGCCGTGATGCCGGCTGCCGCGCAGAGCATGATGAACAGCGATCCGCATTGGCAGCCGATCAGCGAAATCATGCCAGCGCCAACACCCTGCGCCAAGGAACGCGAGACAAGGTACAGCATATTCGGCCCCGGCGTCGCAGCCAGGCCGAGGGAAAGGGCAGCAAAAATCAGCAGGGTTTCGAGGGTGGGCATATCACCCCTGCACCGAATACCCACCATCCACCGGAATCGCGACCCCGGTGATGAAGGCCGCGGCATCGGAAGCGAGGAAGGCAGCCACCCCCTCAAAATCCCCAGGCTCACCCCAGCGCTTGGAAGGCGTGCGCGCCAGCACATTATCATTCAGCCCGGCCATATCCTGCCGCGCCTTGCGCGTCAGGTCCGTATCAATCCAGCCCGGCAAAATCACATTCACCGTAATGCCATCGGCCGCCCAGGCGACGGCGGTGGATTTCGTCATCTGCACCACGCCGCCCTTGGAAGCGCCGTAAGCCACATGCAAAGGCAGGCCGAAGATGGACAGCATGGACCCGTTATTGATCACGCGCCCGCAGCCATGCGCCTTCAAATACGGATAGGCCGCTTGGGACGCCAACATGCCGCTGGTCAGGTTGGTATTGATGATGGTGTGCCAGTCTTCCAGCTTATAGGTCTCGGGCCGGTTGCGGATATTGGTGCCCGCGTTGTTCACCAGAATATCCAAACGGCCGAGGCGCTTGGCGGTTTCTTCCACCATGGCGGTAATGGATGCAGGGTCGGTCACATCCACCGCGATGCTTTCCGCCTTGGCGCCCAGCGCGCGCAAACCCGCCACTGCTGCGTCATTCTTCGCGGCATTGCGGCCGGCCACCATCACGGTGGCACCGGCTTTCGCCAGGCCCGTTGCCATGCCAAGCCCAATGCCGCCATTGCCGCCAGTTACCAGCGCAACACGGCCGGTCAGATCAAACATCTTGTTCATGCCTTGGCCCTTTCGATCATTTCAACGAAGCGATGAAACAGATAATGGCTGTCGGAAGGGCCGGGGCTCGCTTCCGGGTGGTATTGCACTGAAAAGGCCGGGCGATCGGTGGCCGCCACGCCTTCATTCGTGCCATCGAACAGAGAGATATGCGTGACCTTCGCATTGCCCGGCAGGCTTTCCGGGTCCACGGCAAAGCCGTGATTCTGGCTGGTGATTTCGACCTTGCCGGTGGTGAGATCCTTCACCGGCTGATTGGCGCCGCGATGCCCGCGCGCCAGCTTGTAGGTGCGCGCACCAAGCGCCAGCGACAGCAATTGATGGCCAAGACAAATGCCGAAAATCGGTAGTTTCTTGTCCAGCACGGCGCGAATGGCGGGCACCGCGTAAGTACCCGTCGCCGCCGGATCACCCGGACCGTTCGACAGGAAAACGCCATCCGGCTTTTGCGCGAAAATATCCTCGGCTGAGGCAGTCGCGGGCAGCACCACCACATCGCAGCCGGCGGAAGCCAGGCAGCGCAGGATATTGCGCTTGGCGCCGTAATCCATCGCGACAACGCGGTATTTCGGCGCGGTTTGGCGGCCAAAGCCGGTGGGCCAGGCCCATTCGGTTTCATCCCAGCGATAACTCTGCCGGCAGGTCACATCCTTCGCCAGGTCCATGCCTTCCAGCCCCGGCCAGCCAGCGGCTTCAGCGCGTAGCGCCGCGATATCAAACTTCCCATCCACGCGGTGGCACAAAACGCCATTGGGCGGGCCGCCATCGCGGATGCGCGCAGTCAGCGCGCGGGTATCAATGCCGGCTAAGCCGGGAACGCCGTGGGAAACCAGCCAGGCGTGCAAATGCCGCGTGGCGCGGTAATTCGCAGGCTCCGTCACATCCTGCTTCACAATCAGCCCGCGCGCGGCGGGTGTGAGGGCTTCGATGTCTTCCTGATTGGTGCCGACATTGCCGATATGCGGGAAGGTGAAGGTGATGATCTGCCCGGCATAGGAAGGATCGGTCAGGGTTTCCTGATAGCCGGTCATGCCCGTGTTGAAGCAAATTTCGGCCACCGCCTTGCCTTCCGCGCCAAAGCCGCGACCCCAAAAGACGCTGCCATCAGCCAGGACAAGGCAGGCGGTGGCGCCGGCCGGGACGGTATCAGCCATGAGAAGGGGCTCCGGTTTTGGGGTCTCGGTGTTGGGTGCGCTGGTCATATCGGCCAAAGTCAGGCCAGTGGCGGCCAAAATGGCGGGCCAGTGTTTGGTGGGAATGGCCTTGGATTGGCGCCATTTCCGGATGGCTTCCGTGCCGACGCCACAGCGTTCAGCCGCGGCTTCAGCCCCGCCCAAAAGGGCGATGATCTCTTCGACACTGCGCATGGCCGGCTTATCTGGGAAAAAACTTCCCAAGGCAAGGAAAAAGAGATGGGTGGGAAAAATCCTCCCCGGATTTGATGGCCAGCAAGGGGATAAGCGCTCGGCCCAGGCAGCCAGTACCGCCAGGGCGGCGCCTTTGCCAAGGCCGGAGAAGCCCAGGTCGGCGCCGAGTCTGCTCAACCGTTCTTACCGTGTCACCGCCGAAATCGAAGTGGCGCAGGGTTTGGCGAATGGCGTGCGGTTGACGATGGACCTTGGCGAAAGTACGTCACACCAGCATCGTTACAAGCGCTGCAGGATGAAATGACGCGGCGGCAGATCAGGAGGGACTAATGCCGAAAGCCCGGTGGGCCAGGGATTGGGGTTCGGTCAAGCGGCGCCGAGCGGTAGTTGGGATGGCAGCAATGGCTGCCATCCTGGCGTTTGGCAGTCAGGCACTGGCGCAAGAACCGCAAGCAGGCGCGGCTGGAAGTGCGGAGGAACTGGCGCGCGCCGTACAGAACCCGGTTGCGTCAATGATCAGTATTCCTTTCCAGAACAATATGAATTTTGGCTATGGCCCGAATGATCATATCCAGAA